>DTSX01000111.1 GCA_012965065.1 Gammaproteobacteria bacterium
TGGTACGCGAGCTGGGTTTAGAACGTCGTGAGACAGTTCGGTCCCTATCTGGTGCGTTCGTTGGAAACTTGAAGGGAGCTGCTCCTAGTACGAGAGGACCGGAGTGGACGTACCCCTGGTGTTCCGGTTGTCACGCCAGTGGCATTGCCGGGTAGCTATGTACGGAAGGGATAACCGCTGAAAGCATCTAAGCGGGAAGCCCACCCTAAGATAAGGTTTCCCTGGATCCTTGAGATCCCTGAAGGGCCATCGAAGACTACGATGTTGATAGGTCGGGTGTGGAAGCTCAGTAATGAGTGTAGCTAACCGATACTAATTACCCGTGAGGCTTGGTCATTTAACAATCAAATAACTTTAAAATCAGTGTATATTTTAAACTAAGTTCTTTTCCTGGTGACCATAGCGTGTAGGAACCACCCGATCCCTTGCCGAACTCGGAAGTGAAAATGCACAGCGCCGATGGTAGTATGGGGTTTCCCCATGTGAGAGTAGGACATTACCAGGATCGACTCTAATAACGAAGATGATTTTCTCGATTGTCTTCGTTATTGTTTTAGAATCATTAAAAAATACCTAGAAAAACATCGCTTAGCATATTATTGGCAGACAGACAGCTTTTGCAAGCACCCACTGTTGGTATAATATTATTTTCCTTACAAAAAAAGTTTTTTGATATGTTTGAACTCGCATTATCCATTCTTGTTAGTTACCTAATCGGCTCTCTCAATTCGAGTTTAATTCTGGGTAAAATTAATAATTACGATGTCAGAGAGCATGGTAGCGGTAATGCTGGAGCTACCAATACATATAGAATGCATGGGAGAATCCATGGCACCATAGTTTTTTGTTTTGATTGTTTTAAGGGATTCTTTGCAATCATATTAGCAGAGTCATTAATACTTTCGGGGTTACATAACCCGCTGTTTGATATAGAGATTTATTTATATTTCTCAGCACTTTCTGTTGTTATCGGCCATTGCTATCCTTTATGGTTTCAGTTTAAAGGAGGGAAGGGCGCAGCCACCGGTCTTGGCATTTTTCTATATTTTGAACCCTTTCTAGTAGCACCTTCTCTATTGGTCTGGATGCTGAGCTTAGTCGTCTTTCGTTTTGTAGGTTTGGCGACAATACTCGCGTTTGCATCTCTACCGGTATTTGTTTTCCTGTTTGAAAGACAAAGCTTTGTTAACTTGGTCTTCTTTTCTTTGATTTTAGGATTATTAATTCTATTTACACATCGTCAAAACATTAACTCAATGCTTAAAGGAACTGAACACAGAGTATCATTTTCACTGAAATCTGATGCAAATTGAATCTAGATTGATCAGAATCATTGCTGATGGCAATGTTTATGAAAAGAAAGATCTTTTGCAATATTTCACCTCAGAAAAAGAACTTAATAAAACCATCAATAACATCAAATCTTATGGGCTAAATTTGATTGAAGAGGGCAATCGTTATCAGTTAGAGGATTCCATAGAATTCCTAAGAAAATCAAAAATTTATGATCATTTGAGTGCATTAGGTTGTGCCCAAAATATTTTCATTTCAGTCAAAAATATAGTGGAATCAACCAGCAGAGAATTTGACACTAGTGACATTAGTACTAAAGAAATAAAAGTAAGCTTAGCAGAATACCAAACCTCTGGTCGGGGAAGACAGCACCGAACATGGATCTCCCCTTTTGCTTCGGGAGTATGTCTTTCTGTGTACCAAGAAGTCGCCTATGCTAATTTTCCAGTTGGATTAAGTGTTTTTATTGGGATTGAGTTGATAAAGTGCCTTAAAAAACTGGGTTTAAGACGGTTGAGAATAAAGTGGCCTAATGATCTTTATTGTAATGAAAGGAAATTGGGAGGGCTGCTTGTTGAATTGCATCAGAGTAGCTCTTATAAATTGGTTGCAAATGTTGGATTGGGTATAAACTACAAATTGCCAGCAATACGGAGCTGGGAGAAAAATCTAGACCATAAACCAATTGGTCTTTCTGAGATTAAAGGAAGCACTTATCTAAACCGTAATCTTTTGACCGCCCATTTTATACACTCAATCACCAACAGTTTATTAAACTTTAATGGGGATTCTTTGAGAATAACTCAATCTGATTGGGGTGATCTCGATATGCTTTTTGGCAAAGAATTAAAAATCCAAGTAGGCAGCCAAATCATCAGGGGTATCAATAAGGGCATTGACCGTGAAGGGAGGCTGGTGTTAGAGACGAATGGGGTGGCAAAAACTATCGTTTCAGGCCATATAATTGACTCGAGCATTTAATTCTCATCCTATCTGTTAATATCGAGCAAAATGTTTATAATTCACCCACAAAATAAGACTCAAATGTTTTCATTTGTTGGTAAAACGCCGGAATAGCTCAATTTGGTAGAGCAACCGCCTTGTAAGCGGTAGGTTGGGGGTTCAATTCCCTCTTCCGGCACCACCGTTGTGCATCAAAAATTATTTATTTTTGTTGACACCTAAAGTAGTTAATCAGAAAATAGTGGGTTATGTCCGCGGAGGGGTACCCAAGCGGTCAACGGGGGCAGACTGTAAATCTGCTGGCTTAGCCTTCGTAGGTTCGAATCCTACCCCCTCCACCAATAGTAATAGTAATTACAAGGTGGAAAAAGGCTAACAGAAAACATTGACGATGAGAAAATATGTTGTATATTGCGAATAAAAATAACGAGTTGGGGCACATCGTTCTTGTGCGGGCGTAGTTCAATGGTAGAACCTCAGCCTTCCAAGCTGATGATGTGGGTTCGATCCCCATCGCCCGCTCCATTCTATCAAGGAAGTGCATCTGCCCACATAGCTCAGGAGGTAGAGCACTTCCTTGGTAAGGAAGAGGTCACCGGTTCAACTCCGGTTGTGGGCTGAGATTATAGATAACATAAGGATCAATATAATTTAATTTAATAGGGAGTTTAAAAGTTATGGCTAAAGAGAAGTTTGAACGAAATAAAATGCACATCAATGTTGGAACCATCGGTCACGTAGATCATGGTAAAACCACGTTGACAGCTGCTTTGACTAAAGTAAGTGCTGCCAAGTATGGTGGTGATGTTTCTTCATTTGACGATATAGATAATGCTCCTGAAGAAAAGGAAAGAGGCATAACTATCGCAACAGCTCATGTTGAGTATGAAAGTGATACTAGACACTACGCGCACGTTGATTGTCCGGGACATGCCGATTACGTTAAAAATATGATAACCGGTGCTGCTCAAATGGACGGAGCGATTTTGGTTGTATCCGCTGCTGATGGCCCGATGCCTCAAACTAGAGAGCATATTCTCCTAGCTAGAAATGTCGGTGTTCCCAATATTGTTGTTTACCTTAATAAAGCAGACCAAGTAGACGATGAAGAGCTTGTTGAGCTTGTTGAGATGGAATTGAGAGAATTGCTATCAGAGTACAATTTTCCCGGGGATGATGTCCCTATCATAACGGGAAGCGCCCTTAAGGCTTTGGAAGGAGATACCGGCGACTTAGGCAGCGTAAGTATTGAGAAACTTGTCGCAACAATGGATGAATATTTTCCAGAACCTGAAAGAGCAATTGATGGTGATTATTTAATGCCCATTGAAGATGTATTTTCCATTTCAGGAAGAGGTACGGTGGTTACTGGTCGGATAGAAAGGGGAATCGTCAAAGTTAATGATAAGGTTGCAATTATTGGCATCAAAGACACTCAGGAATCGGTATGTACTGGCGTTGAAATGTTCCGAAAATTACTTGACCAAGGTCAAGCTGGCGATAATGTTGGGGTATTGCTTCGGGGCACCAAACGAGAAGAAGTTGAGCGAGGACAAGTGCTCGCAAAACCCGGTAGCATAACACCCCACACAAAGTTTGAAGCTGATGTTTATGCACTATCCAAAGAAGAAGGTGGCAGACACAAGCCTTTCTTTAATGGCTACCGCCCACAATTCTATTTTCGCACAACAGACGTAACCGGAGCCGTTACTCTCTCAGAGGGTTCGGAGATGGTGATGCCTGGTGATGATACAAGCCTCACAGTTGAGTTAATTGCACCCATAGCAATGGAAGAACAAGTTCGTTTTTCCATTCGTGAGGGTGGTAGAACTGTTGGGTCTGGAGTGGTAACAAAAATTATCGAGTAAAGCTACAAAAGGCCAGTAGCTCAACTGGTAGAGCGGCGGTCTCCAAAACCGCAGGTTGGGGGTTCGAGTCCCTCCTGGCCTGCCAGAGTAAGGAACCATTGGGGTTAATATTATGAATGACAATACAGGACAACAACAATCAAGTTTGCTTGATACAGTTAAACTTTTAGGATCGGTTCTGGTCCTTTTAGCGGGTATTGTTTCCTATTACTATTTAATTCAGATATCAATACTCTTTAGGGTTTTGATAATTTTAGCTTCGGTTGTTGTAGCTCTTGTAATTTTTTTCCAGACCCTTAGAGGTAAAACATTGTGGGAATTCTTCCAAGGATCAAGGGTTGAAATTAAAAAAGTTATTTGGCCAACGAGACAGGAAACATTGCAGACTACCCTAACGGTCTTTGTCTTTGTTTTGATAATGGGCATATTTTTTTGGGTGCTTGACTTTCTGTTACTTTTTCTTACAAATTCAATTACTTCTTAGAAGCTAGAAGGAAATACTTATGGAATATCAGTGGTACGTTTTGCAGGTCTTTTCAAATTATGAAAAAAAAGTTCTAACAATGCTGGAAGACAGAAGTAAAGTACTGGGTCTGTCAGAACAATTTGCTGATATTGTTGTCCCAACTGAAGAGATCGTTGAAATGAAAGGAGGCCAGAAGAAAACAACCGAAAGAAAATTTTTTCCTGGGTATGTTTTGGTCAATATGAATTTAAATGATGAAACATGGCACTTTGTAAACTCTATACCGAATGTCATGGGGTTTGTAGGAGGTAGCAGTGAAAAGCCAGCTCCTATTTCTGATAGGGAAGTAATGATTATATTAAATAAAGCTGAGGATGCTGCTAATGCCCCCAGACCAAAAATAACCTATCAACCTGGAGAAGTTGTGCGGGTCATTGAGGGCCCTTTCAATGATTTCAATGGTGTTGTTGAGAAGGTGAATTATGAGAAAAATAAGCTTTTTGTGGCAGTACAGATTTTGGGAAGAGCAACACCAGTTGAACTGAATTTTAACCAGGTTGAGAAATCCTAATCAATAAATAAAATAATTACTCTTTTTAAGAGGAAGATTGCATGGCGAAGAGAAAGAATAAAAAATTAGAATGTGTTGTCAGGTTGCAAATCCCAGCAGGCCAGGCAAATCCAAGCCCACCTGTTGGCCCTGCTCTTGGTCAAGTTGGCTTAAACATCATGGAGTTTTGCAATGCCTTCAATGCGAAAACAGCTGATGCAGAGCCAGGTATCTTAATTCCTGTGGTTATTGACGTCTATAAAAATAAAACCTTTACATTCATCACAAAAACGCCACCAGCATCAACTTTACTGAAAAAAGCTGCCGGTATCGCCAAGGGTAGTGGTGAACCAAACACAGAAAAAGTTGGAAAGATTAATCAAAAACAATTGGAGGAAATTGCACAAATAAAAGCACCTGACCTGAATGCTATTGAGATAGAAGCAGCTATGAAGATCATAGCTGGCACAGCAAGAAGTATGGGATTGGAAGTAGAGGGTCAAAGCGATGAGTAAGTCATCTAAAAGAATGGCAGTTAATCGGGAGTCTATAGATTCCAATCAACACTACAGTCTTGATGAAGCAATTTCTCTTTTGAAGAAAACTAGCAATGCAAAATTCAATGAAACCATTGATATTGCAATTAACTTAGGAATTGATGCTAAAAAATCGGACCAAAATGTAAGAGGGTCGATGGTGTTGCCGAATGGCACTGGAAAAACATTGAGAGTTATTGTTTTTGCACAGAGTGAACAAGTAGACGCCGCAAAAAATGCTGGTGCTGACAAAGTTGGTTTTGAAGATTTAGCTGAGGAAATCAAATCAGGTTTTAGCGAATTTGATGTGGTAATAGCAACGCCAGACACTATGAGAATCGTAGGACAGTTAGGCAAGATACTTGGCCCCAAAGGCATGATGCCTAATCCGAAGGATGGAACAGTTACAAAGAATGTTGAAGATGCAGTGATTAAAGCCAAAACAGGCCAGATAAGATTTAGAAATGACAAAGGTGGAGTTGTGCACTGTCCTATAGGAAAAATAGATTTTTCAGAGGAATCGATAAAAGAAAACCTAGAGTCTTTGTTGGGTGCAATTATGAAAAGTAAGCCATCTTCTGCAAAAGGTGCGTTTATCAAAAAAGTGACCGTTTCATCTACCATGGGTCCAGGCATAACAATTGATCACAGCACAATCTAAAATTTATGAGTACTGATTATGCCCCTAACAATTGAAGATAAACAACGTGTAGTCCGGGAGCTGAATGCAACAGCAAGCTCATCTATTGCCGGTGCAATAGCTGATTATAGTGGACTTAATGTTACTGAGATTACCCAACTACGCACTAAAGCTAGGGAATCAGGCGTCTATCTTAAAGTGGTGAAAAATACTTTGAGCAAAAGAGCATTTTCAGATACAAGTTTTGAGTGTCTTACAGAGAATTTGAAAGGACCTATCATAATTGCGCTCTCAAAAGATGATCTAGCTTCACCAGCAAGATTATTTAAAAACTTTAGTAAAGACTATGAGCAACTGAAAACCATCAGTTTGGTTATAGATGGTAATACTTTTCCTGCCTCTGACTTGGATAGAATTGCAAAACTACCAACCCAGCAAGAAGCGTATTCAATTATTGCTTGTCTTTTGCAAGCACCTATAGAAAAAGCAGTTAGAACGTTAAAAGAAATACCAACTAAATTCACAAGAATGACAGTTGCTGTCAAAGATAATAAAGAAAAGGTTTCCTAAGGGAATTTTTTTATATAAAATGTCCATCCTTTTGGGCTCATTGAGGAGAATGTAATGGCTAAAAGTAACATAGCATCAAGAGAGGAACTTTTGGAAGCTATTTCAAAAATGTCGGTTATGGATCTGGTGGAATTGATTTCCGAAATGGAAGAGAAATTTGGTGTTAGTGCATCAGCACCTGCTCCAGTTGCAGCTGCCGCAACAGCTGGTGAAGAACCATCAGACAAGGAAGATGAACAAACTGAATTTGACCTTATATTAAAAAGTTTTGGTGATAATAAGATTGCTGTTATCAAAGCTGTTCGGGCCATTACTAGCTTAGGACTCAAGGATGCTAAGGACATGGTGGAAGGGGCACCGATAACAATACAAGAAGCGGTCTCAAAAAAGGAAGCGGAAGAAATGACAAAACAGCTAGAAGACTCTGGCGCTGTTGTAGAGCTGAAGTAACTTTAACTGATAGCTCATAGTTTACTCTGCATGTATTTTAGATAACACATAAACACACTCAGTAGATGGGTAGGTCTGCTGCTGTGTGATTATTATTTAAGCCATCAAACAATATGACATATTCATTTACTGAAAAAAAACGAATTCGTAAAGATTTTGGAAAGCAAAAATCAGCGCTTGATGTTCCAAATTTACTTTTAATACAGCTCGACTCTTACAATGTTTTTTTGCAAAAAGATATTAACCCAGAAAAAAGAGAAAATACCGGCCTGGAAGCAGCTTTTAATACACTGTTTCCCATTGAAAGTTTTTCCAAGAATGCGAAGTTGGAATTTCTCAGTTATAGATTAGAAGAACCAATGTTTAGCGTTAGAGAATGCCAGCTCAGAGGATTATCCTACTCAGCTCCTCTAAGAGTTAAAACTAAATTAACAACTTATAACAAGGAGACCGGGAAACACACAGTTAAGGAAGTTAAAAATATAAAAGTATCTGGAGACACTACGGATGTTTATTTTGGTGAAATTCCATTAATGACCGAACATGGAACTTTTGTTATCAATGGAACAGACAGGGTAATTGTATCTCAGTTGCACAGATCCCCAGGTGTATTCTTTGATCATGACAAAGGGCTACACAGTTCTGGAAAACTTCTTTTTTCAGCTCGGGTTATTCCCTATAGAGGTTCATGGTTAGATTTTGAATTCGATGCCAAGGATGCAATTTTTGCAAGAATTGATCGCCGCAGAAAGATACCTGTGACTGTCATACTCCATGCATTGGATTTATCAGATGAGGAAATACTAGATACCTTCTTTGAAAAAGACAAATATAGCATCTCAAAAAAAGACATTAAACTGAAAATAAATCCAGATCACCTGAAAGGAACAGTTTCGGATTTTGATATTAAAGTTGGACGGAAACTGATCGTTGGTAAAGGAAATATGGTTAATGTTGGCCACTTAAAACAACTTAAAAATTCTGGGGTGAAGGGTGCTTACTTAACTGTCCCAGCAGAACACCTAGAAGATAAAATCATGTCCCAAGATGTAATTGATCAAGAAACAGGAGAGCTTTTGGTATCTGCAAATGAAATACTCACAGCTGATAAAATAGAACTTCTGATTGCGAATGGCATTAAAGAAATAGAAACGATCTATATCAATGATCTAGACCATGGTTCCTACATCTCAAACTCTCTCAGAATTGACCCATCATCCTCAAAGCTAGAGGCACTGGTAGAAATATATAGGATGATGCGACCTGGAGAGCCGCCAACCAAAGACTCATCAGAAAACCTCTTCCAGAATCTTTTTTTTAATCCAGAAAGATATGATTTGTCTGACGTTGGTAGGATGAAATTCAACAGAAGAATTGGTAAAAAGTCAGATTCTGGTTCATCCATTCTCAGCAAAGAAGACATTATTGATGTACTTAAAACTTTGATCAATATAAGGAATAGTAAAGACACTGTTGACGATATTGATCACTTAGGAAATAGAAGGATTAGGACAGTTGGGGAAATGACTGAAAATGCATTCCGAGTAGGACTGGTTAGAGTAGAGAGAGCGGTAAAAGATAGACTCTCCCTGGTTGAAACTGAAGAACTTATGCCCAGAGATCTAATTAATTCAAAGCCAGTTTCTGCAGCTATAAAGGAGTTCTTTGGGTCAAGTCAATTATCTCAATTCATGGATCAAAATAATCCACTTTCTGAAATTGCTCATAAGAGAAGAATCTCCGCTTTAGGTCCAGGAGGTTTGACCAGAGAAAGAGCAGGATTTGAAGTCAGAGATGTTCACCCCACACATTATGGTAGGGTTTGTCCGATAGAAACACCTGAGGGACCCAATATTGGTTTAATTAATTCCTTGGCGCTGTATGCAAAAGTCAACAAGTTTGGATTCTTAGAAACTCCTTACCAAAAAGTTGTTAAGGGTAAGGTAACCAAAAAAATTGAATACTTATCCGCCATTGATGAGAGTCAATACGTCATCGCTCAGGCGAATACTCCAATTGATGCACAAAATCGTTTACAAGGAGAGCTCATTTCTTCCCGATACAACAATGAATTTAGTTTGATGCCAGTAGATAAGATTGACTATATGGATGTGTCACCAAAACAGATTGTTTCAATTGCAGCTTCCCTTATACCATTTTTGGAGCATGATGATGCAAACCGTGCCTTAATGGGCTCCAATATGCAGCGGCAAGCTGTGCCTACCCTTTTAGCAGAAACCCCTCTTGTTGGAACGGGCATGGAAAGAATCGTTGCAACTGATTCTGGTGTAACAATAATTGCAAAGCGGAGTGGTGTTGTGGATTCTGTTGATGCGTCAAGAATTGTGATTGCTGTAGATGATGAAGAGACTCAATCTGGTGAATCCGGTGTGGATATTTATAGCCTGACTAAATATACAAGATCCAATCAAAATACGTGCATTAACCAAAGACCCCTGGTCAAAGTCAGGGATAAAATCAGTATTGGAGATGTTATAGCTGATGGAGCTTCAACAAGCTTAGGAGAACTGGCTATTGGTCAAAATTTATTGGTAGCCTTCATGCCTTGGAATGGGTTCAATTTTGAAGATTCTATTCTGATTTCTGAAAAAGTAGTAAAAGAGGATAGATTTACTACGATTCATATTGAGGAATTGCAGTGTATTGCAAGGGACACAAAGTTAGGATCAGAAGAAATTACAGCAGATATTCCAAATGTTGGAGATGCTGCGCTGAGAAAACTGGATGAGTCGGGAATAGCTTACATCGGTGCGGAAGTAGTAGCTGGAGATATTTTAGTTGGCAAAATTACTCCTAAGGGGGAAACACAGCTTTCTCCAGAAGAAAAATTACTGAGAGCTATTTTTGGAGAAAAAGCGAGTGATGTTAAAGATACATCATTGAGAGTCCCCTCTGGCATGGATGGTGCCGTTATTGATGTGAGGGTTTTCTCTAGAGAAGGAGTGGAAAAAGATGACCGAGCCAATACGATTGAAGCTTCTGATGTAGATGCTGTTAAGAAAGACTTAAACGATCAACAGCGAATTGTGGAAGACGACATTTATAACAGAATAGAAAAGCTGCTCCTAAATAAAATGGCAAAAGTTGGGAGAAAGACAAAAAAGATAAGCAAAGATGATCTTGAAAAATTAAACCGCGACAAATGGTTTGGCATCAAGCTAAAGGATAAAAAGAAAAATTCAGAATTAGAAAGCTATTACCAACGCTTGCAACTTCTTGAGGAAGAATTTCAAGGCAAGTTGCAAGCGGCAAAAAATAAAATAGAAGCTGCTGATGAGCTTGCCCCGGGTGTATTAAAGATGGTCAAGGTTTTTTTAGCTGTCAAGAGAAGAATTCAGCCAGGCGATAAAATAGCAGGTAGGCATGGTAATAAAGGAGTTATATCTAGAATAGTGCCAGTAGAAGATATGCCCTATATGGAAGATGGGACAACAGTTGATATTGTTTTAAATCCACTGGGTGTGCCTTCAAGAATGAATGTCGGACAAGTTTTAGAAACACACCTTGGTTGGGCCGCTAAAGAATTGGGAGTAAAGATACAAAGCCTTTTAAAAGATAACACTGGCAAGCAAGTTAAGAAGATTAAAGATTTTCTCAGCAAGATATACAATTCTGGTGCCCAAGGTTCAAAGATTAATTTATCTAAATTTTCGGATGATGAAATAATAGAATTAGCACATAACTTGAAGGACGGTGTGCCTATGGCGACGCCTGTTTTTGATGGTGCTCATGAGTCTGAAATTAAGGATTTATTAGAATTAGCAGGACTTCCCACAACTGGGCAAACTGAATTAATTGATGGCAGAACAGGAACACTATTCGCTAGACCAGTGACTATAGGCTATATGTACATGTTGAAACTGAATCATTTAGTCGATGATAAAATGCATGCAAGATCAACAGGTCCTTATAGCCTTGTAACTCAGCAACCTCTCGGTGGCAAAGCCCAATTTGGAGGTCAGCGATTCGGTGAGATGGAAGTTTGGGCACTTGAAGCCTATGGTGCCGCACACACTCTAAGAGAGCTGCTTACTTACAAGTCAGATGATGTACAAGGCAGAACAAGAATGTACAAGCAGATTGTAGATGGTACCAACGAAGTTGAAACCGGTATGCCTGAGTCATTTAATGTTTTAATGAAAGAAATTCGATCGTTGGGCCTAAATATAGATTTGATTGAAACTTCGGCTGCTGCCAAACGCAAATAAGGAACACCCTTTATGAGAAACCTACTAAATATTTTCAAACCAAAAGACCAAACCCAAACTTTTGACGCTATAAAAATCGGCCTAGCTTCTCCAGAAATGATCAGATCTTGGTCATATGGGGAAGTAAAAAAGCCCGAGACGATTAATTACAGAACTTTTAGACCAGAAAGAGACGGTTTATTTTGTGCAAAAATTTTTGGACCCGTTAAAGATTATGAATGTTTATGTGGTAAATACAAGAGACTCAAACATAGAGGAGTTGTCTGTGAGAAATGCGGTGTAGAAGTTACTCAGAGCAAAGTGAGAAGGGAGCGAATGGGCCATCTGGAATTGGCTAGTCCAGTTGCGCATATCTGGTTTTTAAAATCTTTACCGTCGAGAATTGGTTTGTTGCTGGATATGACATTACGTGAACTTGAACGGGTTTTATACTTTGAAGCATATCTGGTAGTTGATCCGGGAATGACCACCCTCAAGAAGGGTCAGTTGCTTTCGGAAGAAGAGTATATTGAAGCTTTGGAAGAGTTTGGAAATGATTTTGATGCTCTCATGGGAGCAGAGGCAATCCACAGTGTTCTCAAAGATGTAAAACTTGATGATCTTTTAGATAGTATTCACCAGGATATGGGTGCTACCGCATCTCAAATTAAACTTAAACGTCTTACCAAGAGATTAAAATTGGCTGAATCATTATTAAAATCAGGAAACAGACCAGAATGGATGATTTTGAAAGTCTTGCCGGTTCTACCTCCAGATCTTAGACCACTTGTACCTCTAGATGGAGGCAGATTTGCAACATCGGATCTTAATGATCTTTATAGGCGTGTTATAAATAGAAATAACAGACTGCAAAGATTGTTGGAATTAAATGCCCCAGAAATTATCGTTCGTAATGAAAAAAGGATGCTGCAAAAATCAGTAGATGCATTGCTTGATAATGGGAGAATGGGTAGAGCAATAACTGGATCTAATAGACGCCCGCTCAAATCGCTAGCTGATATGATTAAAGGCAAACAAGGTCGATTCAGGCAAAACTTGTTAGGTAAGCGTGTTGACTATTCTGGACGTTCCGTAATAGTTGTTGGACCCACCTTAAAACTACACCAATGTGGCATTCCAAAGAAAATGGCACTTGAACTTTTTAAACCATTTGTTTTTAGTAAATTAATTTATCAAGGAGAAGCAGGAACAATAAAAGCGGCAAAGCGACTTGCTGAGGCTGAAGGCCCAGAAATCTGGGATATTCTAGAAGATGTAATACGTGAACATCCTGTTTTACTAAATCGTGCACCCACTCTGCATAGACTTGGCATCCAGGCTTTTGAACCGGTGTTGATTGAAGGCAAAGCGATTCAGTTACATCCCTTAGTTTGTAAAGCCTTTAATGCAGATTTTGATGGCGACCAAATGGCGGTCCACGTCCCGTTATCAATTGAAGCTCAACTTGAGTCTCGCGCTTTAATGATGTCTTCCAACAATATTTTATCACCTGCTAATGGTGAACCAATTATCGTCCCATCCCAAGATGTTGTTCTTGGTTTGTATTATATGACTCGAGAGAGGATTAATGATCTAGGCGAAGGGCATATTTTCACAGATGTCACAGAACTTCAAAGAGCTTATGATGGTGGATATGTAGGCTTACAAGCAAAAGTAAAACTCAGAATTCTAAGAAATACAGAACCTGAAGATGAATCTAATGTAACTCACGAGTTGGTAGAAACAACCGTTGGTAGAGGTTTACTTTCAACAATCATGCCACCAGAACTCCCGTACTCAGCGATTAATCAAACTATGGATAGTAAACTTATAACTCAACTGATTAATAAATGTTATAGAGATGTTGGCTTAAAAGCAGCAGTAATTTTTGCTGATAAACTTATGTATATGGGCTTTGAGCATGCAACAAAGGCGGCGGTTTCAATATCTATTGACGATATGGAAGTGCCAGAAAAGAAGGAGGAAATACTTGCAACAGCTGAGCGACAGGTGAAAAATATTCAGAATCAATTCTCTTCGGGACTACTTACCCAAGGGGAAAGATACAATAAAGTTGTCGATATTTGGTCTAGAACAAATGATCTAATTGCTAATGCAATGATGGAGAAACTAGGTCAGGAAGAAGTTGAAGACCAAGCTGGAAATAAAAAAATCCAACCTTCTTTTAATTCCATTTTTATGATGGCAGATTCTGGAGCAAGAGGTTCAGCCGCTCAGATCAGGCAGCTCGCAGGCATGAGAGGGTTGATGGCTAAACCAGATGGTTCAATCATTGAAACGCCAATAACCGCAAATTTCAGAGAGGGATTAAATGTTCTCCAGTACTTTATTTCAACTCATGGTGCTAGGAAAGGTCTCGCAGATACGGCATTAAAGACAGCTAATTCTGGTTATTTGACGAGAAGACTAGTTGATGTTTCACAAGATTTAGTTGTTACTGAGGATGATTGCGGGACAACTAAAGGGCTAACAGTTTCAACCATTGTTGAGGGCGGTTCAATTGTTCAGGGACTTGGTGATCGCATACTTGGTAGGTTTATTGCTGAACCTTTAATAGATCGTGAAAAAAATGAAATTCTTCTCGAATCAGGAACACTAATTGATGAAAAAAATGTCCATTTGTTAGAACTTCATGGAATAGAAACGATATCAGTCAGGTCTCCAGTAACATGCGAAACAAAACATGGAATTTGTATTTCATGTTATGGAAGGGATCTAGGACGTGGCAATATTGTTAACAAAGGAGAGGCAGTTGGCATTATTGCAGCTCAATCTATTGGAGAACCAGGAACCCAGCTGACTATGAGAACTTTCCACATTGGAGGAGCAGCTTCAAGTTCTGCAGCTGTTAACAGTATCGAAGTAAAAAACGATGGAAAAATCCATCTCTATAATATCAAAACCATTAAAAGCAAAGATAAAAATTTGGTTGCTGTTAGTAGATCAGGAGAAATTTCAGTAACTGACAAATATGGTAAAGAAAAAGAACGGTACAAGGTCCCCTATGGGGCAAGAATCACCACTAAGGATGGCCAAAAAGTAAAAAGGGGTCAAATTATTTCCACTTGGGATCCTCACACTCATCCAATTGTTGCAGAAGCAGCTGGAATTATTGGATTTGAAGATTTTATTGATGGTGTCACTGTTACAGAACAAGTAGATGACCTCACTGGAATAAACAATACTTTAATTATGGATTCACAGAAACAATCTGCTAAAAGTAAAGAATTAAGACCGAGAGCAAGATTGCAAAATGCGAAGGGGAAACCAATATTTTTTAGTGGTACTGAGACGCCCATAATTTATGCGTTTCCATCTGGAGCAATTATTAGGGCAACTGACGGTGCAAAAATAAATGCAGGCGATGTGATTGCAAGAATACCATTGGAATCTTCCAAAACAATCGATATAACAGGAGGTTTGCCTAGAGTGGCAGATTTATTTGAAGCAAGAAAACCAAAAGACGCTGCAATCCTGGCGAAATACAGTGGTATAACAAGTTTTGGCAGAGAAACAAAAGGAAAAGTTAGACTCGTAATAACCACTGAAGATGGCGATGTCCATGAAGAGCTTATTCTTAAAACTCGGAGATTAAATATTTATGAGGGTGAAAGCATAGCAAAAGGGGAAATCATAGCCGATGGTGAATTAAGCTTGCACGACATACTTGAAATACAAGGTGTACAAGCACTTTCAGAGTATTTAGTTAAGGAAGTTCAAGATGTTTATAGATTACAAGGGGTACCAATTAACGACAAACATATTGAAGTTATTATCAGACAAATGATGAGAGTAGTGGAAGTTGAAAATCCAGGCGATACTGCATTTCTAAATAAAGAGCAAATTAACAAATCTGATCTGTTGGTAGTTAATGAAACAATGCAAGCAGAAGATCTGGAACCTGCTACTTACAGACCTATTCTCATGGGGATTACCAAAGCTTCTTTGGCAACTACATCTTTTATATCAGCTGCATCGTTCCAGGAAACGACCAGAGTATTAACTGAAGCTGCAGTAAGAGGCAGCGTGGATAAATTAAGAGGGTTAAAAGAGAATGTTGTTGTTGGCAGGTTGGTTCCAGCCGGAACAGGATTTGAGCCTGCAATTGATGAAACAGCGATCGCTGAAGAAGAGTTCTCCAAAGGCTTAAGAGATTTGGACGAGTCTCCAGATCAAGATCTAAATCAAATGGGAGCCCAATAAGCTGATGAAATAACTTGACAGCTTTTTGTAGACAGGAATAGAATCCAGAACAATTTATTTAAGATATAAGCAATTATGACAACGATTAATCAACTTGTAAGAAAACCTAGGAAGAGGAAAGTGGATAAAAACACTGTGCCTGCCCTAGAAGGGAAGCCTCAAAAACGGGGAGTGTGCACTCGTGTCTACACGACCACACCAAAAAAACCAAATTCTGCCTTACGAAAAGTTGCAAGAGTCAGGTTAACCAATGGTTATGAGGTTACCAGCTACATAGGTGGTGAGGGTCATAATCTTCAGGAGCATTCGGTGGTTTTAATAAGAGGTGGCAGAGTCAAAGATTTACCAGGTGTTCGATATCATGTAATTAGAGGCACTCTGGATTGTTCTGGAGTTAATGACAGAAAACACTCCAGATCAAAATATGGGGCTAAGAAGCCCAGGAACTAATTATGTCAAGAAGAAAAAGAGCTGATAAAAGAGAAATATTGCCTGAGCCGAAGTATTCAAGTCGGTTGTTGGCAAAATTTATAAATGTGGTCATGAGAGATGGCAAGAAATCTATTGCAGAAACCATTGTCTATGATGCATTGGAAACATTGGTTCAAAAACTTGGGCAACCACTTGAAAAGGCACCAGAATTATTTGCAGAAGTCCTAGAGAAACTTAAACCGGTTGTTGAAGTCAGATCGAGGAGAGTTGGAGGTGCCACATACCAAATTCCAGTCGAAGTTAGGCATGAGAGAAGAGAAGCCTTGGCCATGAGATGGCTTATAGAAGCAGCTCGTTCCAGAAGTGAAAAAAACATGAAAACCAAACTTGCCAATGAACTCTTGGATGCCTCTAATAATCGTGGAATTACGATCAAAAAGAAAGAAGAGACTCACAGAATGGCAGAAGCAAACAAGGCGTTTTCCCATTACCGTTGGTAAGTGCTGAATAATCAAGAACTCAGGAAGCAAGTTGTGGCAAGAAAGACACCAATAGAGAGATACAGAAATATCGGTATTATGGCTCACATAGATGCCGGAAAAACTACAACTACCGAAAGAGTTCTGTTCTATACCGGTATTTCTCACAAGATAGGTGAAGTACATCACGGTAATGCCGTAATGGACTGGATGGAGCAAGAACAGGAAAGAGGTATTACAATTACTTCAGCTGCAACCACATGTTTTTGGCAAGGAATGGATCAACAATATGATCAGCACCGAATCAATATAATCGACACGCCTGGGCATGTTGATTTTACTATTGAAGTTGAGAGATCTCTTCGAGTCTTAGATAGTGCAATTGCGGTTTTTTGCGCAGTCGGAGGAGTTGAGCCTCAATCTGAAACAGTCTGGAGACAAGCTAACAAATACTCAGTCCCAAGGTTAGCTTTTGTTAATAAAATGGATAGAGCTGGTGCTGATTTTTTAAGAGTAGTTGAGCAAATTAAGCAACGTTTGGGATCCAACCCAGTTCCAGTCCAGCTTCCTCTTGGCTCAGAAGATAATTTCTCTGGAGTAGTAGATCTAATTAGAATGAAGGCCATAAAATGGAATGATGAAGACCTTGGGGTAACTTATGTTGAAGAAGATGTACCAGAAAATATGACTGCTATTTGCAAAGTCTGGCGTGACAAGATGATCGAGTCAGCTGCAGAAGCATCAGAGGAAATTCTTGATCATTATTTAGAAAACGGGGATTTAGACCTAAATCAAATCATAACTGGTCTTAGGACTCGAACATTAAGTGGTGAAATAGTTCCAGTAATTTGTGGATCTGCTTTTAAAAACAAGGGTATCCAAGCAATGTTGGATGCCGTAATTGAATTTTTGCCTTCACCCGTAGATAAACCAGCCATCACTGGTATTCTTGAAGATGGATCTAAAAGCACTAGAAGAGCAGATGATAGTGAAAACTTTTCAGCATTGGCGTTTAAAATAGCCAATGATCCATATGTCGGTAATCTCACATTTTTTAGAGTTTATTCTGGGGTCTTGCGTTCAGGGGATACAATATACAATCCTTTGAAATTTCAAAAAGAAAGAATCGGAAGAATCCTTCAAATGCACGCAAATTCAAGAGAAGAAATTAAGGAGGTCAGGGCAGGTGATATTGCTGCTGCTGTTGGGTTGAAAAATGTTACCACGGGCGATACTTTGTCAGATCGAAAGAATATAATTACTTTGGAAAAAATAGAATTTCCAGATCCCGTTATTTCTGTTGCCCTAGAACCTAAATCAACTGAAGACGAATCCAAGATGAGTATTGGACTTCAAAAGTTGGCAAAAGAGGACCCTTCATTCAAGGTTGCAACTGATGAAGAGTCAGGCCAGACAATTATCTCAGGAATGGGAGAACTACATCTGGATATTATAGTTGACAGACTATCCCGTGAATTTAAGGTTGGAGCAAATATAGGAAGGCCCCAGGTTGCTTACAGAGAAACAATTAGAAAATCTGTTAATCAGGAAGCGAAATTTGTTCGACAAACGGGTGGCCGTGGCCAATATGGGCATGTTTATATCAGAATGGAGCCCCAAAAACCTGGTGAAGGATATGAATTTATTAATGATATAAAGGGTGGAGCGATTCCAAAAGAGTTTATACCTGCGGTAAACAAAGGTATCCAAGAGCAAATGACAAATGGAGTTATTACAGGTTTCCCAGTGGTGGATGTAAAAGTAAGTTTATATGATGGCTCTTTTCATGCTGTTGATTCTAGCGAAGTTGCCTTTAGAGTTGCTGGCTCTATGGCTTTTAGAGAAGGTGCTTTGAAAGCCAATCCAGTGCTATTGGAGCCAGTTATGAGCGTAGAAGTTGTAACGCCTGAAAATTATATGGGTGATGTAAACGGTGATTTGAATAGAAGAAGAGGCATACTGCAAGGCATGGATGAATCACCTGCTGGTAAAATTATAAGGGCCGAGGTGCCGCTTGCTGAAATGTTTGGATATGCCACTGATTTAAGATCAATGAGTCAAGGTAGGGCTACCTACACAATGGAATTTTCCAAATACAGTGAAGCACCAAAGAAGCACATTGAAGTATTATCTGGGACAGGAAGTTAATCATGGCAAATACTCAGTCAATTAGAATCAGATTAAAATCATTCGATCACAAGCTGATTGATACCTCTACTGCAGAAATAGTTGAAACGGTGAAAAGAACGGGTTCTGCTATCTCTGGCCCAATACCTCTGCCTACTTCAAGGGAGAGGTTTACATTGCTGATATCGCCACATGTAAACAAAGATGCCAGAGATCAATATGAGCTCACAACTCATAAGCGAGTGATGGAAATCATTAATCCAAATGATAAAACCGTGGATGCTCTGATGAAGCTTGAATTACCTGCTGGTGTTGATGTTCAAATAAAATTGAACTGATATTAAAAATTGATATAATTCCCCAACGATTTCAGCCTATAAATTGAAAAGAATTGTAGGCCTGTTTGGGTGAGTTTCATACTTGCAGGCGTGCGTACCATTCGTTAGCTTAGTTTGTAATTGTTTTATTTGTTGTAAACCTTTGTAAAACAATAACTTAGTTAAATTAGGAATCAAATTATTTGAATGGAAGATAAGATTATAAACAAGGACAAAATTTTTGTAAAAAATCAGAATGATTGGGATCATTGGAAAAAAATGCGGGATGACAAGAGTTTTTACGGACGATGGAAAGTCTGTACCGGTTACTATTATCCAAGCACATCCCAACCAGATAAATAGAATTAAAACACTAGAATCGGATGGCTATAATGCTATCCAAGTTACCACAAACCAAGCATCTTCAAAGATAACCAAACCGGTACAGGGGCAATTCAGCAAGAGTAATATTACCCCAAGAGCCACACTCCACGAGTTTCGAGTTGATGATCATGAATTAGAGCAAGTTGAAACTGGTAAAGAAATTAAAGTTAATTACTTCAACAAAGGTGAGCGGGTTGATGTTGTTGGTAAGACTATCGGCAAAGGATTTGCAGGGGTAATAAAAAGACATAATTTCAGCATGCAAGATGCCACACACGGTAATTCTCTTGCACACAGGGCACCAGGGTCAATTGGCCAAAACCAAACTCCCGGAAGAGTATTCAAAGGCAAAAAAATGGCAGGGCACATGGGTAATGTTAGAAGAACAATACAGAATCTTGAAGTTATTGAAATTGATGAAGAGAGAAATCTATTGTTTATCAAAGGCTCTGTATCTGGACATGTAAATTCTGATTTGATTGTTACCCCGGCAACAAAATCAAAAAAGATCGACAGAGAAATTTTTGGGACATTAGATCAAGAAGACCAGCCAGAAATCCCAGAAACATCCTCAGAAGCCCAGCCAGAAACTCCAGAAACATCCTCAGAAGCCCAGCCAGAAACTCCAGAAACATCCTCAGAAGCCCAGCCAGAAATTGTAGAAAACAGATCCAAATCTGAGCAAAAGCAGTCCATTGATTCGGATCAAGTAGATAGTGAACAGGCCTGATTACTATGAAAATTGATCTTATAAGTCAGAATAAAGAGAAGATAAAGAATATTGAGCTATCAAGTTCGATATTTGAAGTGCCTTTCAATGAAACACTAATTCATGAAGCGGTTACATCTTATCTCACAAATTCCAGGGCTGGAACCAAAGCTCAAAAAAATAGATCTGCTGCGAGAGGAGGTGGAGCGAAACCCTGGAAGCAAAAAGGTACTGGAAGGGCTAGAGCAGGAACAATAAGAAGTCCTTTGTGGGTTGGAGGCGGCAAGACATTTGCTGCAACCAATAAAACTTATCACAAGAAAATAAATAAAAAGGTTCTCAAGTCTGCATTGAAGTCAATACTTTCAGCCTTAGCAAGAGAAAACAGATTAATAGTTATTGATGAAATTACTATAGAAGAACCAAAAACTAAATTTATGATTGGTTTATTAGAAAAATTGGAATTGGAAAACGTTTTAATCATTCTGAAGGAACTAGAGATAAACATTAAGTTGGCATCGAGAAACATACCCAATGTAGAAGTTATTACTCTAGATAAGATGAATCCTGTCAGCCTAATTAAATTTGATTATGTGTTGATGGATTCTAAGGTTCTTGCAGAGATAGAGAGCACATTGCAATGAGCCACAAAATAAGACACGACCAAATTAGATCAGTGCTGATAGCACCTCATATTTCTGAGAAAACAACAAATTTGAATGAAAAGAATAAACAAATAGCTTTCAGAGTTAGACCAGATTCGAATAAAGCACAAATAAAAAAAGCAGTAGAAAAATTATTTAATGTAAAAGTTTCTGCAGTGAAGACTGTATCAGTAAAAGGCAAGAAAAAAAGAACTGGCATGAGAACTGGAACAACAAAAGATTGGAAAAAAGCTTACATAATTTTGTCTGAAGGACAAGATATAGATCTTATGGGAGTTGATGTTTAATAGGGAAAGTTATGACGTTAATAAAGACAAAACCAACCTCTCCTGGAAGAAGATTTGTTCTAAATATCAAAACAAATAATCTTCATAAAGGTGAACCACATAAGCCTCTTGTTTCAGGACTGAAAAAAACTGGAGGTAGAAATAATTATGGAAGAATGACCACCAGACATAAAGGTGGAGGACATAAGAGGCTTTATAGAACGATTGATTTTAAGCGAAACAAAGATGACATTCAGGGAAGAATAGAGACAATTGAATACGATCCCAATAGAAGTGCCCATATTGCATTGGTTTTATATCAAGATGGAGAAAGAAGATACATTATTGCTCCAAAAAAACTCAGTGTTGGAAACACTATTATCTCTGGAGATAAAGTGTCTTTATCTACTGGCAATAGCATGCTTTTGTTAAACATCCCTATTGGTACCGTTGTGCACTGCATTGAAATGAAACCAGGAAAAGGTGCACAAATAGCAAGGTCTGCTGGCGCAAGTGCTCAGTTATTAGCAAGAGAGGGTAATTATGCTACTCTCCGCCTAAAATCAGGCGAAGTCAGAAAAGTTTTAACAGCATGTAGAGCAACTATAGGAGAAGTAGGTCATTCGGAACATAACCTTAGAAAACTTGGTAAAGCTGGTGCTAACAGATGGAGAGGAGTTAGGCCAACAGTTAGAGGAGTTGCTATGAACCCAGTTGATCATCCTCATGGAGGAGGAGAAGGGAAAACGTCAGGCGGCAGACATCCAGTTTCACCATGGGGCGTCCCTACAAAAGGCTATAAAACAAGATCAAATAAAACTACGAATAAATTTATCGTGAGAAAACGAAATAAAAGATAGTGGATAAATAGAAATGCCAAGATCAATAAAAAAGGGACCATTTGTAGATTTACATCTCCAAAAAAAAGTTGATGAAGCAATAGCTCAAGGTGGAAGAGTGAGAATAAAAACTTGGTCAAGAAGGTCGATGGTTATTCCTGAAATGGTGGGAATGACAATTGCTGTGCATAATGGAAGAGAGCATATTCCAATTCTGATATCTGAAAATATGGTTGGTCATAAATTGGGAGAGTTTGCACCTACTAGAACGTTCAGAACTCACTCTGGTGACAGGAAAACCAAGGAAAGGTTGTGATATGAAAGTATCTGCAACATTAAAATATGCCAGAATTTCTCCACAGAAATGTCGATTAATAATGCATGTAATTAGAGGAAATGAAGTTTTACATGCTTTAAGAACAATAAAATTTATGCCTCAGAAAGCAGCTAGGATAATAGCTAAGGTTTTGGAATCAGCTGTTGCAAATGCCGAAAATAATTTCGGTGCAGATCTTGATGATTTAAAAATCTCACAAGCATATGCTGATCAAGCACCTACTATTAAAAGATTTCGTGCAAGAGCAAGAGGCAGAGGCACCAGAATCCTTAAAAGAAATAGCCACATAACTATAGAACTATCGGACGATTAAAAATTATGGGACAGAAAGTACATCCAATAGGTATCAGATTGGGAATCAGTAAGGACTGGTTATCCAAGTGGTTCTCTAACTCAGCTGATTTTCCAATAAATGTTCACCATGACTTTCTAATTAGAAAGACCTTAGGTGAAAAATTGAAAGATGCTGCTACCAGTAGGATTGAAATAGAAAGGAGTTCAAAAAAAATAACGATCACAATTCATTCTGCAAGACCAGGAATTGTAATTGGTAAAAAGGGAGAGGGAATTGAAGCATTAAGATTGGGGTTAGGAAAGTTACTGAATACATCAATAAATAATATCCATCTTAATATTAATGAAATTAAAAAACCTGAGTTGGATGCAAGGCTTGTGGCCGCTTCAATTACCCAACAGCTGGAAAGACGTGTTCTTTTCAGACGAGCAATGAAAAGAGCTGTCACTAACACAATGAGATTAGGTGCTGAGGGAATTAAAGTGAAAGTTGCCGGCAGGCTTAATGGTGCAGAGATCGCAAGATCAGAATGGTACCAAGAAGGCAGAGTTCCATTGCACACACTTAGGGCTGATATTGATTATGGTGTTGCAGAAGCAAAAACGACCTATGGAATAATTGGAGTGAAAGTTTGGATTTTTAGAGGTGAAGTTGAGAAAGCAAAAACAAGCTGACTAACAGAGGATTTTTACATGCTGCAACCAAAGAGAACAAAATACAGAAAACAAATGAAAGGTAAAAACCGAGGCTTGGCATCTCAGGGAAATAAAGTTTCTTTCGGTGAATATGGCCTCAAAGCTACTGATCGTGGAAGGATAACGGCTCGCCAAATTGAAGCTGCAAGAAAAGCGATGACAAGGCACATCAGAAGGGGAGGTAAGATTTGGATAAGGATATTTCCAGACAAACCTATCACAAAAAAACCTCTGGAAGTTCGCCAAGGCAAAGGTAAGGGTAATGTTGAATACTGGGTTGCACAAATCCAACCGGGCAGGATTCTCTACGAGATGAGCGGTGTTGATGAGAATTTAGCAAAAGAAGCACTTAAATTAGCCGCAGCTAAGTTACCGGTTGATACCAAGTTTGTGACTAGGAAAATCATATGATTGATCTACAAGAAATAAGAATGAAAAATACATCCGATTTAAAGTTGTTGTTGGAAGATCTATTGGAGGAGCAGTTTAAACTGAAGATGCAAGCAGCTACAGGACAATTGGCCAAATCTACTGAATTTAAGAAGGTTAGAAAAAATATTGCAAGAATAAAAACCATCATGAAAGAAAAACAAAATAATGACTAAGAAAGTAGAAAAAACATCCAAAAAATCCACCGTCACTGGCAGGGTTGTCAGTACTTCTATGGATAAAACTATCAGTGTCGAAATAGAAAGGAGAATTAAACATCCGCTTTACAACAAGTTTATCTTTAAGACCACCAAGTTGATGGCTCATGATGAAGACAATGCTTCGAAGGTAGGTGACACCGTTTCTTTAATACAGTCACATCCAATATCCAAAAGAAAATCGTGGTCTTTAAGAAAGATCATCCGGGAAGGATAAAGAGGAAGAAGAAATAAATGATACAAGCAGAAACAGTATTGAGTGTTGCAGATAACAGTGGGGCTAGAAAAGTTCTGTGCATAAAGGTTTTGGGAGGTTCTAGGAAAAGGTATGCCCAAATTGGCGATGTTATTAAAGTGACTGTTAAAGACGCGATACCAAGGGGTAAGGTAAAAAAAGGGGAGATCTATAATGCTTTGGTTGTAAGAACAAAACATGGAGTTCGAAGACCTGATGGATCACTAATCCGTTTTGATGGCAATGCTGCAGTACTTCTAGACAGCAAAAGAGAACCAATAGGAACTAGAGTCTTTGGGCCAGTAACACGAGAACTAAGGGCCATAAATTATCTTAAGATAATTTCTCTTGCACCAGAAGTTATTTAGTTAGGAAAAATCAAGTTGAATAAAATCAAAAAAGGAGACGAAGTAATTGTTTTGACAGGCAAGGATAAGGGACGCCGAGGACAAGTTATAAAAGTAATTAAAAATAGGAAAGTTCTTATTGAAAACGTAAACCTTGTAAAAAAACATCAAAAAGGAAATCCAAACACAGGCGAAGCATCAGGAATCATTGAAAAGGAAATGCCAATCCATGTATCAAATGTAATATTGTTCAATCCCATAACCAAAAAAGGTGACAAAGTGGGCTTTAGGATTTTGGAAGATGGTAGAAAAGTGAGATTCTTTAAATCCAATAATGAAGTAGTGGATATATAAATTATTATTAAAAATGTTAGGAATTAAAGAAAAATACTTAAAAGAAATAGTACCCGTGCTGCAAAAAGAGTTGGGGTACAGTAACTCTATGCAAGTTCCAAAAGTTCAGAAAATTACATTAAATATGGGTGTTGGTAAAGCTGTGGGGGATAAGAAAGCTATTGAAAAAGCCCAAAATGACCTTGAAAAAATAGCCGGTCAGAAACCCATAATTACCAAGGCAAAAAAATCTGTAGCATCATATAAAATCAGGGAAGGGTTTCCCATTGGCTGCAAAGTCACTTTAAGGAAGACCAGAATGTATGAGTTTTTAGATAGATTAATCAACATTGCATTACCTAGAGTTAGGGATTTTAGGGGTCTAGATAAAAAATCATTTGATGGCACTGGAAATTATTCTATAGGGGTAAAGGAGCAAATAATCTTTCCAGAAATTGATTTTGATAATATCGATACAATCAGAGGGTTAGACATAACAATTACAACATCTGCAAACAGTGATGCTGAGGCTTTAGCCTTATTGCAAGCTTTTAATTTTCCGATAAAACAATAAACGAGAGATACACATGGCACGTAAAGCACTAGTAGAAAGGGCATTGAAAAGAGTTAAAACAGTTGAGCGTTTTGCGGGTAAAAGGCGTGTGTTAAAGAAAATTTTATCAGACTCAAACGCGACCCCTGAAGAGAAAAGAGCAGCAAGGGTGAAATTGCAAAAGTTACCAAGAAATGCCAGCCCAGTTAGACTGAGAAACAGATGTGTTGTTACCGGTAGACCGAAAGGGTTTTATAGAAAATTTGGGCTAGGAAGAACTACATTAAGGGAACAGGCAATGGAAGGAAATATTCCTGGTTTACACAAAGCAAGTTGGTAAGAGAGAAATTAATATGACAATGACTGATCCAATAGCAGATATGCTAACTCGAATAAGGAATGCGCATAAAATAAAAGCAACATCGGTTGTTATGCCTTCATCTAAAATGAAGGTTAACATTGCAAAAGTTTTGCTTAGGGAAGGTTATATCAAAGGGTTTGAGGAAGAAGAAATGGGAAACAGTAAAAAAGATTTGAATATACATTTGAAATACTACGAGGGCAGTCCTGTGATTGAAAAAATACACAGAGTCAGTAGACCTGGTCTTAGAATTTATAAACCCAAAAGCCAGCTACCCCAAGTCATGGGAGGCTTAGGTATTGCAATAGTTTCAACCTCTAAGGGTATTATGAGTGATAGAGAGGCAAGAGAACAAGGTGAGGGTGGAGAAATCTTGTGTTTTGTTGCCTAATTTTATGAATATGATCATGTCGAGTAAAGCAAAAAAACCAGTCCAATTTCCTGATTCAGTTGATGTTTTAATACAAGATAATGAGAGTATTGAAGTCAAGGGTAAAAAGGGTGAGCTTCGATTGGATTTAATTTCTGAAGTGGCTGTAAGCATCCACGAAAGTTCATTCAATGTTCAACCCACATCGAACTCAAAATTTTCGAAAGCAGCTGCGGGCACCTTTAGAAGCTTAATTAATAACATGATTATTGGTGTTTCAGAAGGGTATGAAAAAAAATTGGAATTAGTAGGAGTTGGTTATAGAGCAAGCATTCAAGGCAAGAAGGTCAACTTGACATTAGGATTCTCGCATCCTGTGGTTTACAAGATCCCTGATGAGATTGAAATACAAACTCCGTCCCGAACTGAAATTACAATCAAGGGGATTGATAAACAAAAAGTTGGGCAAGTTGCTGCAGAGATCAGGTCACTTAGACCACCTGAACCCTATAAGGGAAAAGGGGTTAGATACCAAGGTGAACAGATATCTCTCAAGGAAACAAAGAAGCAAGTGTAGGTAGATAGGTGAAATTGTGATTCCGAAACTATTAAAAAGAAAAAGAAGATGTAAAAAAACCAGGGCTAAAATCAGGGAACTGCAAGCATATCGTTTAAGTGTGCATAGAACACCAAAGCATATGTATGCCCAAATCATCTCTCCTGAGAATAATACCATTGTTGCCTCTGCATCAACCTTGCAGGCAGAGGTCAAGAAATCATTAAAGAACGGTAAAACAGGAAATATAGAGGCCGCAGAAATAGTCGGAAAAGTTATCGCACAAAAAGCTAAAAAAGCAAAGGTTGAAATCGTGGCGTTTGATAGATCTGGATTTATGTTTCATGGCAGAGTAAAAGCATTAGCAGAAGCTGCACGAGAAAATGGGTTGAAATTTTAAGAGGCTGAGAAAAATGATCAATGTTGGAAGAAATAATGAAGAATTGATTGAAAAATTAGTGGCAGTAAATCGAGTGGCTAAAGTGGTTAAAGGAGGACGGCAATTCGGGTTTACAGCAATAACAGTTGTTGGCAACGGCAAGGGCAAAATTGGAATGGGGTATGGCAAGGCGAAAGAGGTTCCATTGGCCATTCAGAAAGCGATGCAAACAGCAAGAAAAAATTTGCATTCAGTGGCTCTTAATAAAGAGACAATTTATTATGAGACAACCGGAAAGCATGGAGCATCGAAGGTTTTTATGCGGCCAGCTGCAGATGGAACAGGAATAATTGCCGGTGGAGCTATGCGTGCGGTTTTTGAATGTGTGGGCATAAGAAATGTGTTGGCGAAGAGCTATGGTTCGAGAAACCCTATCAATTTAGTTCGAGCAACAATTAACGCACTTGACCACATACGTTCACCAGAACGTGTTGCAAAAAGGAGAGGTATACCTCTTTCAAGAACTTTTAGCTAGATAATTTTATGAATAAAAAAGTCAAAAAACTACGCGTCAAATTGGTAAAGAGTCAGTTTGGTAGGATCAAGAAGCATAGGGCTTGTATTGCAGGTATTGGTTTGAAAAAGATCAACCAAGTTGTTGAGCTTGATGCTACTCCTGAAAATTTAGGAATGGTTAATAAAATCAGATACCTAGTTAATGTAGAGGAGCTTTGAAATGAGACTCAATACTCTTCAACCCAAGATAGGCAGCAAATTTACTAAGAGTAGAAAGGGTAAAGGCCATGCAGCTGGATTGGGTAAAACAGCGGGCAGGGGGCACAAAGGGCAGAAAGCAAGATCTGGTGGTTTTCATAAAGTTGGTTTTGAAGGAGGTCAAATGCCCTTACAAAGAAGACTGCCTAAAAGAGGATTTGCCTCCAGGAAACTGCAAAACACTTACGAAGTTCGTCTCAATGATTTGGCCAAGGTAGAAGAAGAAATCATTGATTTGGATGCTTTAAAAAACGCAAATATCGTTCCAAGGTCTGCTGAAAGTATAAAAGTTATTGCAACTGGTGAAGTGAATAAAGCACTAACAATTCAGGGTTTACTTATCACTGTAAAAGCTAAAGAAGCAATCGAAAATGCAGGCGGTAAGGTAATAGATTAAATATGGCAAAATCAGGCATAACAAGTCCAGCATCTGCTTTCGGGGAAATAACTCGTTTTACCGAGTTACGCCAGCGTTTGTTATTTCTGGTAGGTGCCTTAGTTGTTTATAGAATAGGAACATACATTCCAGTTCCTGGTATTGATCCAAATGCTTTGCAAAATTTCTTCCAAGACCAATCCGGGACTATTCTTAGCATGTTTAATATGTTTTCTGGCGGTGCTTTAGAGCGCTTAAGTATTCTTGCTTTAGGAATTATGCCGTATATTTCATGTTCCATCATTATGCAAATGGCGAGTGTGACGGTTCCTTCACTGAAACAATTGAAGAAAGAAGGGGAATCAGGTAGGAAAAAAATAACTCAATTTACAAGATATGGGACTGTGGTCTTAGCAGGATTTCAATCTATAGGTGCATCCGTCGCATTACAAAATCAAGGTGTGGTTGTGAATCCCGGTTTCAATTTTGTTTTCACTGCTTGTATTAGCTTGGTGACAGGAACAATGTTTCTGATGTGGTTAGGTGAGCAAATTACGGAAAGAGGACTAGGTAATGGTATTTCAATGATTATTTTAGCCAGCATTATTTCCGGTCTTCCGTCAGCAATTGGGGGAACACTCGAATTAGCAAACACTGGTGAACTTTCCCCAGCAATAGTCTTAATTCTTCTAATGTTAGTTCTCTCAGTTACTGCTATTGTCGTTTTCATAGAAAGAGGGCAAAGGAGAATTCCTGTCAATTACGCAAAAAGGCAACAAGGAAGGAAGTTATATCAGAGTCAGTCAACACATTTGCCCTTTAAGATAAATATGTCTGGGGTTATTCCACCAATATTTGCTTCCAGTATCATATTATTTCCAGCTACAATTGCCAGTTGGTTTGGTACTTCTGAAGGTTTTGATTGGATGCAAAATATTGCTGCTAAATTAACACCTGGTCAACCTATTTACATTATGTTGTATGGATCTCTGATCATGTTTTTTTGTTTCTTCTATACTGCCTTGGTCTTTGATTCAAAAGAAACAGCAGATAATTTGAAGCGATCAGGAGCATTCATGCCTGGAATTAGACCTGGACACCAAACAGCTCAATACATAGATAAAGTGCTAACAAGGTTAACATTTTGGGGCGGATTGTATATAGTGTCCGTCTGCCTTTTGCCAGAATTCATGATTCTCTACTACAGAGTCCCATTTTATTTTGGTGGAACGTCATTGTTAATTATTGTAGTTGTGACCATGGATTTTATGGCACAAATGCAGGCATTAATGATGTCAAAACAGTATGAAGGCCTGTTACAAAAAGCAAATCTCAGGGGATATGGTAAAAGTGGGCAGTTAAAGTAAACGAATGTAGGTTGGTATGAAAGTAAGAGCATCAGTAAAAAAAATGTGTCGAAACTGCAAAATAGTTCGCCGAAAAGGTGTTCTCAGGGTTGTATGTAAGAACCCAAGGCATAAACAAAGACAAGGATAGGCAAAAACATGGCAAGGATTGCAGGAATAAATATACCAGATAATAAGCATGTGAGAATTTCACTAACTTACATTTTTGGCATCGGTAATTCTCTGGCTAATAGTCTTTGTAAAACTCTAGCTATATCTGGTGATACCAAAGTCAGTGATCTATCTGAACAAGAATTGGAATCACTTAGAACGGCAATAACAAACCTAAACGTAGAGGGCGATCTCAGACGAGAAATCTCAACAAATATTAAACGCTTACTGGATTTAGGCTGTTATCGAGGTATAAGGCACAGAAGAGGTTTGCCTGTTCGTGGACAGAGAAGTAAAACAAATGCTAGGACTAGGAAGGGTCCTAGAAAACCAATGAGAGCCTAAAAGGGACATATTAATTACAACGCAGAATACTATGAAAAAAGTAAAAAAGAATATTACCGATGGTATCGCACATATCCATGCTTCTTTTAACAATACAATCGTGACAATTACCGACAGAGCTGGAAATACTTTGTCGTGGGCGACTGCCGGAGGTTCAGGTTTTAGAGGGTCAAGAAAAAGCACTCCATTTGCAGCACAAGTGGCGGCTGAAAAAGCTGGTACTGCTGCTAAGGCATTGGGATTAAAAAATCTTGATGTTAAAGTCAAAGGACCGGGACCAGGAAGAGACTCAGCCTTACGTGCATTGAATTCAATCGGCCTCAACATAAGTAGCATCGAGGATGTTACTCCCATCCCACACAACGGATGCAGACCCCCAAAACAAAGAAGAGTGTAAAGTAATTATGGCACGATACTTAGGACCAAAATGCAAACTATCTAGAAGAGAAGGTACTGACCTGTTTCTTAAAAGTGGCATTAAACCACTGGAAAATAAATGCAAACTTAACACTCCCCCTGGATCGAGGCTTGGATCCAGAAGGGAAAGACTATCTGGTTATGGTGTTCAATTAAGAGAAAAGCAAAAGTTGAGAAGAATGTATGGAATATTAGAAAAACAGTTCAGAAACTATTATAAAAAAGCAGCAAAGATTAAAGGTTCAACAGGAGAGAACCTTCTCAAGTTGTTGGAATGCCGCTTGGATAATATGGTTTACAGGATGGGGTTTGCAGTTACAAGAGCTGAAGCACGACAAATAGTCAGCCATAAAACAATTACCGTTAACAGTACTGTTGTTAATATTCCATCCTACCAAGTCTCAGCAAATGATGAGATAGGAGTAATCGAGAAGGCGCAAAGCCAACTAAGGATCAAGAACGCAATGAAAATAGCAACTCAGTTAGGGATTTGTGAATGGTTGCAAGTAGATGAAAAGAAATTCTCTGGAATAGTAAAATCCATACCCGACAGGGAAGATATTTTACCCGATATCAATGAGAATTTGGTTGTAGAGTTTTACTCTAAATAATAGGGAGAATCGTAATATGGTAGAGCAAATAGAAACAGTAGTGGAAGAGATTGAAAAAGAAGAAATCGTTTTGGACCTACTCAGCCCGAGGGTAATCAAACTCGAATCAAAGTATGAGCTTCACTCAAAAGTATCCATCGAACCTTTTGAAAGAGGTTTTGGTTACACACTGGGGAACGCTTTGAGAAGGGTATTGTTGTCCAGCTTACCTGGTTTTGCAATTACAGAAGTCCAGATAGATGGTGTACTTCATGAATACACAACGATTGATGGAGTTCAGGAAGATGTGGTTGAAATACTTCTTAATCTAAAGAATGTTGCAATTAATCTACAAACCCGTGATCACGCTGAATTTGTTATCAGTAAAAAAGGTCCTGGAGAAATAACAGCCGGTGATATCCAAGTTGACCAGGATGTCGTGATTGTAAACCCCGATCACCACATTGCCACAATTAATTCTGATAAAGAACTAAACATGCAATTGAGGGTTGAAAAAGGGACTGGTTATAGACCAGTTGTAACAAACAAAGGACAGGATGATATCGGTGAAACTATTGGTCTGTTAAAACTAGATGCATCTTTCAGCCCAATAAAAAAAGTAAGTTATACGGTAGAATCTGCTCGTGTTGAAAACAGAACAGATCTTGATAAATTGATTGTTGATTTGGAGACAGATGGGACAATTGGACCTGAAAGTGCAATAAAATATGCCGGTGCTATTCTTCAAAATCAACTGAGTATTTTTGTTGACTTGACCAGAGTGCAAGAACAACAACAAGAGGAAGAAGAAGTTTTGATCGATCCGATTATGTTAAGACCTGTGGATGAATTGGAATTAACGGTGCGCTCAGCAAATTGTCTTAAGGCTGAGAATGCAAATTATATTGGCGATTTGGTCCAGAAAACAGAAGTGGAATTATTACGCACACCCAATCTAGGCAAGAAATCCTTAAATGAAATCAAAGCTGTCTTGGGCAGCCACGGATTGTCATTAGGAATGGAATTAGATAACTGGCCCCCCAAAGAATTAATGCCAGATGACGACGCAGATAAGAATGAAGATTAACACAGTAAGGATTCGGTGGTGTCATGCGACATAAGAAGATAGGAAGAAGACTGGGCAGAGACAGCAGTCACCGTAAAGCAATGTTTCGTAACATGGCTGCGTCTCTTATTGAACACGAGTCAATCTCAACTACCTTATCCAAAGCTAAGGAGCTCAGGAGAACGTTAGAGCCCCTGATTACACTTGCTAAAGAAGACGATGTTTCCAGGAGAAGAAGGGCGTTTAATAAAATTAGAAACAGAGCAGCAGTCGGTAAGCTTTTTAATGAAATAGGACCCAGATTCAAGGATAGACCTGGGGGTTATTTAAGGATTCTAAAAAAAGGAAGCAGGCCTGGTGATTCTGCACCAATGGCTCTTATACAATTAACTGACTACGAAATTGAAAACGATGAAAATACAAATGATAACTAGATACTAGTATTTTTTTCATTGTTCATCTTGGTTGTTCCCGTTGCTGTAGCCCCAAAATTTTCCTGAGATTCTTTTTGCCAAACCGGAATTATTTATTATTTTTCAATGGCATTTCATATGCAGCTTTCAAGATGTTACATACTAAAAAACCCTTAAGCTTTATTTAATCAGATAGTTAAATGGTTTGTTATTCTATGTATGATGATTATAGTTTGAGATGTTTTAGATAAGATTGAGAGCATGAATCAAAAAACAATACTGACAGGAATAACTACCACAGGGAGACCACATTTAGGTAATTATGCTGGAGCTATCAGACCAGCAATTAAGGCAAGTTTTGAGCAAGGTTTACAGTCTTTTTATTTTCTTGCTGATTACCACTCACTGGTAAAAAATAAAGACCCTAAAGAAGTTAAAAAATCTTGCATGGAAGTTGCTGCAACATGGTTGGCACTTGGTTTGGATACCAAAAAGACCTATTTTTATCGCCAATCTGACATCCCTGAAATACCAGAACTTATGTGGATTTTAAGTACATTTACAGCTAAAGGCTTAATGAATAGGGCCCATGCTTATAAATCTGTGGTTCAACTGAATGAAGAATCTGGTGGATCCGAATCAGATAAGGGAATCTCCATGGCATTGTTTTCATATCCAATTTTAATGGCTGCTGATATTCTAATGTTTAAGGCAACTGATGTACCTGTAGGCCAAGATCAAAAACAACATATGGAAATGGTCAGAGATGTAGCGCAGCGTTTCAATCATCACTATGGTGATATTTTTGTTGTTCCTAAAGCGATAATAGCTAAAGCATCGGCTATATTGCCTGGTTTGGATGGTAGGAAAATGAGTAAAAGTTACAACAACTCAATACCCCTATTTTTAGGCAGCAACGAGTTGAGAAAATTAATCATGAAGATTAAGACCAATTCTCTTGAGCCAGGTGAGCCTAAATCAACTGAAGCTTGCACACTTTTTGATATTTACCATGCAATTTCGAAACCAGAAGAATCTCTGTTGTTTAAAGAACAATTAGAACAGGGTATGGCATGGGGTGCTGCTAAAGAGGAGCTGTTTGTTTATATAGAAGATCTTTTCTCAGGACCCAAAGAAGAGTACTTGAAATTGATTGATGATCAAACTTATATTGAGTCTGTGTTATCTGCAGGAGCAGAAAAAGCTAGAGATTTATCGTCTTCTTATTTAAAAAAGATCAAAACTGTTGTTGGTATTGGATCTTTAGTCTGAAGCCAGTGACAGAATGTTTTTTAAATACTTTCCTGTATGAGATCTTTTACATTTAGAAACGGTTTCGGGTGTGCCCACGGTTATTATTTCTCCTCCCTTATCCCCTCCCTCTGGCCCGAGATCTATAATCCAATCTGCTGTTTTTATAACATCAAGATTGTGTTCAATAACAACTACTGTATTGCCATCATCTCTTAGCTTTAAGAGTACTTTAAGTAATTGATTAATATCATGAAAATGAAGTCCAGTTGTCGGTTCGTCCAGGAGATAAAGGGTGCCACTATTCCCCCTTTTAGAAAGTTCTTTGGACAGTTTAATACGTTGAGCTTCACCACCTGATAGTGTTACGGCATTTTGACCAAGCTTGATATATCCAAGGCCAACTTCTACAAGCGTATTTAGTTTATTTTTAATACTTGGGATATTGATGAAGAACGAATAAGCTTCATCAACGGTCATTTCAAGAATGTCATAAATATTTTTCCCCTTATAGTTTATTTCCAGTGTCTCTCTATTGAAGCGCTTTCCTTTACAAGCATCACAAATTACATAAATGTCTGCTAAGAAATTCATTTCAACTTTAATTACACCACCACCTTGGCATGTTTCACATCTGCCGCCTTTCACATTGAAACTAAAACGTCCTGGTTTGTACCCTCTTGATCTGGATTCTTCTGTTGCAGCAAACAATTCTCTGGTTGCTGTAAATAACCCTGTATAGGTTGCCGGATTTGACCTTGGTGTTCTTCCTATTGGACTTTGGCTTATGTTTATGATGCGTTGAATATATTCAGAACCGTCAATGGTGGTTTCTGATAGGTATTCACTGGGCCTTTTATTCAGCTCTGAAACCATTAGGGGGTGTAGAGTTCCATTTATTAAACTTGATTTTCCAGACCCGGAAACTCCTGTAATGCAAGTCAATAAACCCAATGGAATTTTGACATGTAAACCTTTTAAATTATTTTTTCTGGCGTTGTTTATTTTGATCAGTTTTTCATTATTTACGTTTTCTCTTTTTAACGGTATTGCAATAGATTTTTGTCCATTTAAATATTGACCGGTCAACGATTGTGGTTCATTTTCAAGACACTCAATACTCCCCTGACTTACAACTTTACCGCCTTCATTACCAGCGCCAGGTCCTAGATCGACAATATAATCCCCCGACCGAATGGCTTCCTCATCGTGCTCGACTACAATGACGGTATTTCCGAGGTCTCTTAATCTTGTGAGAGTTGAAATCAGTCTTTTATTGTCTCTTTGATGCAGTCCTATGGTTGGTTCGTCGAGTATATACATTACCCCGACTAAGCCTGATCCTATTTGACTTGCTAGCCTGATTCTTTGAGATTCTCCACCAGAGAGAGTTTCCGCACTTCGTTCCAAATTAAGATAGTTTAAGCCTACGTTGGATAAGAAAAGTAAGCGCTCATAAATCTCTTTTATAATATTGGCTGCAATCTCACCTCGAGTGCCTCTGATGTTCAGTTGTTCGAAAAAAATCAATGCTTCATCAATATTCATTTTGGTGATATCAGCAATATTCTTTTTCTGGATCAAAACGTTTCTTGCACCTATGTTTAATCTAGCGCCGTTGCATGTTTTGCAAGTTTTTACACTCATAAACTTAGACAAAGCATCTTTCACAGTCTGTGAATCAGTTTCTTTGTATCTTCTCTCAAGATTTGGAATAACGCCTTCAAAAACATGTTTTCTAGATATTTTTCTGCCTCTTCTTCCAGGGTAATAAAACTGTATTTTTTCATTTCCACTTCCATATAAAAGGGTGTTTTTTATGGATTCACCGTAGGATTCAAAAGGCGCTTCGATGTCAAAATCAAAATGTTTTGATAGCCTTCTGATCAAGTGAAAGTAATAAAAATTTCTTCTGTCCCATCCTCTGATTGCACCTTCTGCGATGCTTAATTTAGAATTTTTGATAACCAAATGTGGACTAAAGAATTGTTCGACGCCCAAACCTTCACAAGTTTCACACGCACCTGCAGGATTGTTGAATGAAAATGTTCTTGGTTCAAGTTCCTGAATGGAGTAGCCACAAACAGGGCATGCAAATCTATCTGAAAATAAGTACTCTGAAGCATTGTTTTCTAGGTGTATAACTTTCGTGACACCCTGTGCCAAATCCAGAGCCGTTGCAATGGATTCAGTTAGTCGAAGAGCAATATCAGGCTTGACCGTGAATCTATCAACAACGACCTCAATTGTATGTTTTTTCTTTGGATCAATGCTTGGTAATTGATCGATAGCGTAAACTTTTTGGTTGATTCTGACTCTGATGAAACCCTTTCTCTTTATTGTTTTCAGCAACTCTGCATGTTCTCCTTTTCTATCATTGATAAGCGGTGCTAGGAGCATTAATTTTGATCCTTTCTGTATTTGTAAAATCTGATCAACCATTTCACTGATGTTTTGTATTCCTAAATTTCGTTTGTGTTCAGGACACTTTGGAATTCCAGCTCTGGCATAGAGCAAACGGAGGTAATCGTATATTTCAGTTACAGTGCCGACAGTTGACCTGGGATTGTGTGAATTGGTTTTTTGCTCTATAGATATGGCTGGAGACAATCCTTCAATCAAATCAACATCTGGTTTTTCCATCACTGACAAGAATTGTCTGGCGTATGTAGACAGAGACTCTACATAACGTCTTTGACCTTCAGCATAAATGGTGTCAAACGCCAACGAGGATTTACCAGATCCTGAGAGCCCGGTGAAAATGATCAATTGGTTTCTTGGCAACTCCAGGTTTATATTCTTTAAGTTGTGAGTTTTTGCCCCTTTGATACTAATATTCCGCATATTTTTACTCTAAAATTTTTGCCAAACACTCCATGATAAATCTTTTTGTATCTAAGAACCAAGTTCTGTACTGGAAACTTTGAAATCTTCTAGATAAAAAGAAATGCAGGTAATCTATTCTGGTACATTTTTTAATGCTCTAAGGTACAATCATCAAATTTTTTGTTTACAATAAGAAGTCGAGTAATGAACCATTAGTTAAGGCAAGGAAATAATATGGCACGAGGAATAAACAAGGTAACAGTACTAGGTAATTTGGGCGCTGACCCAGATGCCCGTTATATGCCTAACGGAAATGCAGTCACAAATATCAGTATTGCAACAACTAGGGCATGGAAGAATAAAGAATCTGGCGACAGCAATGAAGAAACTGAATGGCATAGAGTTGTTTTTTTTGGGCGTCTAGCAGAAATTGCGAGTGAGTACCTAAAAAAGGGTTCACAAGTTTATGTGGAAGGTAGGCTTCAAACAAGAAAGTGGGAAGATAAGGAAGGAAATGATCGTTGGACAACTGAAATTGTTGCCAATGAGATGCAAATGCTCGGCGAGCGCATCTCATCGTCGTCAAACTCGGATAATTTTAGTGCTCCAAGACGCAGTGGTTCTGAATTTGCATCGGATGATTTTGACGATGATATTCCCTTTTAGCCACTTTTAACAATCCTATATTTTATACTTGTGTCTGGAAAGATCTTTATAAAGTCTTTTGGCTGTCAAATGAATGCATATGATGCCGATAAAATGGCCGATATCATGTGTAGTGATAGAAATATGGAACGCACTGATGATCCATCAAAAGCCAGTGTATTACTTTTAAATACTTGTTCTATAAGAGAAAAGCCACAAGAAAAAGTTTTTTCACAACTGGGCAGATGGCAAGTATATAAAAAAACTAATCCCAATGTTGTTATCGGTGTTGGAGGATGTGTTGCGAGCCAAGAAGGCAAATCAATCGTTAAGAGGGCACCCTATGTTGATATAGTTTTTGGTCCTCAAACATTGCACCGTTTACCTCAAATGTATGATCAAGTAGTGGCATCAAGGCGTTCGGTCGTGGATATTAGTTTTCCCAAAACAGAGAAATTTGATTTTCTACCCAAAACCAACCTAATAAAGCCTTCTGCGTTTGTCACGATTATCGAAGGTTGCAGCAAATTTTGTTCTTTTTGTGTTGTTCCATACACAAGAGGCTTGGAAGTCAGTAGACCTCCAGAACAAATCCTTGATGAGATTAATCATTTGGCCTCAATGGGGGTCAGAGAAGTGACACTTTTGGGGCAAAATGTAAATGCCTATCGGGCAAAAAATTCAGAAGGGGCGAGAATCAAATTATCACAGTTAATTGACCAAGTAACAACAATAGAGAATATAGATCGAATCCGTTTTACCACTTCCCATCCACTGCAGTTTAGCCACGATTTAATTGAATCTTTTTCCAATAAAAAGTTAGCTAATTTTCTTCACTTACCCGTGCAGAGTGGATCAAATCGTATCCTAGAGTTGATGAAAAGAAAACATACTGTTGAGACTTACATAGCCAAAATCAACAAGCTTAAAAAAGTGCGACCTAATATCAGTATATCTTCAGATTTTATAGTTGGATTCCCAGGTGAAACGGAAGATGATTTTAGACAAACTATGGCGTTAATTGAAACAATAGGTTTTGATCAATCCTTTAGTTTTATATTCAGTCCCAGACCACAGACACCTGCGGCATCCATGAAAGATACAACGAGCTATGATGAGAAATTGGATAGGTTGAAACGATTGCAGGCAAAAATCTCTTCCAATGCGATGAAAATAAGCAAAAGTATGGTTGGGACCAGCCAAAGGATTTTGGTTGAAAAGAAATCTAAAAAAGTAAAGACGCAATTGGCAGGCAGAACAGAAAACAATCGTTGGGTTAACTTTGATGGTCCCGAAAATTTAATAGGCCAATTCATTGATTTGACAATCACAGAAGCTTTGCCTAATTCTCTTAGGGGGAGACTATATCATTAAAACTTATTAATGAGGGTCGTTTAACTTGAAAACCAAAGAATTTCAAATAGATGCAGCTGACAATGAGATCTTAGCTAACTTGCTGGGAGTGTTTGATAAAAACTTGCGGGTTATTGAAAAGGCCCTAAGCATAGAGATTAAAAATAGGGGCAATATTTTCTTGTTGTCTGGGTCAACCAAGGATTTAATTAGAGGTGAAAAAATCATCAAAGATTTATACATTACCGCTACCAATGAAAATTTATCAGAGAAGAAAATACATTTATTAGTAAGAAAAAATATGGGAAATCATGAAGAACAAGGAAATATGGAACCGACTCCAGATATTAAAACACCTAGGCGAGCAATTAAAACCCAGGGTAAAAATCAATCCATTTATATCAAAACTATTAGGGAGAATGATCTCTGTTTTGGAATAGGGCCAGCAGGAACTGGTAAAACCTACTTAGCAGTTGCAGCTGCGATTGAAGCACTGCAAAAACAAGTTGTTAGCAAGATTATTTTAGTTAGACCCGCTGTTGAGGCAGGCGAGAGACTTGGGTTTCTCCCCGGTGATCTTTCCCAAAAAGTTGATCCTTATCTTAGACCAATGTATGACGCTCTTTATGAAATGCTAGGCTTTGATCAGGTCAACCATTTAATTGAACGAAGGGCGATAGAGTTGGCCCCACTGGCTTTTATGAGGGGTCGGTCGCTCAATGACAGTTTTATTATCTTGGATGAAGCACAGAATACCACTGTTCAACAGATGAAAATGTTTCTTACTCGCATGGGTTTTGGTTCTAAATCAGTGATCAATGGAGATATTACTCAAATAGACCTGCCAACAGACAAAGTGTCAGGGCTTAAACATGCTGTGGAAGTTCTTGATGGCATTGAGGGTATAGGTATTATAAATTTTAATCACTCCGATGTGGTTAGGCATAAAGTCGTTCAAAATATTGTTGAGGCATATGAAAAACATGAAAGATAGATTTAATCATAAGGCTTAATCACTTATGAATCTGTCGGGCCATCAACGGGTATATGTACAAACTCAAATTGAAATCGACCATGTTCTTCCCTTGAGCGCCGAAGATATTCAGGAATGCATTGATTTAAGTTTTGCGGCTGCAAAGGCAGAGTTGAAATTTCCATTTGCAGTCAATGTTAGAATTGTTGGTCATGATGAAAGTATGATTTTGAATAACAAATATAAAAAAAAGAAATTACCAACAAATGTTCTGGCGTTTAAAGGCAATTTGGATGAAGAGAGAAATATGGGTATTCAGCCACCTTACCTTGGCGATGTTGTTATTTGTTTTCCTGTGGTGGAGAAGGAGGCAATGGAACAAGAAAAGAGCTTTAGTTTTCATTTTGCCCATATGGTAGTGCATGGGTTCTTGCATTTACTTGGTTTTGATCATCAAAACGATAGGGATGAAAAAAACATGCAAGAGATAGAAAATCAAGTCCTAGAAAAAATCAGTATTCTGCAATGGGTGCAATAATTCATACGATGAGTTCTTTGATCAAAAAATTAATTTCTTTCTATAAACCAAAGGAAGACGATTTAGAATCTTTTTTTGATTTCATGAATTCAGATCAATGGAGTGAACTTATAGGGCAAGATGAAATTCGGATGATTCGAGGTGTTTTTGAAGTTTCGGAACTACAGGTTAGGGACATTATGATACCCCGTTCAAATATGATTGTATTGGATACTAATTCATCCATAACTGATCTTTTGCATCAAATTGGCAACTCTGGCCATTCTCGATTTCCAGTAATTGGCGAAAACAAAGATGAAGTTGTTGGAATCTTGTTGGCTAAAGACTTGCTAAAATTTTCAAATCAAAACGATAACAGTGATTTTAAAATAAAAGATTTTCTCAGACCCCCAACTTTCATACCTGAGAGCAAGAGGTTAAAAATTTTACTCAACGAATTTAGAAAGAGTCGGAATCATATGGCAATTGTTGTTGATGAATATGGAAGAATTGCTGGACTACTCACCATTGAGGATGTGCTGGAGCAGATTGTTGGAGATATAGAAGATGAATTTGATGCTGAAGACTTACCGATGATCCAGGAGAAAGGGAAGGGGCAATTTGAGGTCGATGCTTTGATCCGGATTGAAGATTTCAACGAGTTTTTTGACACTCAATACCTGGATGAAGACTTTGATACCCTTGGAGGAATGATCATTAATAAATTGGGTAAATTCCCTCAAAAAGGAGAAAGTTTATCGATAAATCCGTTGACTTTTAAGGTCCTTAGATCTGACAGTAGAAGACTGCAGTTAATAGAAGTGAGGGAAATTGAATAGGCATCACTTAGTGTCCTCTTTTGTAGGAGCTTTATTTCTTTTGGCCTTTGAACCTTTTGGTGTTTCAATTTTAGCAGCAGTCTCTATTGGCTATTTATTCATCTTGTGTTTAACACAACCACCAAAGATTGTAGCCCAATGCTATTTTTGTTTTGGCCTGATATTATTTGCTTCTGGATTGTACTGGCTTTATATAAGTATTCATACGGTCAGCGGAGGTCCAATTTGGCTGGCAATATTATTGATCGCTATACTGTCTGTTTTCATGGCTTTGTATTATGCGATTACAGGTTACTTGATTAGTTACAGTTACACTAAATTCCAATCAAAATCTTTAACGTTATTAATTATTGCACCCTCAATTTGGGGTTTAATTGAGTGGGTTAGGGGCTGGCTTCTATCTGGGTTTCCTTGGTTCAGTGTGGGCTACAGCCAAACCAACACATACCTTTCTAATTGGGCACCCATAGGTGGCATTTATATGGTTACCTGGGTTTGTGGAATCTGCGCAGGCCTATTAGCTTTGATTTATTTGGGTAATAAGCAACAGAGCTATAAAGGAGCAGGAGTATTGATTGCAGTCATCATTGTTTCGCTGCTGCTGGGGACGTTTTCATGGACTCAATCAACGGGTGAAAAATTAACTGTTAGTTTGGTTCAAGGAGGGGTCCAACAAGAAAAAAAATGGCTGCCTAGTGAATTCAGGAAGACACTTGATTTGTATAAAAGCAGCCTAGCAGCTGCTAGTAAAAGCGATTTAGTGGTCTGGCCTGAGGTTGCAATTCCTGGCATTGCAGCCAACGTTGAACCCTATTTAGACGATGTCAGGAAAATTATAAAAGACAACAAAATACAATTGTTACTCTTAGGTATTCTTACCTCAGACAAGGCATCCGGTAAGATCAGAAATTCGATGATAGCAATTGGTTCCAATGATGTTGTTTACCACAAAAGGCATCTTCTCCCATTTGGCGAGTACTTCCCTGTGCCGGATATGGTCAGATCCTGGCTCCAAAGCATAGGACTTCCCAATAGAGACATTGAGCGTGGAAAGACTGTCCAAAGCATGCCACGGGTGAGCAACTTTCTTATTGCTCCATCGATTTGTTACGAAGATATTTTTGGTTCAGAGCAATTAGGGTATTTTCCAAAGGCAAATGTTTTGGTCAACATAACTAACAATGCTTGGTTTGGCAAATCCTTTGCTTCAGAACAGCATTTCCAGATGTCAAGAATGAGAGCGATAGAGACGGGTCGTTATTTACTGAGAGCAACTAACACTGGAGTGACAGCCATTGTAGGGCCAAATGGCACTGTTCAGAAACATGCAGAATCTTTTAAGTTTTCTGTATTATCGGGAACATTTGAGGCGATGATTGGCAGCACTCCTTACATAAAATATGGTAATTCTTTGATTGTCATCCTAATGATTCTGAATCTTTTTTTAGGCTATTTTTGGGGTAGGAATCGGATAAAATATAGATAGCGTTTCCACTAATTTTCATACCGATGTATGCTTGGTAACTGTTTTTTTGTTTAAAATACAATATGTCTGATAGACCATATAATCCAAAGAAAATTGAATCAGAAGCTCAAGCGTTCTGGAAAGAGAATCGTATTTTTGAGGTTCAAGAAGATTCTAGCTTAGAGAAATTCTATTGTTTGTGTATGTTTCCTTACCCCAGCGGAAGGTTGCACATGGGACATGTTCGCAATTATACAATTGGTGATGTGATCTCAAGGTATCAGAGAATGTTGGGTAAAAATGTCTTGCAACCAATGGGTTGGGATGCTTTTGGGTTGCCTGCAGAAGGAGCTGCGATTAAGAATAATATGGCCCCAGCTCAGTGGACCAGAGACAACATTGAATACATGAAGCATCAATTTAATTTGCTTGGTTTTGGGTACGATTGGAATCGGGAACTTACCACTTGTGATCCAAATTATTACCGATGGGAACAATGGATGTTTTCAAGGTTGTATGCCAAAGGTTTAGCATACAAAGATAAAGCCATTGTCAATTGGGATCCAGAAGAAAATACTGTCTTGGCGAATGAACAAGTAATTGATGGTAGAGGATGGCGATCAGGGGCTTCTATTGAACGACGTGAAATGCCTCAATGGTTTCTTAGGATTACAGACTATTGCGAGGAGCTTCTTTCAGACTTGGATGATTTGGATTGGCCGGAGCCTGTCAAAATTATGCAAAGAAACTGGATCGGACGATCAGAAGGAGTTGAGATTGTTTTCGAAGTAGTTGATTCATCCCAACAGTTAACTGTTTATACCACCAGGCCAGACACTTTATTTGGGGCAACTTATATGGCTTTGGCCCCTGAACACCCTCTCATCCAACCGTTGGCAGAGAAAAACAAGGAGGTCCAAGCATTTTTAGACAAGATAAAACTTCAGGCTGTTTCTGAAGAAGCCCTTGAAAAAATGGAAAAAATTGGAATTCCATTAGGGCTTGAAGCAATTAACCCAATCAATGGCAACAAAATTCCTATATGGGCTGCTAATTTCATACTCATGAGCTATGGAACAGGAGCAACAATGTCTGTTCCTGCTCACGATCAGAGAGATTACGATTTTGCAAAGAAATATAAATTACCCATTCAGCCAGTGATTGTTCCCAACAAACCTGGGTTGGAGCATGATTTCAATGAAAGCGCTTTTACCCAACTGGGCACATTAATCAATTCAAACAAATTTGATGGTATGGATTCTGAGGAGGCAATTGAGGCCATAGGCTCAGAGTTAGAGCAAAAAGAAAAAGGAAAAAAAGTAATCAATTATCGTATGCGGGATTGGTTAATTTCTAGGCAACGGTACTGGGGCGCTCCAATTCCAATGCTTACCGATGAAAATGGGGACATTTTCCCTGAACGTGATGAGAATTTGCCAGTAGAACTCCCCGAAAACGTATCCTTTTCTGGGGTGCAGTCACCGATTAAATCAATGAAAGAATTTATTGAATCAGTTGACCCAATATCAAATGAAATCTACCAAAGGGAGACTGATACATTTGATACTTTTATGGAATCTTCTTGGTATTATGCACGTTTTTGTTGTCCAGATAATCATGAAAAAATGCTTGATGAGAGAGCTAACTATTGGTTACCAGTTGATTTATATATTGGGGGTATCGAACATGCAATTCTTCATCTACTGTACGCTCGGTTCTATCACAAACTATTACGAGACGAGGGTTTGGTAGAAGTAGATGAACCATTCAAGCGTTTACTGACTCAGGGTATGGTACTAAATGGCGGGTCAAAGATGTCTAAATCTATGGGCAATACCGTTGATCCAGAGGAGATGATTAATAATTATGGAGCCGACACGGTAAGATTGTTTATGATGTTTGCTGCACCTCCAGAACAGTCATTGGAATGGTCAGATAAGGCTGTAAATGGTGCGTATCGTTTTTTACGAAAATTTTGGACAATGGTCCTAAACAGAATTGATGACATTTCCAACGTAGACGATATTGATCCGGATGATTTTTTTAATGATTCACAGAAAGAGTTGAGAAAAGAGACTCATAAAACCATTGCAAAGGTAAGTGATGATATTGGAAGGAGGTACACTTTCAACACCGCCATAGCGGCAATTATGAGTTTGTCTAACCGTGTTTCTAGGTATCAAATAGACACAGACCTTGATCGTAAAGTTGTTCGGGAAGCTCTGGAATCAATGGTTTTGCTGCTGTCCCCAATTGTGCCTCATATTTGTAATCATTTATGGACTGAGCTTGGCCACCAGACTGCAGTGGTAAATGAACTGTGGCCTACTTTTAACGAAGATCTAACGGTTGATGCTACATTGGAGATAGTTATTCAGATTAATGGTAAGTTAAGGGCACGCTTGAATGTGGCGGCCAACATCGATGAGGAAACACTTAAAGAGCTTGCATTCAATGAGCCAAAAATAGCCAAACTTATTGCTGAACAGACAATTAAGAAAACAATCGTAGTACCCGGGAAACTAATTAATATTGTGACGTGATAAATTTATCGAAAAAATTGATAATCATCGTCACATCCTTGCTGCTACTTGGTTGTGGCTTTCAGTTGCAAAACAGTGCTAATTTTGTTGGAAAATTAGAAACCCTTTATATCCAAACCACTGATCCATATACTGTTTTTTATCAAACCATTAAGCGACAACTGGTGGGCAATGGCGTTGAAATAACAACTGAAAGAGCCGCTGCAGAGTTTGTGTTAACCATTCACGCTGATGAATCTGATCAAAGGATTTTATCAGTCTCGGGAAGAAACACACCCATAGAATATGAAGTTTACTATCTTGTTAAGTGGTCATTAACTAAGGGCAATCAGGTAATTATCCAGCCAACGAACAGCAATAGATTCCAGGATTACACTTTTGATCAACGTCAATTATTGGGAAAATCTACCGAAAGTCGTATCATTCAGGAATCATTGGCGGAGGATATTGTCCAGATGATCTTGGTTAAACTAAACCAATCGTTGTAAAGGAATGGCAAGAATACATTTTATTTATTCGACCATGAATGCAGGCAAGTCGACCGCATTGCTGCAAACTAATTTTAGCTATCTGGAAAAAGGCATGAACACTGTTTTATTTACTTCAGAACAAGACAACCGATATGGAAATTCAGAAATTGTTTCAAGAATCGGCTTAAAGAGTAAGGCCGAGACTTTTAAAACCAATGATAATTTGTTTGATCATGTCTCCAAAGCACATAGTGAAAATGCCATAGACTGTGTATTGATTGATGAAGCACAGTTTTTAACAAAAGGCCAAGTGTATCAATTGGGTCGAATTGTTGATGAGCTTGATGTTACTGTTTTGGCTTATGGAATCCGGACAGATTTTCGTGGTGAATTGTTTGAAGGCAGCCGTTATTTATTAGCTTGGGCAGACCATTTAAGTGAAATTAGAACTGTTTGTCATTGTGGACGAAAAGCAACGATGATCGTGCGTGTTGACGATAAAGGAGAGGTTGTTAGAGAAGGAGAACAAGTGGAGATAGGTGGCAATGAGAGATATTTATCTTTGTGTCGACTCCATTTTTATCAAGGCATTACAACAAGAACCTAATAAATTATCCCTACCACCAGCCCTGTAAAGCAAGAGGCGAGTGTGGCGGCAACCAACGCTTTACCACTGACAGCAATCAAATCATCCTTTCTCTGAGGTACCATGGTGCCCATTCCACTTAGCAGAATACCCACACTGGACAAGTTGGCAAAACCACACAGGGCATAGAGCATGATTATTCTACTTCGCTCTGAAAATTCACTGGCATCTATCGCTGCTAAATTTACGTATGCAACAAACTCATTAAGAATGGTTTTCACACCTAATAAGGAACCACCTAATTGTGCTTCTGCCCACGGTATACCCATGCACCAAGCAATCGGAGAGAAAATCCAGCCGGCAATCCTTTCTAGAGAAAGAGCCTCTCCAGCAACTACTGGCAGTGTTCCAAGACCATAATTTACCAGAGTTACAAGCGATATCAGTACCAATAAGAGTGCTGCGATGCTCAAAGTTATTTGCAATCCATCTTGGGTCCCCCGCGTCAACGCATCCATTGTGCTTCTGTACAACTGAGATTTCTCAATTGCACTTTGATCTTCTGTCTTTTGATCACTAGGCATCATAATATTGGCGTACATGATTGCAGCTGGTACAGAGATGATTGAAGCGGTTAAAAAGTGACCAATAAGTGCGGTTCCGTAAAGGTCAGCTAGCATGGTGGTATAGACAACCATCACACCTCCTGAAATTGTTGACATTCCAACTGTCATGAGCACAAGCAATTCATGTTTTGTCATTTGTCCGAGATACGGTCTGATCAACAATGGCGCCTCCACTTGACCAAAAATTATGTTTGCAGTTGCACTTAAACCGACCGGCCCACCTACGTTAAGCGGTTTTTTGAACAGCAGAGAAATAAATTTGATAATTATCGGAAGTATTCTCCAGTGCCAGAAAATTGCAGCGATAGCTGACACAACAATAATCAACATTAACCCAGAAAATATAAATATATTGGCGCTGGCAGGGTTGGTCACCTCAAAGGGTTTTGGTGTACCATCGGCAAGGTAACCAAAAACAAATCCAGTGCCTTGATCTGTGGCAGCCTTTAAGGCTAAAACTCCCTGGGATATACTTTCAAAAAAAGCAGTGATGAACGGTACTTTAATAAGCAGAATTGCAAGCACAAACTGGAGCAATATCGCATTGAACAAATACTTAGGATTGATTTTTTTTGCATTATTGCTAAATACTGCCCCTATCAGCAGTAAAAGTGATGCGCCTATTATAATTTGCAGGTAATACATGTAGATACCATTCTACAAAAGTTTTATTTCATATAAACGTTGTTGAAGAAAATCATCAGACAAAATACTTTCTGTGTAAAGATTGGGGTTTTCTTCATCAATACAGGATGCCAAGGTTTCAATGACCCAATCCGGATTAGGATGTAGGAAAAAAGGTATTGAATATCGGGAAGTATTTTTAATCTCATCAGAATCGGAAGTAACTCTGTGAATTGCAGAAGGTAATTGATTGTTTGTGAACCGTTCCAACATATCACCAACGTTGCAGAGGATGGTTTCTTGTCCAGTTTCAGCTGGGATCCATTTGTTGTTTTTAAGTATTTCTAAGCCGGGTTTGTGACCACCTATCAGTAGGGTTATTAAATTGATGTCACCGTGAGGCCCAGAGCGATCACCCAATTCTTTCGCAATTATGGGTGGGTAATGAATGGCACGTAATACACTGTTCCCTTGATCAATAAATCCATCAAAATAATGTGAATCAAGGCTCAAATGGATGCTTATTGCTTGCATCAATTGTTTTCCAAATCGATCAAATTCTCGAAACAACCGCTGAATTTTAGTTTTAAATTCTGGCATTTCAGAAACAAAGCAATTATCGAACATAAATTGTTTGTACGGATGTTGTTCCGGCAGATCCCTTCCCATTTGCCAAAATTCTTTTAAATCTGCATGTTCACCATCCTTTGGGGTTTCAATTTTGTAGGGTGTGTAGCCTCTTGCTCCACCAATATCTTTATCAAAATACTTCATTTTTAATGCTGTTGGCTGCCCAAAAAATTCTTTGAAGAGGGCAATTGAATCGTCAACTAAATCTTTGGTTATGGGGTGATTGGTAACTCCGCAAAAGCCGATGGATTTAAGACTGTTGCCAAACAAATGAGCAAATTTTTCTGGATCCTTATCCCAAAGATCGAAGTTGATTTCTCTGATCGAATCCACTATGACTCAGACTGTAGTTTGGTTGGTTATCTGAGAGAAAATATTTTCTGTTTTCACTGAACGAACCTCAGTATCTTCTTGCAACATTAGGTATTATAACTTTGGAAAGAGGATTTAAACTATTTTAATGAAAATAAAACTATACAATACTTTTTCTGGCAAAAAGGAAGAATTCAATCCGATTCAACCGAACCGAGTTTCAATGTATATCTGCGGACCGACAGTCTATAGTTCTCCGCACATTGGCAATGCAAGAGGCCCTGTTATTTTCGATGTCTTGGCCAAACTACTGAGGATGAATTATGAACTAACTTATGTTCGAAACATCACTGATCTTGACGATAAAATTTATCAGGCAGCCAAGGATGAAGGAACCGATATTAATTCCATTACCAAAAGGTACACGGATATTTACCAAGAAGATATGAAGGCTCTGGGAGTCCACAAGCCTGATGTTGAGCCTAGAGCAACTGACCATGTCCCTCAAATGATTGAGATGATAAACAAACTGTTGACGACTGGTCACGCCTATGTCAGGGAGGAGCATGTGCTGTTTAGTGTCGACTCTTTTCCGGACTACGGTCAATTGTCCAACCGGCAACAGGAAGATCTGATCCCAGGTTCTCGTGTGGAGATTGCCACTTACAAAAATAATCCAAATGACTTTGTACTTTGGAAGCCTTCAACATCTGATCTTCCAGGATGGGAAAGCCCATGGGGTTTTGGCAGACCTGGATGGCATTTGGAATGCTCTACGATGGCTAAGAGTTACCTTGGAGAAACCATCGACATACATGGCGGTGGCAGTGACTTAATTTTTCCCCACCATGAAAATGAACTGGCACAGAGCATGTGTAGCCATATGGGCAAGAATTTTTGTAATTACTGGGTCCATCATGGACTTGTGGACTTTAAAAAAACAAAAATGTCAAAATCCGAAGGCAATATTTTGTTGATTAGAGATCTTCTTAGTATTTCTTCTGGTGAGGTCGTTCGACTCGCATTACTCAGTACTAAATACCGCCAGCTGATTAATTGGAGCGAGGACTTGATTTTAGAATCTAAGAAAAAACTGGATCGACTCTACAGGGCACTTCAGTCTTGTCCCGATGATAATCTCGAAGGCAAACCATCTGAGAAAGTACTACAAGCACTTTGTGATGATCTTAATACCCCTATGGCATTGGCTGAGTTGTTCAAAATAGCCAGAGAGATTAATAGCACTAAAGATAAGGGGAAATTGATTGTTTTAGCGTCAAATCTGAAAGCTTCTAGCGAGTTAATGGGATTGTTGCAGTCGACTCCTGACCAATGGTTTAAATCTGCTTCCAATGACTCTTTAGCGCCTGAGGAAATAGAGGATATGATCAAACAACGAGAATTAGCCAGATCTTCCAAAAATTTTACTGAGGCTGACGAGATCAGAAACAGGTTACTTCGTTCCGGTGTAATTATCGAAGATGGATTTGATGGCACACGCTGGAGGTTTTTGGATTAGAATACTCATATGAATGTATTGCTATTGAAATCGGTTAAAGAAATTGAACTGGAGATATCGCAAGAATTTGAGATTTTCGACAGTTGGATGGATCGATATGAATATATCATTGACCTTGGAAGGCAATTATCTTCATTCCCAGATGAATGGAAAATTGAGGAGAATAAAGTTCAGGGTTGCCAATCACAGGTCTGGTTCAAAACCGAGTTAAAGAACAACTTGTTTGTTTGCCAGGCCATCAGTGATTCTGCCATAGTGTCTGGTTTAATAGCGCTGTTGCTAAGGATTTACAACCAAAAAGATCCCAGTGATATTGTTGCCACAAACCCAACCTTTGTATCCGTGATTGGCTTGGACGAGCATCTGAGTCCAACTCGGAATAACGGTTTAAATGTAATGCTGCAAAAAATCAAAAATGATGCCAGAAATATGGTTTTAGATCAACAACTTAAGACAAAATTGAATTGATTTATACAATTATGCTTACCCCAGAAAAACTAACAAAATTTACCATAAAAGCTTACCAAAGGTTCTTGTCACCTTTTTTCAAACCAACCTGTCGATTTCAGCCAACCTGCTCGCAATACGCGATGGAAGCACTGGACCGTTTTGGATTTATCAAAGGTATTTACTTATCACTTTCCAGAATTCTCCGTTGCAACCCTTTGTTTGCTTTTGGTCATGATCCTGTTCCTGAACAGTTTCATTTTATCACTCGTCTCAAGAAGTCCTAAACCATGGATCCGAACCTGCTAAACATCATTTGCTGTCCAGTTACCAGAGAAAAATTGAGTACAGCCACGCCTAAACAACTCGCATTAATCAATGCTGAAATTGCCAACAATACACTCACAAAACTGGACGGATCAATAGCTGAAAACCCGCAATCTAAGGCACTCATTAATGCTACTAAAACACTGTTGTATCCGATTGAAGAAGACATCCCGATCTTGCTGGAAAACGAAGCTATCGAGCTTAAGGGGATAGTTATTTGAAACTCTCAAGTAATGAATTGGCAAAGCATCTTGCCAAGGCCATTCATTCAATTTATTTTATCTCTGGTGTTGAGGATTTATTGATCATTGAGTCCTTAGATCAAATCAGAAAGGCAGCAATTAGCAATGATTTTACCGACAAGGTTGCCTTCACAGTTTCAGGACAGTTCAACTGGAGTGAGGTTGATAATTGTTTCAAAAACCAGTCTCTATTCGGGGGCAAACAATTCGTAGAAATTCACATTCCCAGTTCCAAGCCAGGTAAAAAGGGTTCAGAAGCAATCACAAACTTAATTGCCAACCTCCCTGAAGATGCTTTGCTTGTGGTGGTTGCAGGCAAACTTGAAAAGAGTACTAAACAAGCGAAATGGGTGAAAGAACTCTTGAAGCATGCAACTGTCATTGACTGCCAAAAAGTTTACCTATCTCAATTTTCAAGCTGGCTACAAAATAGATTGACAGCCTATGATTTGGGTATAGATCGTGATGCATTGGAAATGTTCGTGGCACTTACTGAGGGCAACTTAATTGTCGCTAAGCAGTCAATTGAACGTTTGTTGATGATGGAAGTCACTGGAAGAGTAACCATGGAAGATGTTTCTCAATGCGTGGCTGATGGGGCACACTTTGATTTATTTCAATTGACGGAAGCAGCAATAATGAGGAAACCTGAAAGAGTGCACCGTATTTTTGAACGCTTAAAAAGCGAAGGCATGCGACCAGAACAAATGCTAGCCGTGTTGTACTGGGAGATTAAAAACTTGATGGATGCCTCGTTGGACATTGATAATGGTTTATCGGTCAAACAAGCAATGCAAAAGGCCAACATCTGGCAAAGCAAACAAAAGATTATAGGACCGTATCTTGCCTCTCAACCTAAGGAAAAAATTGATCAATTAGTCCACCAAGCATGCAAAGTTGACAACGTTATTAAAGGAGTTGATTTGGGTAGTCCTTGGGAAGAGATTGGTCTTTTATTGTTTATGTTCTCAGTACCTGAACCTGCTTAAGGATCGATGCAAAAAGACCTCCTAGAATTAACCTTGACCACACTCGATGGCATGAAAGCAAAGGCAGTTAATAATATGAATGTTTCTGCATTGACCGACATTAGTGATTATATGATTTTTTCCACCGGTAACTCGTCTAGGCATGTTCGTTCAATTGCCGATAAAATTGCTGAGAATGTTAAAAAAGAGGGCCATTCAATTTTGGGTATTGAAGGCTATGAAAGATCACAATGGGTACTGATTGATCTCGGAAACATCATAGTGCATATCATGTTAGCGGAAACCAGGGAATTCTATAAATTGGAGGACTTATGGAGTCTTGGTCTTAGAGAAGAAGCGCCATAGAAATGAACATCCAGATCTATGCGATTGCATCTAAATCGACTGACTGGTTTGAACAGAGTTTCTCAATTTATCAGAAAAGACTGCCAGCCCACATCAATCTTAAGCTGACCAAAATACCTCTCGCTTACCGCAGTAAGAAGAGCCCGATAGAGACAGCAGTGAAAAAAGAGGGGGAATTATTATTGACCCGTATCAACAGCAAAGATACATTAATTGTTTTGGATGAAAGTGGTAAGACACTTTCCACAAAAGATTTTTCAGATTGGATGGATCAATGGTTGCTGCATTCAATCAACCCAATTTTAGCGATTGGTGGACCCGATGGATTCTCTAACGCTGTGCATCAACGCGCCAATAAACATCTTTCTTTGTCTAAAATGACCCTGCCTCACGCATTGGTTCCCATTATTTTAGCTGAACAAATATACAGAGCTTGGACCATTCTCAATGGGCAACCTTACCACCGCAGTTAAGGAATTATAAATCCATATTTAATTCATGATTCGCAGAGGAGAAAACCCCATTTTACCTTTAGAATTAGATATTGGATCCTTATGAGACGAGTGTTAAAAATATGTCTAGCTTTTGCTGCGATGCTATTTCTAGCAGTTGTGGCTTTGAGTACGTTTCTGCCCAGGCAAATACCAAATTTAAAAACTCATATTATCGAGGAAATGAATTCAAGCTATGGCGCTATCATTGATTATCAAAACCTTGTCTTTCAATGGCCAACGTTCGATGAATTTTCACTAAGGCCAATTCTAACTTTTGATCGAATTTCAATACGTTTGTCTCAGCAAGAAGGGCCGGGCCAGATTAACCTTAGGACCGCTGAAATTAAAATCAATCTGATTGGCTCACTGATTGCAAGGTCACCACGCTTCAAATCAATCAAACTTGATGGCAGCCAGATCCTAGTTACCCGTTCCCCAGTTGATGGCTTTCTTTTTAACCAGATACCGGTTAAGCAATTGTTAAATTTGAATTCTGAAGGTGTTAAACAAGTGGCACTGGATTTTAAAAATATAAATCTAGAGCTGCCATTTGGCATAACAACAGCCTTTTTTTCAAATCTCAGCGGACGTATTAAATATAAATACAACATGGCACTGGTTGAGCTTGAAAATATGGATTATGCAATGACTGGTAGTAATCTTGAGATCAATAATATAAGTGGTTTGATTGAGATAGCGAGAGCCAGATTCAAGGCGAACTCCTTGAACGGTCAATTTCTTGGTCAGCCGGCTTCGATTCAAATTGATCCATACAGCAAAGACAGCTATTCACAATTAATTTTGCTTAAAAGTGAATCAGAATCAATCAAGTTGATTGATGCATTGAACCTTCCTTTAGCAGAATTTTTAACAGGTACTGTGGAATGGGAGGCTGAAATTTATTTATCCAACACACCTGAAGAAACTCCTACAAAAATCATTTGGGACATAGATCTAGGCAAGGCAATCTCTACGCTTCCTGAAATGGTTCAAAATTTATTAGGGGACAGCACAAAAGCTAAATTTGATATTACATTATCTGATGCAAAAACAATGACTATAAATGGGTTGTTGGGCGAAGCATTGTCCTCATCTTTTTTACTCAGGAAGAAAAATGGTAAATGGCAATTTAGCAAAGGGGTGATTCAACAAAGTTTATCGGCATCCATATTGCCCAAATCAGAAATCCTGGAGGTACTTTTGGAAACCACCTTTGGTCCTTTGAAAATGAATATTATTTCAAAAGAAGGCGGTTTTATTTTGGATAACATAGCAATCAAAAACGATAGTCTTTTGGTAACAGGAACGGTTGAATTGATCAAAAAAACAGATCAACTTCACAATTATTCAACAACCGTTGATGCGCAACTAAAAAGTCAAAATACCAAGGCTTTGATGGAAGAATTTGGATTTCAAGGAATCTTATCCAGTAAAAACTTAACAATTGATTTAGATTTATTTTGGCCTTATATCCCATCTTCTGACGCGGTTTTCTATGCAAATGGCACCGTTAAGGTGACCATTAATGATGGGCAAATTACTGCTATAGATCCAATCGCAGGAAAAGTTCTAGGATTACTAAGTATTGCCGAACTGCCAAAGAGATTGGTTCTTGATTTTAGTGACATTTTTAAAAAAGGGCTTAGCTTCAACCGATTAAGCGGTGAATTTCAATTTAAACAAGGAAGTGCCTACACTTGCAATCTTGCTATGGAAGGAACATCCGTAGATATTCTGCTTGTGGGTGTCACCGATATGATTGGAGAAACTTATAACCAATTGGCTATCGTTCGACCCCTATTGTCCGATGCCTTACCAATGGGTGGAGCGGTGTTTGGAGGGCCTGGGGTAGCAGCAGCTGTATACTTGTTTACAAAACTACTGAGGAAGCCTTTAAAGAATATCGGGGTATCTTACTACTCAATTGGTGGCACTTGGGATAATCCAACAATTGAGAAAATACCAGCTCAAGAAATTGATATGACGTTTTTCAATGACTGTCAAAATTACCTTCCTGAGTCAGTTGATGATCAAGACTAACTTAATAATTCATGAGAAATAAATTAACATTGGTGTTATGAAAGTAGCCGCTATTCAAATGAATTCATCAGATTCTGTTTCCGATAATCTGAATCTCCTTGATTCCTTGCTTGCAGTTGCGTGTCAGCAGGATAACAGCCTTGTCCTACTGCCAGAAAATTTTGCATTCATGGGACACCCAAAGCAGTTGGTTCAAGAAGTGATGGAAGATTTCAATGACGGACCGATTCAGTCCTTTGTTGCTGACAAAGCCAAAGAATATGGATTGTGGGTGGTCGCGGGGTCTATTCCGATAAAGAACCATGACCAGAGCAAGAGTCGTGCTCGCTGTATAATTGTTGATGCAAGTGGAGCCTTGGTTAGTTATTACGACAAGATTCATTTATTTGATGTTGTGGTCAACGGCAAAACTTACAATGAATCAAGCTACATTGAACCCGGGAGCACACCAAAAAGTGTGCAAACCCCTTGGTTCAAACTTGGACTTTCTATCTGTTACGATGTACGTTTTCCTGAGCTCTACCGCTCGAAAACATACCAAGACTCTGATCTGATTGTTGTACCTGCGGCCTTCACTGTAGAAACAGGCAAGGCACATTGGCAGACTTTATTGTCTTCCAGAGCGATTGAAAATCTTTGCTACGTTATGGCTTCTGCCCAATGGGGTAAACATTATGGCAAACGAACAACTTACGGTCATTCAATGATTGTCGATCCATGGGGTGAGATTAAGGATGTTTTACCGACAGGAAATGGGGTGGTTTCAACTGAAATTAATTTAGAGTTGATTGCTGAAACCCGAGAAACATTTCCTGCTCTCTCGCATCGAAAAATCGAAACAAATGGCTGAAGACCGAACAACAATAAATGATCCTGATATTGCACTCAGCAAAGCAAAATCGATTTTGTTGGATCCTTTTAACCTGGATGATCATGACTTAAGTCTAATGCTTTCAACTTTACTCTCCAGTGGCGGTGAGATGGGTGACATTTATTTTCAAGCCATTTCCCACGAATCATGGACATTGGAAGATCGTGAAGTAAAAAATTCTGTTCATTCGAATAGGCAAGGGGTTGGGTTTAGATCAATTCTGGGTGAAAAGTCAGGACTTGCTTATAGTGAAGTTTTTGAAAAAGAATCACTTTTACAGGCAGCTAAAGCTGCCGGCACTATTGCAACAGACAGAAAACAAATGACCTATAGGGTTAATCCAAAAACGAGTCAGCAGATTTTATACCCGCTGTTAAACCCGATCAATTCATTGGTTGATGAAAACAAAGTAAAACTATTAAGATCAATTGATGCTTCAGCGAGAGCAAGAGATCATCGTGTCAAAGAAGTGGTGGCTATGCTTTCAGGGAATTACCAAGTCGTTCTTGTTGTTAGCCATGAAGGGGAGTTGAAAGCAGACATTAGACCGCTCGTCAGGCTCGGTGTAAGTGTTATTGTAGAAGCCAATGGGCGCAGAGAAAGAGGTTCCAGCGGCGGTGGAGGTCGGCATGGATACGAGTTTTTTGATCAGGATATGCTCAAAAATTATGCAGCAGAGGCTGTTGACCAAGCACTTATTAATTTAGAGGCAATTGATGCCCCTGCTGGAGAAATGACGGTGGTTTTAGGTTCTGGTTGGCCTGGGGTACTTGTCCATGAAGCAATAGGACATGGGTTGGAGGGTGATTTTAATCGTAAGAAAACATCGGCTTTTTCTGGCTTGATGGGAGAGAAAGTGGCTTCATCAATTTGTACAGTAGTTGACGATGGTACTTTAGAGGGACAAAGAGGTTCATTGAACATCGACGATGAAGGAGAAGAGACACAACGAACAGTACTCATAGAAAACGGCAGGTTATGCAATTACATGCAGGATAAATTGAATGCAAAATTGATGGGTTCCCATTCTACAGGCAATGGACGCAGAGAATCTTATTCCACACAAACAATACCAAGAATGACCAACACATTTATGATGGCGGGACCACATGAGCATGATGAAATTATTCAATCGGTTGATTCTGGCTTGTATGCAAAAAATTTTGGAGGAGGTCAGGTTGATATCACTTCTGGTAAGTTCGTCTTTTCGGCAAGTGAGGCATATTTAATCAAGCATGGAAAACTGGATGCACCAGTAAAAGGCGCAATGCTTATAGGCGATGGACCATCGGCACTTAAACAAATCTCCATGGTTGGTAATAATCTTGCTCTTGATCCAGGAGTTGGTAATTGTGGCAAGGAAGGTCAAACCATACCGGTCAATGTCGGGCAACCCACAATGAGAATAGAGAATTTGACCGTTGGGGGAACCAATTAAAGAATCAATCTAACTCCGATTCAAGAATTTTTTGTGCTTGTTTTTCTCTGTATGCTGAGATTCGGTCTGCGATGCTGGCATCGGTCAAGGCTAAGATTGCAGCTGCAAACAAGGCTGCGTTGATGGCTCCTGGTTTACCTAAAGCCATTGTTCCAACCGGAATGCCAGGAGGCATTTGAACGATTGACATCAATGCATCTAAACCATCTAAGGAACCCACTACCAAGGGGACACCAACAACCGGTATGGTGGTTTTTGCTGCTATCACACCAGGCAGAGCTGCGGCAAGCCCAGCGCCTGCAATAATTACTTTGATTCCCTTTTCTTGTAACCCGGCACAGTACTCATCCAACAAGTCTGGTGTTCTGTGTGCCGATATCACTTTTGCTTCATGTTGGATACCGAGATTCGAAAGCATTTCTGCTGAATGAGACATAACGTCCCAGTCAGATTTTGAACCCATAATAATGGCTACTTGAATATTCATTGAACAATTTTACAATGACTTATTTGTTGTGTCTAAGTAAGTTAAAATAAAACCGAGAAATAATTCTTTTAAATCCCTATTAGATCGTGAAAAAACAAACAATAGAATCTGAGGCAGAAGCAGCCCTCGTTCACGCTAAACAGTTAGGTGCTGATCAAGCAGCAGTCACTGTTTCTTCAGGAAAAGGATTTTCAGTTAAAGCTCAGAATAGGTCAATAGAAACCGTTGAGCATTATGAGGATCAGGCTTTCAGCATCACCGTTTTTGTAAAAAAATCAATGGGATCTGCAACCACAAACAATTTGTCAAAAGATTCTTTATTGGAAACAACTGAAAAGGCTTTGAGTTTAGCCAGTTTGACTGCAGCCGATGAATGTAATGGGTTGGCTGACTCAAACTTGATGGCAACAGAGCCCATTGATCTGGATCTTCATCACCCTTGGAAGCTTGATATGGGTAAAGCACAGACGATGGCTCTGGAATGTGAACAAGCCGCTCTGGAGTCGGATCCCAAGGTTGATAATTCAGAAGGGGCTACCGTAGGGACATATGAGAGCCATTCTTTGTATGCAAATTCTCATGGGTTTGTCGGTGCAACAAATACCACAGGGCACACCATTAGCTGTACAGCCGTTGCCAGTGAGAACGGTTCTATGGAAATGGACTATGAATATTCTGCTGCTAGAAAGGCTGAGGATTTACTTGATCATGAAAAGATTGGTTATAAGGCTGGGATCCAAGCCTGTTCTCATTTGGGCGCGAGAAAAATCAAAACACAAAAAGCCCAAGTTTTATATTCACCTCGAGCGGCAAAAAGCTTGATCAGCCATATCACTGATGCAATCAGTGGAACCAGCCTGTATAGGAAAGCTTCCTTTTTACTTGATAGTATGGATCAACATATTTGCCCTGATTATTTGACCATTACCGAACAGCCGCACCTCAAAAGTTCTTTTGGAAGCACCTATTTTGATGGTGAAGGGGTCAAAACAAAACCAAGGACTTTGGTCGAGCAAGGCGTCCTAAGAGGTTATCTGCTGTCAAGTTATTCTGCTAGGCGACTGGGTCTTACAACCACTGGGAATGCGGGAGGACATCACAACCTATTGATTGAGCCTACTTTATCTGGAGGATTGGAAGAGATCATAAGAACAATGACAACCGGTCTGGTTGTCACGGATTTAATTGGCTATGGTGTTAATATCGTAAACGGAGATTATTCTAGGGGGGCGAATGGTTTCTGGGTGGAGAATGGCGAAATACAATACCCAGTTAGTGAAATAACAATTGCTGGAAATCTAAAAAATATATTGCAACAAATCTTAGTTATCGGCAATGATTGTGAAAGAAACAGCGCTATCCATTGTGGCAGCATACTTATTGATGACATGATGGTAGCGGGCCAGTGAGGAACTGATGCATGTACAGAATTTTCTTAATCGCAAGCTTTTTGATCAGTTTTAATTTAGCGTATGGTCACGGTGCCGTTCAAAGAGCTTCAGAATTAACAGACAGTGATATTCGTCTGTTTGTAGCCGACAATATGGATGGCTCAGTGGTGACCATTGATTTCCCCGATGGAAAGATTATCAACCGCGTTTCAACGCCTCCATCCATCATGATTCTGGCTTTAAGCAGAAACAAACAATACATTTATGCGATGCGGGGAAGGGATACCGACCAAGACGTTGTCAGCATTATAACCACCGGATTTGATCCAGAACATAATCAATTCAGGAAGCCTCATGTCCTTAGGACCATTACGGTCGATACCCCAGGAGGTCCCAGAGACGATAAAATGGCAACGGTGGGCGGTTATGATGCGATTTTGACTGAAGGCAATGCAGAAATTGTAGTTTTACTGTCTGAGGTTATAGATGGCTTCTCCGAATTAAAAACGAGACGTTATAAGTTAGCAGCACCTGACCATTACCATTATTTAGAAGGTGAAACATATCTTTATATAGGGCATCTTTTTAACGGGTTTGTACAGGTACTTGATCGATCCTCAGGTGAAGAAGTGACGCGGATTGGAAAATGCCCAATGCTCCATGGAATGACCCGTGATGAGGAATCAGGAAGACTGTTTTTTGCATGTGCTACTGAAGTTGTGGTTGTTGGAACACTGGGTGAGGAAAAAGCAAAAGAAATCTCTAGAATTCCTTATCCAGACAACACAGGTAGGGGGTGTGCGGCTTTCTTTAAAGGCAAAGAACGAGTGCAATGGTGTTACACAGAAGGAATCATACCAAGACTGTATCGACTGGATACATCAAGGGATACTTACAAATTTGAAACCTTACCAGTTGAACCGTCGATTAAGCAAAACACTACACACGATGGAAAATATTTGATGGTATTGTCCAAGCAAGGTGTACTCTATTTACTCGATGGACTGGATGGAAGCTTCATTAGGGAAATTGAAATATCAGAACCTTTTCTCGGGGATTGGTTTGAGGATGTTGGTAAAGCCATTCTCCCTGACATTGAATCGCATAATGGCACCGCCTACATTACTCTAACTCATGAGGGAAGAATTGCTGAAGTTGATTTGGAACAAGGAAAAGTTAACAGGTATATTGATCTGGGTGGTTTCCCTACAAGAATTGTTCTTCTTTCTAAAGAATCCCTTGTGCAATAATGGTATTCAATCAGGTCCTAGTTAACATAACAGAGGAAGCGCCATGAAAATTAAGATCAAAAGTTTATTTTTAACCATGATCATGCTGCTAATGGGTATTCATTTCCAGTCGGATGTTTACGCTCACGCTGATCATGATAAAGATGCCAATGTTATAACAATGGCAGATATAGTCATCGGAATTCAGCACTATGCCACCGCAGAGGATCAAAAACATCTGCAGGCTATAGTGGACTCTGATTCATCAACGGCAGACGAGAAAATAATAGCAACTGCCATTATAAATATTCAGCATCAAGCTACAGCGGGAGATAAACAGAAGTTGCAAGAGATTATTGTCAATACGGCTCCAACTTCTACAGTAAGCGCTCTAGCTACTATTGTTCATGGGTTTTCTCACGGAATCTCTGTGGCGGATAAAAGAAAACTGCAAACAATAAAATTCAAAGGTTAAGCCAGTACCAATTGTGATATTTGGTAGAACAACTGATTCGTAATCAGTTGTTCTTGCCTGTGATGATCTTGTAGGCGCTTTTATATTTTGCAGCGGTATTTTCAATGATGTCTTGAGGCAATTTAGGACCAGGTGCTGTCTTATCCCAATCCAGTGTTTCCAAATAGTCTCTGAGGTACTGCTTGTCAAAACTGGGCGGGCTGATGCCGAGTTGATAATCCTCAATGGCCCAGAATCTTGAAGAGTCTGGGGTTAGCACTTCATCAATAAGATACAATTTACCATTCTCGTCTAAACCGAATTCAAATTTAGTGTCGGCAATGATAATTCCACGTTTTTTGGCATGCTGGACTCCGTGGCTGTATAGAGCAAGGGCTAAATTTCTTACCCGATTAGCAAGATCCTCGCCGAGAATATCCACGGTTGTTTCATACGTAATATTTTCATCGTGCTCACCAAATTCAGCTTTTGTCGCTGGGGTGTAAATGGGTTCCGGGAGCTGAGCAGCCATTTGAAGATTGTCCTCCAATTCAATTCCACAGACTGAACCATTTGCTTGATAATCTTTCCATCCTGACCCAATTAAATAACCCCTGACAACCGCTTCTATTGGCAGTGGGTGCAAGCGTTTGACCACCATGCTCCTTTTCTTGAAGTAATCAATTTCTGACTGATTTTGTATTAGATCCTCCAGCATGAACTTATTACTGAGGTGGTTGGCTACAATGTTTTCTGTCTGCTCAAACCAAAAAAGAGACAATTGGGTTAGAACTTCTCCTTTATTTGGTATTGGATCGGGTAATACCACATCAAAGGCAGACATGCGATCACTTGTTACAAGCAAAATGTGATCCTGATCAATGGCATAAATATCCCTGACTTTTCCTTGAGCAACCAGATCTAGATTTTGAATTATTGGGGTATTCATCTAGGTATTCTATGAATTGCATCTTCTTTTATCAATAAGGTAGACTTCTCTGCCATAACTGACTAAATTGCATGATAATATTGTTTATCGATAATTGAGAGAAAGAGTTAGTTCAGTAGTGACAGATTACAAAATAGCACCATCCATACTATCTGCAGATTTTGCCCGATTGGGCGAGGAGGTGGATGCGGTGCTCAATGCAGGTGCTGACATGGTTCATTTTGATGTCATGGACAATCACTACGTTCCAAATCTGACTTTTGGTCCGGTCATTTGTAAAGCACTCAGAAATTATGGTGTTGAGGCACCAATCGATGTCCACTTGATGGTCAACCCCGTAGACGAATTGATTATCAGTTTTGCTAAGGCCGGTGCAACTTATATCAGTTTTCACCCTGAGGCGACTGAAAACGTTGATCAAGCGATACAACTGATCAAAGATCAAGGGTGCAAGCCCGGGTTGGCAATCAACCCAGAAACTTCCCTAAACTGCTTAGAAAATTGTCTAAAAAATATTGATCTAATTATCATGATGTCTGTCAATCCTGGGTTTGCAGCACAAAGTTTTATCCCTGAAGTTTTGCAAAAATTGGAACGGGCAAGAGAGTTAATTACTCAGTGCGAAAAAGAAGTTTTACTCGAAATTGATGGCGGGGTGAAGGTCAATAATATCCAAGAAATAGCAAGCCATGGGGCCGATGTATTCGTTTCTGGTTCAGGCATCTTTGGTACTGAAAATTACCAAGAAACCATTGATCAGATGAGACAAGAATTATCGGTGCTATAAACCACCCATGGATAGCTAAGATTTCATTGAAAAAATCAAGTCATATGAGTAGACTAGCGTCCTTTCAGCAAGATTTAGATATTTAGGATGAAAACATTTTCTGCAAAAAACCATGACATTGACAGGAATTGGTACCTTGTTGATGCACAAAATAAGACTTTGGGAAGATTATCCACAGAGATCGCTAGCCGTTTACGCGGCAAGCACAAGCCAATTTACACACCTCATGTCGATACCGGTGACTACATCGTGGTTGTCAATGCGTCCAAAATTCGAGTGACTGGTAACAAAATGACCGATAAAATATACTACAAACACTCAGGCTACATTGGTAATTTAAAATCAGAAAATCTTGAGACCATGCTGGAAAAATACCCTGAAAAAGTCCTTATGAAGTCAGTAAGAGGAATGTTGCCAAAAAGTAAACTTGGCAGGGCCATGATCAAAAAATTAAGAGTTTTTGCAGGACCAGAGCACACTCATATCGCTCAACAGCCAGAACCTTTGGAGTTGTAAAGGATTAGTTATGGCATCTGAAGTCTTCTACGGTACAGGCAGGCGAAAAACATCCACAGCTCGTGTTTTTATTCAAAAGGGCAAAGGCAAGATTACTGTTAACAAAGAGCTACTGGATAAATATTTTGATAGAGAAACCGCAAGAATGATTGTTAGGCAACCACTTGAGCAGGCGGAACTGCTTAACAAAATAGACGTCAGCGCAACAGTCAAAGGCGGTGGGGGCAGTGGTCAGGCTGGAGCAATACGCCATGGCTTGAGCAGAGCATTGCTGCAGTACGATGAAAACTTGAGACAAATATTGAGAGAACGGGGCTTTTTAACTAGAGACGCCCGCAAAGTTGAGCGCAAAAAAGTAGGCTTGAAGAAGGCCCGAAAAGCAACGCAATATTCCAAACGTTAATCCGCAACAACTTCCACCATTTTCTTTTGCAGGCCCACCTCTGGGATAGGCCCAATGCCTCCGATGAGGTTGTCGATCATATGGGCCGGATTTGACGTTGCAGGTATTACCGTGGTTACAGCCTGATTGGCCAAGATAAATTTTAAAAAAAATTGTGACCAAGTGTTCACGTTGTATTCATAGGTCCAACTGGGCAATTTCTTTCTAGCTACTGCTTTAAAAAGCTTGCCTCTCATAAAGGGTCTGTTAATCAAAGTTGCTACTCCCTTTTCCCTGCAAAGTGGCAGCAATCTTTTTTCTGCTTCTCTTTCCTCGAGTGAATAATTAAATTGGGCAAAGTCTATGCGCTCTTTTGTGATAATTTTTTCGATTTGATTAAATGCATTTGATCTAAAATGACTTATACCAATGTAATTTATTTTCCCTTGTTCCTTCCATTCATACAGAGTTTTTATGTGTGTTTTCCAGTCAAGTAAATTATGAATTTGCATTAAATCGATGACTGCTTTATTCAATTTCTTAGAAGATGCATTCATCTGTATTTCCCCTGCTTCTTTGCCTTCTATCCATACCTTTGTTGCCAAAAACAGCCGATCATTTATTTTCAGATCTTGAGCGATTTTTCCGGTTACTTCCTCCGCTCTGCCATACATGGGGGAGGTGTCGATTAAACTGCCACCATGGTCAAGCAAGGCCTTTACAATCTCTTTTCTTGGATTTAGTGATTTTTCAGAGAGGTTGGTGTCAAAGACTCTCGATGTCCCCAATCCAATAACGGGTAACAATTCTCCTGTCGATGGGATGATTCTCCGAGCCATGTAATTTTTTGCATCGGTTGCTTGCAAAGCTATTGAAGGGGTGAGGCTGGATACTCCCACGACTTTAAGGACCGTTCTTCTTGATGTTTTCATCGATTTTCTAGGGTGAGTACCCCGTTGGATTGACCAATCAGCACCACATCTGCTGGTTTAATAGCAAAAATGCCATTGGTAACAACACCAGCAATATTATTAATTTGTTTTTCCAATTGCGGAGGGTCAACGATGGTCAAGTTGTGAACATCAAGAATAAAATTTCCATTGTCGGTAACGAAATTGTGTCTCAGTTCTGGTTGTCCACCAAGACGAATGATCTCTCTGGAGATGTAAGACTTTGCCATTGGGATTACTTCAATTGGAAGCGGGTATTTTCCCAAGACATCAACAATTTTTGAGCTATCAACGATGCAAATTATTTTCCTTGAAGCCGCGACTAGGATTTTTTCTCTAGTCAGAGCACCACCTCCACCTTTGGTCATGTAAAAATTACGAGTGACTTCATCCGCACCGTCTATGTATAGGTCTGGGGAGCCAACATTAGAGAGTTCATCAACTACAAACCCAGCGTGCTTAAGCTTATCTGTCGTATCCTCTGAGCTGGAGACCAATGCTTTAATGTTGTGCTTAACTTTCTTTAGATTCTGGATCAAACTCGTTACCGTAGAGCCGGAGCCAACCCCTAATATGCATTCATATTGGATGTAGTCTAGGGCTGCTAGAGCAGCATTTTGTTTCTCTTGGTTTTGATTCATTCACTTATTTTGGCATATCCTCTGGATTATCTAAATTTATAGGTGTTCAATTCGGTAACAACCATATCCAATGGTACATCCCAAGGTTGATGGTTTAAACATTCTTGTTTTTGAAATTCATAAGCTAAGCCAATCAGTACTGGATGTTTTAGATCTTTAATTGCTAATTTTTTTTCGAATGCGCGGTCGTAATATCCCGATCCCATCCCTATTCTGAAACCATTCAAATCAAACGCGACCAGGGGAACGAACACCAGATCAAGGTAATCTGCAGATACTTGGTTGCTTCTTGTTATGGAGGGTTCTGGGATCCCGTAGTGATTTTTTTTGAGTTTCGATTCGGGGCTCAGTCTGCCGAAGAGTAAATTTTTATTATGAATAATTGGCAAGAAGACCTGTTGATTAATAGACCACATGAAATCAATTAACTGCAATGTGTTTGCTTCCCCATTTACTGGATGATAAATCCCAACATTGGAGTGTTCACGTATCCATTTGGAGCTAATCACTCTTTGCGATATCGCATGGGACATTTCACTAGATTCTTCTATGGTGAGATGTTCACGTTGCAGTTTTAATTGCTCCCTGAGTGTATTCATTGAACTCTCGATCAGACCCCCCGCAGATGACGTTATTTATTAATGCTCTCAGGCCAGAGCTATTAAAGTGGGTTCTGACGCATTGGGGCAGGCTTCCCAAATAAGGTAATGCTCAAAACCAATGCAGACTTTGATCCCCGATTGATAAGTTAAGGGCCGAGAGTCCTTTAATAAACATCGTTCACCGCAGGAAATCATCTTGTTGTTATTGTAACTTTAAATCTTTCTCAAAGTTAAGAGAAGTTTCCACACGTTGGTTGACACTCTCTAATCGGTCTTTGATCTTTATCAGGTCGAGCTCAATATCGTGATCCGTTCTAATGAATGCAGCAGTGTCACTGTTGCCTGTTATTACGTCGTTAGCAATGTTAATAGCGGCCATCACTGCTAACCGATCTAGGCCAAATACTATACCTGCTTCATCGACACTGGTCATGGTATCGTGAACCAATTTGGCCGCTTTGATTAAGTTTTCTTTTTTTTCAGGAGGGCAAGTCAACATGTACTTTGTCCCCATAATTTTTACGCTGACGCTATCACTCATGCGCTATTCTCGATACTTCTTAAACGCTCTAAAATGGTTTCGGCTTTACTCTTGGCTAGATTATTTTTCTTCAAAATGGATTGTTGAGTCTCAGAGAGTTCCTGATTATTTTCTTTAAGTGATTGATTTTCAATATTTAATTGATCGCATTTTTGAATTAAATCATCGACTCTAGTTTCTAGTATTTCTATAACCTCTAATACTTCTTTTTCCGTTATTTTACTCACTATAACCACTATAATTTTTCCTGACCTAACGGTCAAATAAGGATAAAATCACAAGCATTCTATACTGAGATTGCAAGAGAGAGACTATGAATTTTGAGTACATAGACCAGGTCAGAAAAAAAGCTCGTATCAGTATTGATGTGTCTGAATATCACGGCAAAATCAGTGCCTGTTTATGTTGCGACAATATATCAGCAGAAGATTTATTACCAGAAGAAGTCAATGCAGATGGGAGTTCTTTATCCTCAGAGACCATGGAGTTGAAAACTGTTCTGGTGAATGTGGTTGTAGAGACTCTTGAGAAATTGAATGAT
>DTSX01000112.1:0-18366 GCA_012965065.1 Gammaproteobacteria bacterium
CAAGGGTAAGAGTCCAAATACTACGCAGCGAATAAAAGATCAGGAGAGCAAAGAAAAAAGTATGGCAGTCAATGAGTCGGTGGTTGACCAAACCAATGATAAATTATTGCCATGGGAAGATATACTCCCTCCGAAGACTAAGTCCTAAGAAATTTGTAAATGTTTGATCAAACCAATTGATGCTTGTTGAAGAAGATCCAAAACAATCTCAAATCCTTCTTCTCCTCCAAAATAGGGATCTGGAACCTCGATCAATTTGCAATTCTCAGCGTACTCTAAAAAGAGGTGTATTTTATTTAAATATACCTCATCTGCCATAGACTGTAGAAAACTCCGATTGTGGTTGTCCATGACCAGTATGTAGTCAAACCTATTGAAATCATTCTGCTCTATTGTTCTAGCGGTTTGTTGTGAAATATCAATACCTCTTCTCATAGCCGCATGTTGGGATCTTAAGTCTGGTGATTGACCGGTATGATAATCATGAGTACCACATGAATCTATATAGAAAAATTGACTGAGGTTATGCTCCTTAACCATATTTCTAAAAACTCCTTCTGCAGAAGGGGATCGACAAATGTTTCCCATACATACAAACAGTATTTTATGCTTTAGATCTGTTGAATTCTCTAACATGTTGTCAGTTAGTACCAAGGATTGACCGAACCACATGTAAGTCCTGTTCAGTATCTACATCAGGCCCTGGAGGTATCACTGCCTCTTCAATGATTATCTTCATCTTTAAATCGAAAGCCCTGAGCTGCTCCAGTCTTGCTTCAATTTCAAACTTAGTTCTTGGATGCTGGCTAAATTTTTTTAGAGCTGTTGTGGTGTAAGCGTATATGCCGATATGTCGCCATAGGCAAGTCTGGTGATCAATGGAGTGTCCAATTTTTCTCCGAAATGAAATTGCCCTCCCTCTTGAGTCAAAATCAACCTTAACCACATTTGGGTCATTGATTTCTTCTGGATCAACAATTTTGGTTGCCAGTGTTGCAATTCCAGCATCTGAATTCCTGAACAATAGGCTTGCAACTTGATCTATATTTTCTGGCGGCATTAGAGGGCAGTCTCCTTGTAAATTTACGATAATTTGATCTCCTTTCCAGTCCTCAATTTCAGCGACTTCGGCAATTCTATCAGTACCCGAGACATGGTTTGCACTAGTCATCACCGTTTTTACCTTTAAGTTTTCCGCAACCTGTTTAATTTTTTCACTGTCGGTAGCAACGATAATTGCCCTAGCCTGGCTTCTTGATGCAGCTGAAAAGACATGCTCAATGAGTGTTTTTCCAGAAATATCTACAAGTGCTTTCCCTGGGAGCCTTTTAGAATCAAATCTAGCAGGGATTACGATAATGTAATCAATCGATTTCACTATTCTTACTTACCAATTGTTTCATTATGTCAATCAACTCATTTTCATTATCAAAACTAATCGTTGGTTGGACGAGCCAGCTATTATTTGGGAATTCATGATCATATTTTACAGCGTCTTTAGGAGTCATGAGAATTGGTAGATCACTGCTCTTTCTAAGGTTAAACAAATTAACTTTCCCATGATCATCCACAGGGACGGGTTGGACTATGATGCCATGATCCTTTAAAGACTTATAAAACCTCTCCTGATTGCCAATACCCGCAAGGACAAGGACATCGGATTCAGAAAAAAAACTGATAGATTCTCTGGATTGCTTATTGAGACTTTCCACCGTTTCATCCAGAAGACGAAATTTTGCCCATCGGGTACCTTTTAACCGCTGGTGTTCAAAATTCCCGTCGTCTCCATTGATAAGAACATAATCGAAGGATTGAATAGTTTCAGGCCGCTCTCTCAATGGACCGGCCGGTAAAAGATAGCCATTACCGAACCCACGGGATGCATCAATAATAAGAATTTCAAAATCCCTTGCAAGAGGATAATGTTGCAATCCATCGTCTGAAATAATGATATCTGCGCCTTTAGATACGAGAGTTTCGGCTGCCCTAACTTTGTTGACACATACACAAACAATCGCACCTGATTCTCTTGCTAAATACAAGGATTCGTCTCCAACTTCTTCAGCGTTGCTATTCTTTGATACAAGGATGGGTTCTCTTCGAGACCGGCTACCTCCATAACCCCTTGAAATGATTCCCACAAGTTTACCCTGTTTTTGCAAAATACCTGCAAGCCATAAAGTCACGGAAGTTTTGCCAGTTCCTCCCACGTTAATGTTGCCAACAACGATAATCGGAACATCAATTTTGATTTGTCTCAAAACACCAAGGCTGTAAAGCTGTTTTCGGACTCCAGACAACAATCCGAAACAAAGAGCGAGCAATCTTAGAACAACATTTGGTTTTTTACTGGTATACCAGATGGATTCTAATTTACGACTAAGTCTCGTCATTAAACTGTAACCTGTGGAGCAATGCATATTCACCATTTTGCTTGATCAACTCCTCGTGCGATCCACTTTCAACAATTTCCCCATCAGACAAAACGACGATCCGGTCTGCTGTTTCCACTGTGGAGAGACGATGTGCAATGACCAACGTCGTTCTATCCTGCATCAGTTTTTCTAGGGCAGTTTGTATGTACCTTTCGGATTCGGTATCCAAGGCAGAAGTCGCCTCATCCAGTATCAGTATTGGAGCGTCTTTCAGCAGTGCCCTAGCTATTGCTATTCTTTGACGTTGCCCACCGGAAAGTAAGATCCCTTGATCGCCTACCTTTGTTTGCAATCCATCAGGAAGTTTGTCAACAAATTCATCCATGTTTGCAGCCGAAATCGCTTTTAATGTTTGTTCTTCAGTAAAGGGGCCATAAGCCACATTATTGAATATGGTGTCATTGAATAAAATTACTTCTTGGGTTACTAAACTGATGTTGTTTCTCAGTGAGATTAAGGTGTAATTGTCTACGACAACTCCATCAATAAGGAGCTTGCCTTTGGTGATGTCATAGAATCGTGGCAGAAGATTGATTAAGGTCGTTTTTCCACTCCCTGATTTACCCACAATCGCCAAGGTCTCACCTGATTGGATAGTAAGATCAATATCACTAAGGGCATTGCTCTGTTTTTTGCTATAGGAGAATGAAACCTTTCTAAACTCAATTTTTCCGGTCAAGTCCTCCCCTTCTATCTCCCCATCATCTATTTCATCTTCTTCATCAATCAGTAAGAAAATGCTTGCAGACGCGGCAATCCCTCTTTGAATCATTGCATTGACATTAGTCAACCTTTTTAATGGAGTCATAAGCAGCACCATTGCGGTAATAAAGCCTGTGAAATTGCCGATCCCCATATCCTTAACTTCACCCAGTGTCGCCACATACACCACACCGGCAACTCCTAAGGAAGCTACAAAAATTGTAACTGCATCGCCTATGGCTTTTGTCGAAAACAGTTTCATATTATGCTTTCTATTGTCCTCATTGACCTGTTCAAACTTTGCACTTTCATAGTCTTGGCCATTAAATATTTTGATGATGCGATGATTATGAAGAGTCTCCTTGATGAGATGGGTTACATCCCCCATGGAGTCTTGAATTCTCTCACTGTACCTTCGAAACAGGGTGCCCAAGAACCTTACTATCAATGCAATTACTGGCGCGACCATAAATATTACTCCAGCCAGTCTTGGACTGAGATATACCATGTAGGCAGTCAAAGCTATAATTGTTAATGTATCCCTGATAAGGACGGTGATTGTGTTAGAGGTGGATTCAGCAACTTGCTCGATATTGAAAGTGACCTTAGAGAGTAGTTCAGCATTAGATTTATGGTCTAAAAAACTGGTTGGTAGATGTAAGAATTTGGTGAAAACCTCTTCTCTCAGGGCTTTAATAACCTGCCTACCGATCCAACCTATGTTGTAGACGGAAAAGAAACCTGAAATGCCACGAATTATAAAAATAACGATCACGGCAATTGGAAGACTGAACTTCCATTCTCCTATGTAAGCACCATTTGTTGTGCCTGCAAAATTGTCGGTTAATGTTTTAATCAGGTATGCAAAACCTGTATCTGTCAAAGCATAAACGAGCATCGCCAATGCCCCAAGAATAAAAATAAACCAATAAGGAGTGGCATACTTTAACAACCGCAAGTAGGTTTTATAACCGGTATTCATTGCTTCTTCATTTACCAAAAAGGAACTCCTGTAGATAAATCAAGTCAATTATACGCTACTTTGACAGCGCAACTAACTACATGACTATGATGTAATTATGAAGATTATTGCTCTTTGATCCTACCTTGATCCAATAAAACTTGCCGATCGAGTGTATCTGCAAGACCATGATTGTGAGTAACCACAACCAAGCTTGAACCTATGGAACGGTTCAATGCCAACAGACAATCAAAAACCTTTTTGGCAGTTCTTGGGTCTAGGTTGCCTGTGGGTTCATCAGCTAAAACTACAGATGGCTTACCAATCAATGCCCTGGCAACAGCCACCCTTTGGCACTCCCCACCTGAAAGCTCAGAGGGCTTGTGGTGGAAACGGTTGGACAATCCTATTTCAGCCAATAGCTCTCTAGCTGCTTCCCTAGCTTGGGAAATGGATTCTCTTCTAACCAACAATGGCATCATGGTATTCTCCAGCGCACTGAACTCATTGATTAAATGATGAAACTGGTAAACAAAGCCGAAAAACCTATTCCTAAGCCTGCTCGCTTGTTTGTCTGAAATCATTGATACGGATTCTCCTTTTATCTTGATTTCGCCAGCAGAAGGCTGATCAAGCAGTCCCATTATTTGCAGGAGCGTTGTCTTGCCTGTACCAGAAGGTCCTATAATTGCCAACGTTTCAGCATTTCTAACCTTAAGATCAACACCAGCAAGCACTTTTACCTCTTGATTCCCCTTGAAAAATGATTTTTTTATATTTACAGCTTCTAAATAGGTCTGAATCATTTTTGCCTCATTTATTTGAACGTAAAACATCTGCAGGGTTCAACCGTGATGCTCTGTAGGAGGGAATTATAGAAGACACTAAACTAAGCAGCACCGCCAACAGACCAATCCACAATACTTCCAACCAATGAATTTCCGTCGGCAGCTCACTGAGAAAATAGATTTCTGCCTGATACAAAGTAACCCCAAGAATTGACTCTAGAGACTGGACAATCCCGGACAACTGTTCAGTAACCAATATTCCAAATCCTATCCCTAAAATCGAGCCAGCCAATCCAAGTAAGAGGCCTATAGCCAAGAAAATTTTGAAAATACCCATATGGTCAACGCCCAAGCTTCTCAACACAGCTATGGATGCCTTTTTCTGCTTTATCAGCATAACCAGGGTGGAGACTATGTTAAATGATGCGACCGCCAAAATCAGAACCAAAACCATAAAAATAATGGTTTTAGTAAGCTCCAAAGATCTAAAAAAATTGGGGTTTTGCACCGTCCAGTCAGTGATTGTATATCCCCCGCCAGACCCTATCGCAATTTTTCTAACCATTTCTCGAGATTGTTTGGGGTCAAAAAAATCAATTTCCATACCTGAAATCTTTCCCGGCATTTGTAATAGGGTTTGTGCATCCAAAAGATTTGCAAATGCAAGATTTCGATCAAACTCATACACACCTGCTTCAAAAAAACCTGAAACGGTAAACCGCTTCAGTCTTGGAATAACACCCATGGCGCTTATAAGTGAATTGGGGATCATCACGGTTACTGGGTCACCTAGAGACAGATTTAGATCATCGGCAAGTCCCTTGCCTAAAACGATATTAAAGCTGCCGTTGCTCATTGAGTCCAGTTGTCCTTGTACCATCAATCCTTCAAGTTTTTGTGCTGAGCCGGACTCTTTGGGATCAATGCCCTTGAATTGTATACCAGATACTTCTTTGGAACCCAAAAGGAGCGCTTCACTGGAAACGAAAGCGGAAAATGATTTTACATCCTTATTTGCGATCAGGGCAGCTTGTAGAGCATCCCTGTTCTCAAGACTGCCTCCTAAACCCATAATTTTTGCATGTGGCAAGATTCCCAACATTCTGTTTTTAACTTCTGACTGAAAGCCATTCATTACAGACATAACGGTCACGATGACAGCAACTCCAATGGCAATGCCCAAGACACTGAACATTGAAATAAATGACATTGTCATTGTTCCTTTCTTTGCTTTGAGAAATGCAAAGACGGTCTTTAATTCATAACTTTTTCTTGAAAAAAACAACGTGCTACCCCTTATGCATCCTGAGTATTTCGGCAGGATTTTCCCTTGACGCTTTGATTGAAGGATACAGGCAAGCTAAAACACTTACAGTCAAGGCACCAAGGCAGATCAAGACAACATCAGTGTATCTCAATATAAAAGGCATCGAAGTGATGTAATACAAACCAGCTGGCATAAACTCAAAGCCAAACAGATACCATATTATCCATTCGAAGCTGCCTAAATTCATCAATACAGCAATACCAAAAAATACCCCAAAAAGAACCCCTAATAGAACACTCAACAGACCCTGAATGAAGAAAATTTGAGCGACGTCTTTTGAGGTAAACCCTATAGTTTTCAAAACAGCAATGTCCTTCTTTTTATCGTCCACCGACATCGAGAGCATTACAATGACATTGAACGTGGCTATCAGAACAATCATAAATAAGAGCACGCTCATAATGCTTTTCTCAATGACGATAGCGTCAAATAACGCCTGGTTCTGTTTTGACCAGTCAGTGATGGTAATTTCGAGGCCCTTGATATTCTTCAGTGAACTTTCAATTTCTTTAACCATACTTTTTACCTGGTAAACATTACCGAGTTCCACAGAGATCCCATTGACTGCATTTCCTAAACCCAGCAAGGATGAGGCATCGACTTGGTGCATCACAACTTGTGAGGAATCGTATCTTTGCAGACCAAATTCAACCACTTCCTTAATTCTAAAATATTGGCTATCTGGGAAACTGATCTTACCCTGGAGATTCATGCTTGGTACAGTCAACTGTGCTCGGTCCCCTGCTCTTAGGTTTAATTGCAAAGCAATGCCTCTGCCCAGTATCAGTTCACCAATTTCCAAGTCCTTTAGTTTAATTCCAAAGAAAAATTCGTCGGCCGGATTGATGCCCGTGATCAGTGCACCTTTAGATTCTTGTCCGTTGCTAATGATCCCTTTTGCCTCGACAAAGGGTATGGTGTGTTTAATTTCAGGAAATTGTTCCAGTTCATTGGTAATGCTTTGCCATCGCCTAATTGGTTGATCTGACTGAATTGTTATGTGCGAACTAAGCCTGATCACTCTTTCTTCAATCTCCGCCTGGAATCCATTCATAACTGAAAGCACTACAATCAGAGATGAAACTCCCAGAGCAATAGCCAAAGTTGAGATAAATGTCACAATGGAAATAAATTGGCTCTGCTGTTTGGAAAAGAGCTGCCGGTAAGCAATAAATAATTTTTTGGTCAAGGCTTTATAACCTCTATTTATTTAGTAATAAATATCATAAGGATTATCTGCTCAAACACGAAGAAAAAAAAAACAAATATATGAAATAATACCAATCTTTCGCTTGTGTTCCTTTGGTATGAATAAACAAAACCATAAAATTATATTTGACAGTTCAAATGTTGATGCCAGCGTAAATAATTACGGGCAACTGTATGGTTCTTCAATCAACCTTGCGCTTGCTGAAAGAATCAAGAACGATTTAGATTTCAAAATTGTCATAGCACCAGAAATAAACTCCGCAGAGATACTTTGTAATGAGATCAATTATTTTAGCGAAACAGATCTTTCAATTGAATTGCTTCCAGATTTAGAAATCCTGCCTTATGACGTTTCCTCACCCAGTAATCAAGTGATTGCCAGCCGATCTGAAATTTTATTTCAACTACTGAAAGGAAATATTGATGTTTTGGTTTTGAATGCAAGCAGTCTTCTCTGGAAACTTCCACCGCGAAAATATTTCGAGAAGGAAAGCTTTACTCTCAGTGTCGGAGAATTGTTTTCAATGCAACAGATTGGAGAAAAATTACGAATCAATGGATACGAAAGAGTTTCCACTGTGGTTAAACCAGGAGAATTTTGCATTAGGGGTTCCCTGATTGATTTATTTTCACCTCTTTATACAAACCCCATAAGGATAGATTTTGATGACGAAAAAATTGATTTAATTAAGCTCTTTGATGCTGATTCTCAGCTCACTTTGAACACAATAAATTCAGTGACAATCATCCCCTCGGAACATTATCCAAAAAGTTCTTTGGCTTTTGACTTTTTCAAAACAAATATGAGGAATGCTTTTGACGGCAACCAACTAGAATGGCCGCTTTATAATTTCATTGAAACTTATGCAGAATCTCACGGTGTCTACAATTATTTACCCTTGTTTTTTGAATCCATGTCTTCTATTTGGGACTACTGCAAACCAGGGACAAAATTGTTTTGTGTTGGCGACATAAAAACCCCTATAAAAGACTACCAAAAACTGATCAATCAAAGATTTAACAGCCAGGATAATTTGAGTCAACCGAGCCTAAAACCGAGTGAGTTATTTTTTAGTGCTACCGAACAAATCAATAAGATAAACGAGATGCATCCTATCAATTTACAGCATCAAAAGTGTTGGAAATCACGTGATCATAATGGCATCAATTTTGACACAAGACCTTTGACAGCATTTAAAACTTCTTCAATGGATAAAATCATCAATGGATTGCTTGAAACATCTACGAATAAAATATTGTTATCTGCTGGGAGTAAAAATCGCATAGCCTTTATTGAAAATCAACTTAGAGAGTTTTCAATTGCTGCGAGACGAGTATCCAACTGGAATGAATTTCTGGAAAGGAGAGCTGGTGTTTTTGTTACTGAGAAGTCTATTAGTGAAAGTTTTATCACCGCTAAATCTGGTATTGCAGTTATTGGTGAAATAGAACTCTTTGGAAGACGCTCTAGAACCAGAAAGCATCGAAGCCCTGCTGGTAAAGACCCTGAGTCAATAATACAAGATCTAAAGGATCTCCAAGTCGGCTCCCTTGTTGTACATGGCGAACATGGGATTGGAAAGTACAAAGGCTTGTCGGTGATGATGGTGGACAATGTTAACTCTGAGTTTCTAACGATTGAATACGCCTTGGGTGACTTACTGCACGTTCCAGTTACCTTGATGGATCAGGTTTCAAGATTCATAGGTCAAAGTTCTGACGAAAGCATATTAAGTCACTTGGGCAGCGATCAATGGAAAAAACTCTGTAAAAAGACAAAAAAGCAAGCATACGATGTTGCTGCAGAGCTGCTTGAAATATATGCAAATAGAGCAATCGCTGTGGGAAAAAGCCACGTTGCAAACCAAAAGGATTACGAAAACTTTTGTGACGGGTTTGAATACGTTCTAACTCAAGATCAAGCAAAAGTAATAGAGGATGTTCTAGACGACATGGCCGCATCAAAATCCATGGATAGGTTGGTTTGCGGTGATGTTGGCTTTGGAAAAACAGAAGTCGCTTTGAGAGCTGCTTTCACTTGTGCAATCAATGGATATCAAGTCGCCCTACTGGTTCCAACGACAATTCTTGCCCAGCAACATTTTGAAACATTCAACGAACGATTTTCAGAGTGGCCCATTGCCATCAACGTACTTTCCAGGCTCCAAACCTCGAAAAACAACAACCAAGTCAGAGCAGACATTGAAAAAGGTAAAGCAGATATCATTATTGGCACTCATGCACTGTTGTCAGACAAAGTTGTATACAAAAACCTGGGTCTGGTCATTGTTGATGAGGAACATCGTTTTGGAGTACGCCACAAAGAAAAACTGAAAGCCTTGAGAAAAGACGTGGATTATCTTGCTCTCACAGCAACACCCATCCCTAGAACTCTAAATATGGCCATAGGTGAGTTGAAAGACATCTCAATGATTGCCACAGCTCCAGAAGGTCGAATCCCTGTCAAGACGTATATCAGTCAGTGGGACAAAAGTCTTATTCATGAAGCTTGTCAAAGAGAAATCAGTCGGGGCGGGCAAGTCCTTTTTGTGCACAATCGAATCGACGATATTGAGAATATGGCTGAGACAATCAGGCAAATTATGCCTGTTGGTTCGCTTGAGATAGCTCATGGCAGAATGAAGGAGAGATCCCTTGAGAGAGTCATGATGAAATTCTATAACAATGAATTTGATATATTGTTGGCTACCTCAATCATTGAGAGTGGCTTGGATATACCAAATGCAAACACTATTATCATAAACAGAGCAGACCGCTTTGGCTTGGCACAATTGCATCAGCTCAGGGGACGTGTTGGTCGATCTGAAAGACAATCCTATGCCTATTTGATGATTCCATCAAAACATACACTGACGAATGAAGGCAGACAAAGACTCGAGGCTATTGAAGCAATTGAAGATTTGGGCGTGGGTTTCATTTTAGCGACTCACGACCTTGAAATTAGAGGCGCTGGAGAAATTTTAGGTGATGAACAAAGTGGGCAGATTCAGAAAATTGGTTTTAGTCTTTACAAGGACATGCTTGCCCAAGCAATCGAATCTTTGAGAGATGGACCTGAAGTGCAATCAACAACCATCTCCAGCGACATCAACTTGAATATCCCAGCTTTGATCCCAGAAAATTATATGCCTGATGTTAATCTTAGACTGACGATGTATAAGAGAATATCCAGTACAAAATCCAAGATTGAAATTAAGCATATTGAAAGTGAACTAATTGACCGTTTTGGAGAACTTCCAGAACAGACAACAAACCTACTTCTGATGGCTCATTTAAGGAATCAAGCAAATACTTTGGGAATCAAAAAAATAAGAATGGATAGAAGGTATGGTCGGTTCTATTTTGATCAATCGACAACTATCGAAGCCCAAAATATCATTGATTTGATTGAGCGGGAACCGGATGCTTTCAAGATGTACCCAGATCAATCACTTGGTTTTAAGGGGGATTTCCCCCTTGTCTTAGACCGAATAAACCAAGTGAATACTATTTTAGGCTATCTAGTAGGCGATTCAGTTTAGTTTTAATTTCTTGCAGATATTTTGCCTGCCTCTGCCCTTGATGAAAGGGTATCAGGTACTGAATTTTACGCTCAAGGTTCGCAAATTGATCCTTTGCATAATGCAGTTCCGACAAGCACTGGTTGACAGTTTCCGGGGAATTGCAAATCAACACAAAATCGCAACCAGCAGCGAAGGACAGTAGAGCTTTTTTTGGTGTCGAAGTTATGAAATCAGTGCCCTTCATCATCAGATCATCGGAAAAAATGATGCCATTGAAATGGAGTTCTTTCTGCAAGCACTTTCGCAACCAATAGTGAGAAAAGGTAGCAATCTGATCGTCCACTAGTGGGTAACGAACATGGGCAGTCATAATGCCAGACAAACCTCTTTTTATAAGTGTTTTATAGGGTTGTAAATCCTCAATAATTGCTTTCATTTCACGATTATCGACTGGGGTTTTCTGATGCGAATCTTCTCTAACACCACCATGGCCAGGAAAATGTTTAGCAACGCAGTTCATTCCTGCTTTCTGCAACCCTTCATAAAACTGCTCACCGAGGCAATCGACTACTTTTGGATCGGAATGAAAGGAACGACTTCCAATTACTTCTGAAACTCCGTGATCAATGTCCAAAACAGGTGCGAAGCTGAAATCAACCCCGACCTCTAGGAGTTCGAGGCCCAAAATCTCTGCTGCAATGCAAGTCGCTTGCATACCATCTTCACACGATTGATCGTATAAATTACCCAGAGATCTCATTGAAGGGATTGGGTAGAAACCGCTAATAAAACGTTGGACTCTTCCACCTTCCTGATCAACAGCAACCAGTAAATCAGGTGATTTCAACGACTTGATTGACTTTATCAACAATCTCAATTGATCCTTGTTTTCATAGTTACGCGAAAACAAGACAACACCACCAACAAGATCATGAGATAGGATTTTCTGATCACCCGGAGTAAGCGTTTTGCCCTCAACTGAGACAAATATGGGACCTAGCGGCATTGCTTAAAAAGACGTCATTATTCGATATAAACCATCGTGCCAACATCAACCAAATCAAAGACTTGTATGACATCTTCGTTCCTCATGTTGATGCACCCTTTGGACACAGGTACCCCCAAAATCGTCTCATCCGGTGTTCCATGAATGTAGATAAACCGTTGCATGGTATCGACATTGCCCAGTCTATTTCTGCCTTTCTCAATTCCACTAAGCCAAAGTATCCTGGTTAAAATCCAATCGCCCTCCTCCAATCTATGTTTACTAGCAGAGAATATTTCCCCTGATGGTCTACGGTTTTTAAAGATGGTCCCCAGTTCCTGTCCAGTCCCAATTTTTGCACGGATAATGTGTTTTCCCCTAGGTGTACAAAAGCTGTTTTTCAGTTCGCCTGGACCGTATTTTGAGGTAGATATCAGATAGGATAACTTGCCTTTTAAGTTGACCAATTCTAGGGTTTGAGCAGGGATAGATATATTAATTATTGTTGTCATAAGCGAAATTAACTGCCCATCTATTTATTGTTCCCATGCAGCTAGAAATGACTGAAAATGCTGCTTTTCAGTATTGGATAACTGCCTTTTCAATTGGTGAATTCTTGTTGAGTGTTCTTCCTTGCTGATCTTTCCTATCATGGCTTGATAGTGGATAAAAATAAGATAGGTGTTCAAGACATCAAGGTCACAATAATTTCTGATCTCCTCAACCTTATCCTCTAGGTAGAGATCCCATACTTGATCTCCTGATGCAGTTATTTTACCTGGTAAGTGCAAGCCTTTAGCTACGGCATCCAAGCTGCCTTGTCCTTTAGGGCTGTGATTTGCAAGCACGTCCTTAAGATCAATGTGCCATAGTTCATTTTGCCAATAGGATGACGCGTCAACTCCATTAAATAAAGCCCTATAATTCAATACAGGCAAATCAAACAGCAACCCATTCCAAGTCACCAAACAGTTTTCATTGCTATCGACTAGATCATAAAACAATTGAATAAGTGATCGTTCACTGCTCTGCTTTTTTCCCAAGGATGCAATCTCTAGAGTGCCTCCAGAATCAGTCAATACCGAGATTGCAATGACTTTATGGAGATTTAAAGGTAAAAATTCTGTTCCAGTTTTTTGTAGTTGATGAAAAAACATTGATCGGCCAATGTCTGCTTCATCCAAACCATCGAGATTGAGAAATTGCTTGCCGTAGTCAAGATCAGGTATGGTCTCTATATCAAAAACCAAATAGTTCATTTCAATTTTTTTCAAGGATCACAAGAGCATGGGCCCAAGGGTGGTCATCGGTCAGACTTATGTGAGCAGAAGAGATTTCTTTTTGAGCAAGCAGTGCTTGTATTTTTTCCGAGAAAATCAATCTAGGCTTACCGCTTCGGTGCTTGGTCACTCCAATGTCTTTCCAGGTCACGCCTTGCGAAAATCCAGTACCAATCGCTTTTGCAGTAGCCTCTTTACCTGCAAATCGATTGGCTAAAAATTTAACTGGATTGGAGTCTGATTGAAGAAGCTTCTTTTCTTCGGGTAGTAAAATTTTGTCGACAAATTTTTGTCCATATTTGTTGTAAAGTCTTTGGATGCGATTGATGTTGACCAAATCGGTACCAATTCCATAAATACTCATTATCTTGCACCCAACATAATTTTTTTCATATCAGCTACAGCCTTTGCAATCCCTAAATCAAGAGATTTGGCAACAATTGCGTGGCCAATATTAAGCTCCAAAATTTCACTGATCGCAGCAATCTGGGCGGTGTTTTCATAATGCAAACCATGGCCTGCGTGGACTTTCAAGCCTATTTTAGTCCCATGTGCGGCACACTCCCTGATCCGGTTTAATTCATACTTTATCTGCTTTTGACTCAGAGCCTCGGCATAAGTTCCTGTGTGCAGTTCAACTACCTCAGCACCTGCCATTCGGCTTGATTCAATCTGTTTTGGTTCTGGGTCAACAAAATAAGCGACTCTGATGCCTGACTTTTTGAGTCTTTCTGAAGCCTCGGCTAAATGATCCATTTGACTGAAGACATCCAACCCCCCTTCGGTTGTTAATTCTTGTCTTTTTTCTGGCACCAAACAACAGTCAGAAGGTTTTACTGAACATGCAAAATCTATGATTTCATCGTTCAAGGCCATCTCCAAATTGACCCTTGTTTTGACCAGACGAATTAACCTCTCCACATCAGTATCTTGAATGTGTCTCCTGTCTTCTCTCAGGTGGACGGTGATACTGTCAGCACCGTTTTCCTCTGCGATCAGAGCAATTTCAACGGGATCAGGATAGGAAGTCCCTCTTACTTGCCTTAAAGTGGCTACGTGATCAACATTTACCCCAAGGAGTATATTTTTTTTTCTTGCCATAGCTAGCTGCCAATTGCTTACTACATGATATAACAACATTGATTTTGCTGAAACTTGAAGCCACTATGAATTTAGAATAAAGTACATTGACTTATAAATCGTTGAGCGTTATGAGCAATCTTTTAAAATTTACAACTGTTGATCCAATTAGTGGCATGAACAGCAAAAACCCGGGCAAAGCCCAAAACTTACTGAATGGAGAATGGCTGGATACATCCAAGTACTTTGACAATATTCCTGATCCCGTTTCAGGAGAATATTTTATAGACATCCCCGACACTGACGACCTCTCTGGCTTTATCCAAAATCTTGATATATGCCCTAAAAGCGGTCTGCACAATCCAATCAAGAATGTTGAACGTTATGTAATGCTGGGGAATGTTTGTGCAAAAGCTGCTGCATTACTTAGCAACAAAGAGGTTGAAGATTTCTTTGTTCATCTCATACAAAGGGTGATGCCAAAAAGCAGCAATCAATGTTTGGGCGAGGTGACGGTCACAAGAAAGTTTTTAGAAAATTTCTCTGGCGATGGAGTCCGTTTTTTAGCTAGAAGTTTTTCCAACCCAGGCGATCACTTGGGTCAAGAATCTTCAGGTTATAGGTGGCCTTTTGGATCTGTAGTCATCGTTGCACCTTTTAATTTTCCGCTTGAAATTCCTGCGTTGCAATTTTTGGGTGCCCTATTCATGGGAAATCGGCCGCTAATAAAATCTGCAACAACGGTAGGTATTGTTTTTGAGCAATTTCTTAGGCTTTTAATTCACTGTGGTCTTCCCGCGACAGATGCTGATATGGTGCATTGCCGTGGATCAAAAATGGGGAAATTGATCTCTGATGCAAGCGATAAAATCAGAATGGTTCAATTTACCGGTTCTTGTGCAGTTGCCGAAAGAATAGCGGCTGATACCAATGGAAAAGTCAGAGTTGAGGATGCGGGCTTTAATTGGAAACTTATTGGTCCGGATTACGATCCCTCGTGGAGTGATTACGTCGCTTGGCAATGTGATGAAGACGCATACAATGCCTCGGGTCAAAAATGCTCTGCTCAAAGTATCTTATTTATGCATAAAAATTGGGAACAGGACCTGTTGCCAAAATTAAAACAGCTGGCCGAGCGAAGGAAACTTGAAAATCTGAGTATTGGCCCTGTTCTGACATGGAACAATGATCAATTGTTTAATCACATTAACAGTCTACTGGAAATACCGGGCGCAACTTGTTTGTTTGGTGGCACTGAGCTTGAATCGCACAACATTCCAAAAATCTATGGTTCTATTAAACCAACAGCAGTAAGCATCCCAGTCAATCAACTCTTGGGTAAAGATTTTGAACTGATCACCAGTGAAGTCTTCGGTCCTGTCCAAGTTATAGTCGTGTACGAAGATCAAGATCTTCCAACGATTATGGAAGCCTTAGAAAAAATTCCACAAAATCTTACCGCAGCAGTGGTAAGCAATGATGTTCATTTCCAACAAAAAGTTCTGGGATATACCGTCAATGGAACCACTTACGCTGGAATGAGAGCGCGTACCACTGGGGCGCCGCAAAATCATTGGTTTGGTCCGTCAGGTGACCCAAGATCGGCAGGTATCGGTACACCAGAAGCGATTACGGTCACATGGAGCGGGCACAGGGAAATCATTAAGGACATTGGTCCACTGGATCCGAACTGGGAGATTCCTGACAGTTTTTAGGAAGACATGAAGAGCCCCTTGCAGAGAGATTTGACTCCCCTACAGAAAGATTTTATTTATAAAGAATCAGAATTTGGTGCAGATACTTACAAACCCCTTCCCGTGGTCCTGTCCAAAGGCTCAGGCGTATGGCTTTGGGATGTGGATGGAAATAAATACCTTGATATGATGTCCGCGTATTCAGCGGTGAGTCACGGTCATTCTCACCCTGAATTAATCAAAGTTTTACGGGAACAATCCGAACGTTTAGTACTCACCTCGAGAGCTTTTTATACGGAGACTCTTGGAGCATTTCTGGAAAAATTGACAGAGGTTTCAGGTTTCGAAGTTGGTTTGCCCATGAACACGGGAGCAGAAGGGGTGGAAACAGCCATTAAGGCTGCCAGAAGATGGGGCTATAAAAGCAAAAAAATACCTCCCAACAAGGCTGAGATTATAGTTGCTGATCAAAATTTTCACGGTAGAACAACCACGATCATTAGTTTTTCATCGGACAAAGAATCCAAAGAAAATTTCGGTCCCCTTACCCCAGGATTTAAAACAGTGAAATTCGGTTGCATTGACTCACTTCAATCTGCGATTACTGAGAATACTGCGGCTTTCCTTGTAGAACCCATTCAAGGTGAAGCTGGAATTGTGATTCCTGACCCATCCTGGTTACCAAAAGTTCGTGAGCTGTGTACAGAAAAAAACGTGCTCCTAATCTTAGATGAAGTCCAGTCAGGACTTGGGAGAACGGGAAAAATGTTTGCCTACGAACATTCTTCAATACGACCTGATGGCTTGATTTTAGGAAAAGCATTGGGTGGTGGCCTGCTTCCAGTGTCTTGTTTTCTTAGTAGCAAAGAGGTCATGCAATGGTTTACCCCTGGATCCCACGGCTCAACATTTGGAGGATTTTCATTGGCAGCAGCCATCGGGAAAAGGTCTATTGAATTAATAGAAGAGGAACAACTTGCGCAAAACAGTATGAATCTTGGAAACTATTTTCTCAATCAATTGAAGGAAATATCCAGCCCCATTATCTTGGAAGTCCGAGGTAAAGGTCTTTGGATTGGTATTGAAATCGACACCAAGATAATTACCGGTAGGCAGTTGTGCAAACGTTTGCTGACCAGAGGGATCCTCAGTAAAGAAACTCACGATTCGGTTATCCGTTTTGCTCCTCCGTTGGTTATTACAAAAAAAGAAATAGATTGGGCATTGGAAATTTTTAAGAAAGTAATCTCAGAGATCGAGACTGAACAACAAAACTAAAATAACTGTGGCGGAACAGTCGACCAATCATATCCTTCTGATAGAGCCTGCCGAGTTTTTCAGCAACTCAGAAACTGCCGAAACCAACCATTATCAAATTAATAACTCAGAATTAAGCAAGGATGCAATTTTAGAAAAAGCACTTGATGAGTTTAGGGGTTTTAAAAAGACTCTTGTATCCAATGGTATTGATATCACCACGCTTCAAGGACAAATTGGATGCCCTGACAATATTTTTCCCAATTGGGCAGCAACATACGAAGACAGAACAATGCACCTTTTCAGTATGCTGGCAAAAAATAGGCGAAAAGAAAAATCAAAGAAACACATTTCATTCCTTGAAGAAACGTATCAGCTGACTACAGATTTGTCCGAGTTTGAAGACCAAGCTATTTTTCTGGAAGGCACCAGCAGCATGGTTTTGGATCGTGTTAATAAAATTGCCTACACAGGTCTCTCGCCAAGAACAAATGAAAGCTTAGCCAGACTCTGGGGCGAGAGAAGTGGCTACGAAATTGTTTTTTTTCAGACCGAGAGCCATGCAGGCCAACCCATATATCACACGGATGTGATCATGTACATTGGTACAGACATTGCTGGCATTTCAATGGACTCGATCAGACAGGAAGACCAAGAAAGGGTCCGAGAAAAATTAAATTTATCCCACACTATTCTTGAAATAACTCAAGACCAAATCATGGACTTTTGTGGAAACTGTCTTGAAGTCCTAGACGAAGACAATCAATTAATCTTAGTGATGTCCACCCGAGCATTTAATAGTTACTCCGATCAACAGAAAACAGTGCTTGCAAACCACTTTCAAAAAATTATCCACTCTGATATAACCCATATAGAAGAGTACGGCGGTGGTTCTGCAAGATGCATGATGATGGAACTTTTTTAGATAAGGACAGATCACTAGGAGAGTTGATTGAAAGGATTGTAGTTTTTAGCTTGCTATAATTTCGCGTGTTGCTTATAAACTTTAGGATCTGTATCCCCTTCCGTAGAGAAAATCAATATCTTTGAACTGCTATCAAATTTCAGTCTTTCCTTTACCAAACTGTATTTCTGATTTGTGCAAACCTCATCAACAAGTCCAA
>DTSX01000112.1:18466-23782 GCA_012965065.1 Gammaproteobacteria bacterium
CTTTCCTTTACCAAACTGTATTTCTGATTTGTGCAAACCTCATCAACAAGTCCAACCGGAACTGCTCCGCTCTCACCAGAGACGACAACCGCATCATTGCTAACTGGGTTGGCTAACAGTTGCATACCTTTTATTGCAACCTGATCTTGGCAAACTACAAATGCATCGCAATTCGATTTGATGATGTCCCAAGCCAGAATACTTGGTTGACCGCATGAAAGTCCTGCCATCATGGTATTCAGTTCTTTGGTTAAATGCGGCTTGCCGTCTCCGATGTGTATGGAATTGAAATAACAAGCCGCACCTGTAGGTTCCACTAAAATCAATTTTGGTGTGGGTTTTGAGCTAACTAGGAAGTAGGAAAATATTGATGCAGCAAACGAACCAACTCCGGCTTGAGTAAGCACATGTGTTGGCCATGCCATCGTTTGATCTTCAAACTCTGAGACCAAACTGAAATAGCCTTGCATAATGTGTTTAGGTACCGTCTCGTATTCTTCCCAAGAAGAATCTTGAAGCAATACCCAATCGTTCTCTTTTGCTTGCTGGGCAGAAAACAGGACCGTTTCGTCGTAATTGAGTTCAGTGATTTCAGCCCGAGCCCCATGTGACCGAATTGCCTCCAAACGAAACTGTGACGTGCCTTTTGGCATAAAAACTACAGCCTTGCACCCAAATTGCTCCGCACACCAAGCAACCGCTCTACCGTGGTTGCCATCGGTAGCAGTCACGAATGTCAGCGATTTGAGTGCGTGGCTATGTGCAGTAATTGCATCAAAGTTTATCTCTTCATCGTCTAAACCGAGCTGCCGCTGTATTTCTTTGGCTATGGCATAACTTGCCCCCAAAACCTTAAAAGCCTTTAACCCAAAACGCTGACTTTCATCCTTTACCATCAGTGCATCAATTCCAAGCCTTGCAGCAAATCCTGAAAGCTTCACCAGTGGCGTAGAAACGTAGTCTGGGAAGCTTTGGTGAAATATTTTTACTGCTTTAACCCGATCCATACTGGCAAAATTGGGCGGCTCTCTTTCTACTGAGATAAAGGGATTCAAAATACACTCTATCATCGGTTCCAATGTATTCGGTTTCATCGAAGGCATTAAGGTTGTACTAAAATGGGAAAAGGAAAAACTCTATGTTCTAGCTCATCAGGACCTATTTGCATCAGAGAATTGGGCAGCAAGAAGGCATAAAATTTCAAACATTATTGTGACTCCAACCAGGGAAGTGTTTCCCGTATTATCAAATGGAGGCGCAACTTCCACCACATCGCCACCTACCAGATTCAGTCCGCCCAATCCTTGAAGTAACAGTTGTGCTTCCAGCGTGGTCAACCCACCAATTTCTGGCGTTCCAGTACCCGGTGCATAAACTGGATCAAGACCATCCACGTCAAATGAAATGTATGTAGGCCCATCGCCGACTACTTTTCTTGCTTCCTCAATTATATTTTTGACACCCAACTCTGCGAATTCTTCTATAAACACCACTCGCATTCCATTGGATAAGGAAAAATCAATACCGTCTAAAAAATTTTGCCCCCCACGAATCCCAATTTGTATTGTTCGCTTGGGATCCAGTAGACCGTCTTCAACAGCCAAACGGAACGGCGCACCGTGATGAAATTTAGAGCCCCAAATCTCACCCCAAGTATCGGTATGAGCATCTATGTGAACCATCCCAATAGGCTGATCCGTTACAATCCCTTTAAAGATTGGGTAGGTAATGGAATGATCGCCTCCTGCGCTAATAGGCAAAACACCAGCCTCGTGAATTTTTCTAAAAAAATTCTCGATATCCTTGCTAACAGCCTCGTGATCAAAAGGTTTGGAAAATCGAACATCGCCCACATCGGCAACTCTTGCCAGTTCATAAGGGTTGATCCTAGTGACATGATGAAATTCGCGCATCAAGCTGGATTGGCTCCTCATTTCCCGAGGTCCATGACGGGCACCCGGACGATTGGTTACCCCTCCATCATAGGGAACACCTACAAAAGCAATATCTAAATTCTCAAGAGTGGTGGCCAAAGGAGTTCTCATAAACGTAGGCATACCCCCGTATCGAGGTTCCAACATGGTCCTATGGTCTTCCCCTGTTACGGGAGATTTACGATCGTAGAATTTTTTCATATCATTTCAATCATTATAAATTTATCTTAAGATCGATTAATTATAATCAATTGTGTAAAAGATTATGAATAATAGTGCTCTTGATCTCCACGGTATCAAGCATGACCAAGTTGCTAGAACGGTTGAGAATTTTGTCTTACTAAACCAAGATCAAATTCCATTGGAAATCATTTGCGGTAACAGCCAAAGAATGATTGATTTGGTAATCTCAGTCTTAGATAGGATAGGATGTGAAAATTATGAAAGGATTGACTATGGAACAATCATGATCCGCAAGCTGTAGTTCCTTATTTACTGCCGTCCTGTCTTTCAATTGCTTTAAATACTTTCTTGCTTTTCAGTTCTTTGCCATCGAGATGATATTGGATTGACCAACGCAGTATTTTCTTAGCACATACCAAGGTCTCTTGATCTGAAAAATTCCCCTGGTTTATTGCTTGTATCACCTGGCCTTTGACTACAAACGGGCTTGAATTATGATTTCTCTTAGAAACAAAGCCTTGTTCGGCAATGAAAACATAATCTAAATCAGCCTCAATGGGTTTTTGTGAAAGCGCTTCGGTTTCAAAATTTATGGCATATCCTATTTCTGCAAGCATTAAAATTTCAAACTGTCTTAAGATGGGCTCAATTGGATTCGATTCAGAAAAACCATGCAAAGCAGAGGCATAGAGAGCAAATAGATTCTGGTAGGGATCTTCCATTCTTAAAAACGACAGGATCAACTCATTTAGGTAGTAAGCAGAAAGCAAGTGTTTGCCTTGGATTCTGGCTAAATATTGACCGTGTATTTCAGCTTGCCTCAACGTTTTCAGTTGAGATTTTCCAGACCATGACAGTTGCAGTGGTAAAAACGGTTGGAGAAAAGATCTAAATTTGGATTTTGGCCTCTTGGAACCTTTTGCAATTAAATCCACACGACCGTAATTCTGGCTAAAAATACGCACGATCTGACTTGTTTCAGAATAGGGCATTTGGTGCATCAAATATGAAGGCTCGTGTTCAACGATATCTTTTCTTGCCATGCTAAATTCTTCTTTTCTGACTGGTTTTGACCACAGAAGAGAGAAAAACTTTTTTACCCAAGAGTTTCTCTATTTCTCTTCTAGATTCAGTACCAACTTGCTTCAAAGTTCTGCCATTTTTACCGATAACAATTTTTTTGTGCGACTCCTTAAAAAGAAGAATTGACAGTTCGATTAAAATCAAATTGTTTTTCTCTTCCATATGATCAACCTCACAAGTCAAACTGTACGGCAGTTCATCCCTCAAACATTTCATTAATTTTTCTCTAACTATTTCCGATATTCTGAATACTGTACTTTGATCAGTTACAGTCGTTTTGGAAAACTGCGGTGTCTGAAATGGTAGATTTGCCTCCATTAACGATCTTAAGCGGGTAATGTTTTTGTCACGAAGAGCAGAAATTGGAACAATTTCTTTGAACGATCCTTTGGTTGAAGATTGTGCTAAAAAATCTAGAATTTGGCTTTTGTCTTTAAAAAGATCAATTTTATTCACCGCTAAAATTTTCTCAAAATTAAATTCCCCAAGCCTTTCCATTAAATAATCATCCTCTTTTTTCCAGCGGTTTACCTCGACAACAACGACTGCAAGATCGGCCATGGCCAAGGCATTTCTTGTTTCTTTGCGGGTCTGTTTTGAACTTAATCTTTTTCCTCTCCCACTCAACAGGCCAGGTGTGTCTACAAGCATTATCTGAGCGTGGGGTAGGTGGACAATGCCCAATATATTAATCTGTGTCGTCTGCGGTTTCGAGGTGACAATGGAGACTTTTTCACCAACAAGTGCATTAACCAAAGTGGATTTTCCGACATTGGGCCGACCAATAACGGCAACATAACCACTTCGATAATTGTCCCTAGTCATTCTGCATTGCTTGCAAAGCCTTTGATGCCGCTTTTTGTTCAGCAACACGAAGTGTCTTGCCACTGGCTTGGGTAACAATCTCTCCTGATTTAATAGAACATTCCACAACAAAGGTTTTATTGTGATCGCCGATACTGCGAACCAAGGAATATACAGGCAGACCCTGTTTCTCTCCCTGTAATTTTTCCTGCAGTATGCTCTTGTGATCTTTATGTTCGGATTTGGGATCCAGAGCTTGGATTCTAGAATCGAAAATCTTGATGATCACATTTTTAACAGCCACATATCCCCCATCAAGAAATATCGCTCCTATCATGGCCTCGAGAGCGTCGGAGAGAAGCGATAAACGTTCTCGACCGCCTGAAGTATTTTCTCCTTTACCCAAGATTAAATAATCACCCACATCTAATTCTTTGGCTAATTCTGCCAATGTATTGCCTTTGACTAGGCTGGACCTCATTCTGCTCAAAGAGCCTTCTGTTTGCTCCGAATAGGACTGATAAAGAAGTTCACTAATAACAAGATCCAAAGCAGCGTCGCCCAGAAATTCTAGCCGCTCATTGTTATCTACTGAATGACTTCGATGAGTAAGAGCGGTTTGCAAAAGAATATCGTCTTTAAAACGATAGTGGAACCTCTGCTCACACCATGACATAGTCGCTTGCATGTTAGATATTGTGATGCTTGCTCAAATTCATTATTCGATTTTTTGCCAAATCCTTTGCCACTCGGGTGCGTTCTCAAAATCCCAGTTGAACCATATTCTAGTGGCTGTGCCTACGAAATGATTCCAAGGAACAAAACCTGGACAATCATATCTGCTGTCCGCGCTATTGTCCCGGTTGTCTCCCATCATAAAATAGTGGCCCTCAGGTACTGTATATTCTCCCTCAACATTCCTTCTTGAAGGAGTAATCAAAATCTGATGCTGTTCATCTCTAAAATTTTCTTGGTATATATGGGACCCGTATTGCCGAGGATGTTTGAATATTTCTTGAAATCTGTAAGGCATCAATTCGCCATTGATAAGAAGCTGCTTATCTTTATAGACAATCTCATCACCGGGTAAACCAACCAAACGTTTGATGTATTTGATGGATGTATCGCAAGGGAAATTAAAAACAACCACATCGCCCCTTTGAGGTTCAGCAATTGTAAGAAATGGGTTATGGGCCATTGGGAATCTTAGGCTGTAGGCATATTTTTTTACCAGGATAAAATCACCTTTCACCAGTGTTGGCATCATCGACCCTGAAGGGATACGGAATGGTTCAAAAACAAAAGATCTCAA
>DTSX01000112.1:23882-63695 GCA_012965065.1 Gammaproteobacteria bacterium
CCAAACTGTTTCATTCTTTTTTTGCCTTTTTTTTGTTTTTCTAGTAATTTTTTTTTGCGAGTGACATCTCCACCATACAGTTTAGCTGTAACGTTCTTGCGAAAGGGTTTCACGTTGCCTCGTGCAATTACTTTTGAGCCGATCACAGCCTGAAGTGCCACCTCAAACATCTGTCTTGGGATCAATTTGGTCAGACGTTCGATGATTTTGCGACCTTGATAGTGTGCCTTATCCCTGTGGAGAATGGTGGAAAAGGCATCCACTTTTTCCCGATTGACTAAAATATCCAAACGGACCAGATTATTCTGTTGAAATCTAAGAAAACTATAATCAAAAGAGGCATAACCCTTGGAAACTGATTTTAATTGGTCAAAAAAATCAAGCACAACTTCTGCCAGTGGCAGTTCGTAATCAAGGACAACCTGGCGACCTAGATATTGCAATCGTTGCTGGGACCCCCTTCTGCTTTGGCATAATTGTATGACATTGCCAATGTAGGCAGGAGGGACCAAAATGGTTGCTTTGATGATCGGTTCACGAATTTCCTTTACCTGGCTCATCCCTGGCAAGGAGTCGGGATTGTCAATTCTAAGAACCTCGTTACCGGTTGTTAAAACTTCGTAAACTACAGTTGGTGAGGTTGTTATCAATTTAAGACTGTATTCACGTTCCAGCCGTTCTTGAACAATTTCCATGTGCAACATCCCCAAAAAACCACATCGAAAACCAATACCCAGTGCCGAAGAATTCTCGGGTTCAAAATACAAAGATGCATCGTTCAATTTGAGTTTTTCCAATGCTTCTCTAAATGCCTGAAGATCTTCCGATACAGACGGGTACAAACCAGAAAAAACCCTGGGTTGGATCGTCTTAAAACCTGACAATGCCGAAAAACTAGGGTTGCTTGTGCTGGTAATGGTACCACCAACCGGAGCTCCGTAGATGTCCTTAATTCCAGCAATCACAAAACCTACTTCACCGGCAGATAAACACTCTCTGTTCTCGCTTTTAGGGGTAAAAACACCCACTGAGTTGACTGTATACTCATTACCCGTTGACATTACCGTTATTCTGTCGCCTCTGCTAAGCACACCATTCTTAATCCTTAACAACGATACAACGCCAACATACCGATCAAACCACGAATCAATAATCAGAGCTTGAAGACGGTCTTTTACATTACCGCTTGGGGCCGGAATGAATTCAACAATCTGTTTCATCAATAGTTCTATCCCCTCCCCCGTTTTGGCACTGATGAGTGTTGCATTGTTGGTATCGATACCAATGATCTCATTGATATCCTTTATCACTTTTTCAGGATCGGCCGCAGGAAGATCGATTTTGTTGATCACAGGTAAAATCTCTAAGCCTTGTTCAATTGCACTGTAACAATTAGCAACAGTTTGCGCTTCAACGCCTTGAGCGGCATCAACTACGAGCAAGGCGCCCTCACAAGCGGCCAATGATCTGGAAACTTCGTATGAAAAATCAACATGCCCAGGGGTATCAATAAGATTAAAGATATGCGGATCCTGATCTTTTGACGTGTACCTTAGAGCAGCGCTTTGGGCTTTAATGGTAATCCCTCTTTCCCGCTCCAAATCCATTGTGTCCAGTACTTGATTGCTCATCTCACGCTCATCCAGCCCCCCACAAAGTTGGATCAACCTATCTGCCAGGGTTGATTTGCCATGATCTATATGTGCAACAATTGAAAAATTCCGAATATGGTTCATTTCAGTAGAAATCCCTCTTCTGTACCTATGATTTGAACAACGATGCTCCGATGATCTTGGTTGTCAATCTTCAATGGATTGGCGAACATTTCTATCAACACAGGATCTTGGAGCGAAAGTATTTCCTCAAAACAGGCTCTTTCAGCTTCATTGGCTTTTTGATAATAGTTCTCAAAGTATGACAACAACAAATGATCCAACTCTTTTGTGCCTCTTCGACATCTCCATCTAATCTTAGATAATTGGATGGAGCGGGAACTCATTATAAATCTCGGGTCGCAATCATTCTCTTGATCTCTGCGATTGCTTGACCGGGATTCAAATCTTTTGGACAGGCGAACGAGCAGTTCATTATGGTGTGACAACGATACAATTTTGCTGAATCATTCAGTTCCTTTAGCCGCTCATCGGTTGCTTCGTCCCGACTGTCTTGCAACCAGCGATAAGCTGCCAACAATGCTGCAGGTCCCAGAAATTTATCACCATTCCACCAGTAACTTGGGCAACTGGTCGAGCAGCAAGCACAAAGAATGCAGGCAGAGGGTTGGTCAATCTTTTCTTGTTGTTCTTTGGTTTGATGGCGTTCCTTTCCTTCTGGTTGCGAAGAATTTGTTTTCAGCCATGGCTCCACAGCTGCATATTGATCGTAAAAATCAGACATATCTACGACCAAATCCTTAACCACTTTCATGTGTGGCAAAGGAAAAACCCGGACATCGCCTTTTAAATCATTGATGCTTTGCGTGCAGGCCAAGCCATTAACCCCGTTGATATTGAAAGAGCAAGATCCACAAATGCCCTCGCGGCATGAACGACGGAATGACAAAGATGGATCTGTGGTTGACTTGATCTCAATTAACGCATCCAACACCATTGGACCACACTCATCGAGATCAATTTCGAAAGTATCAAAAGTGGGATTCTCATCGGTTGCAGGATCGTAACGGTAAACAATGAACTTTTTTGTATTGCCTGCCTTTTGAGGCAGAGTCACGGTCTTCCCTTTTTTCACTTTTGAATTCTGAGGTAAGATAAATTCTGCCATCGTTCAGCTCCGATTAATACACTCTAGTTTTTAAAGGAATTGACTCAATTTCATCTGTCCTGGTATCCAGTTTCACAGGCTGAGAGTCTATTCTAGTGGTGTTGTCATCATTGAGCCAGCCGAGACTGTGTTTCAGCCAATTTTCATCGTCTCTTTCAGGAAAATCATCCCGTGCATGGGCACCTCGGGTTTCTTCGCGCTTCAGGGCACATTGCATCGTAATCATGGCCTGTCCCAGGAGATTTTCTAATTCAAATGTCTCAATCAAATCGGTGTTCCATATAAGCCCTTTATCAGAAACTGAAACAGCGTTGAAGGACTCTAAAGTAGTTGCCAGTTTCTCAATGCCCTTCTTCAATGTTTTTTCGGTCCGAAAAACACCCGCATGATTTTGCATTATGAGTTGCATTTCATTCCTTATTTCAGCCGTGGGTTTACCGCCATCTGCAAAACGAATTTTGTCAAATTTTGCAATAATTCTCTCAGAGGCTTCGGCAGGTAAATTAGAATGCTTTTGGTTAGCTGAAATTGTATCCGCACACTGCCTAGCTGCTGCTCTGCCGAAAATCACAAGATCAAGCAATGAATTAGAACCAAGCCGGTTGGCGCCATGAACGGACACGGAAGCGCCCTCTCCCACTGCCATCAGCCCGGCAACAACTTCAATGTTTCCCTCTTGGTTTTTGGTAATGGCTTCAGTATCAACATTGGTTGGAATTCCTCCCATGTTGTAGTGAACGGTTGGAATAATAGGTATTGGTTCTTTGGTAACATCAACCCCTGCAAAGATTCTAGCTGTTTCTGCTATTCCTGGCAGTCTTTCATCAATCACCTTGGGATCTAAATGTTGCAAATTTAAGTTCATTTTATCTTTATTTTCACCAATCCCTCGACCCTCTAAAATCTCAATCGTGATTGACCGACTCACCACATCTCTGGAGGCGAGATCTTTTGTATTTGGTGCGTATTTTTCCATAAAACGCTCGCCATCCGAATTGGTAAGATAACCCCCTTCTCCACGAGCGCCTTCTGTAATTAAACACCCCACTCCATATATGCCGGTTGGGTGAAATTGAACAAATTCCATATCCTGCAAAGGGAGACCTGCTCTCAAAGCCATTCCAGATCCGTCACCGGTGCAAGTGTGTGCTGCAGTGCAAGAAAAATAGGTTCTGCCATGCCCACCGGTGGCAAGGATCACTTTATGTGTTCTAAAACGGTGTAATTTACCGGTTGCCATTTCCAGTGCGATAAGACCTCTGCATCTGCCTTGCTCCATAATCAGTTCAAGGGCAAAAAACTCAATGAAAAATTCGGCTCTGTTTTTGATGGATTGTTGATAGAGCGTGTGCAACATGGCGTGTCCCGTTCTATCTGCAGCTGCACAAGTTCTTTGTGCTATGCCTTCGCCAAAGTGCGTTGTCATCCCTCCAAAAGCCCGTTGGTAAATTTTCCCATCAGTGGTTCTGGAAAACGGTATGCCATACCTTTCCAACTCCAAAACTGCTGAAGTCGCCTCTTTGCACATGAATGCAATCGCATCTTGATCCCCCAACCAATCCGAACCTTTTACGGTATCGTACATGTGCCAACGCCAATCATCTTCTCCCATATTACCCAGTGCTGCACTGATACCACCCTGGGCTGCAACCGTATGACTTCTTGTCGGAAATACTTTGGTAATGCAAGCGGTGGACAGTCCTGCTTCGACCAATCCTAAAGTTGCCCTCAAACCTGCACCGCCGGCACCAACGACGACAACGTCATAAGTATGATCAACCAATTCGTATTCTTTATTCATAAAAGATGCTTATCCAACCTGCACTCAAACCGGTGAAGCTCCACCACCTTTAATGATGCAACCGATGGCGACAAAAGAAATAACCACCACCATTACTCTCAGAAACCTTAAGAGATAAAGGGTGTAGGTTCTCAACCGTTCTGTAGCAACGTAATCCTCAAGCACCGTTTGTACCCCAAGTTCTGCGTGATAAATAGCATAAAGTGACAACAACAACAAAATAATAGCGTTGAGAGGATCCGAAGCCCAAGCAAAGACCTCGGGATGGTCAAAACTAGTTAAGACAAAAAGCAACTGGTAGACAAACCATAAACCAAGGATAACTATCGCTATGGATGTGATTCGTTGACTGACCCAATGTTGTCGGGCGTGTTCAAATGGTGCAAGACATAGTAATTTTAAAAACATGTGAAGGATGTTCATCGCTTTATCCAAATCTAGTTAGCAGGCAATACCAAAATAAAGCGGTAAGAATTACCGATAAGAAAACAACCAACAAACCAGTCAACTTGACTTGGGATTCCTCAAAACCCTTGCCAATGTCCCATAGCAAATGGCGTATTCCATTTAGAAAATGATAAAAGAAAGATAAACTGACTAAAACCCAGATAATGACCAAAATATTGGTTGAAAAAAAGCTTCTAACCCCTACATACGTATCGCCTCCTAGTGCTATAGATCCTAACCATATTGCAAAATCGAATGCGGCTAAAAAAAGCACCAAGCCTGAGAGCCTGTGGAGAATTGATAAGGTGCTTGTTATCTGCCATCGATAAATACTTAAATGTGGAGATAAGGGTTGCTTTTTATCGTTCATATTTTTGTATGTACATATATATGTACATATACATGAATTATACTTAATAATATTTTTTCAAACATGTATTTTCATCCATCTAGTAATTGCAATGGGACTTATTAAGCAAACCACAAAACTTGACCATTTAGGCATAATCGAATTGCAGGGTAACGATTCAGCAGAATTCCTGCAAGGACAGATGACTCAGGATATTTATTCAATCGAAGATTCCAAAGCAGCATTAACTTCGATCCTCAACCCTCAGGGAAGAATTATCTCCACAGCCTTCATTTTTAAATGGGGGGAGTCGTTTATTTTAATGGTCAGCAATGAGGTAAGAGATAAGCTAATTGCCTGGCTGAGTCGTTTTATTTTAAGATCCGAGGTACAAATAACACAATCGGAAGATTGTGTATTTGGGCTTAACCAAGAAAATGCCAGAAAACTATGTGTTGCATTGAATATTGACAGCAAAGACGTCAGTTTTGAATCCGATGCATCGTGTCTAAAAATCATTGAGGCTGATGACGAAAGGGCTTTTTTGGTAAGTAGATCAGAAAATTTTTTAGACAACCTCTCTATTTCTACCCTTGCAACCAAGGATTGGAAAATGGCTGATATAAATGCTGGTATCCCGACAATCTATAGGGAAAATATTGAGAAATTTATTCCTCAAATGGTCAATTTAGATCTAATCAATGGGATTAGTTTTAGTAAGGGATGTTATACCGGTCAAGAAATAGTTGCTAGAGTCCAACACAAAGGTAAAGTCAAACAAAGAATGTTTCACATTACTGGTAAGGCGAGTAACAAAAAAATTGATCCAGGCACTGCCATTCTTTTTGAAGATACCAAGGTCGGTACGGTTATTGAATCTTTAGAAGACAATGGTCAAATGCATGCATTGGGAGTGATTAAAAATGATGCATCCAAAAAGAGATTGGTTGTAGACGGAACGGAGATAAAATTATATTAGAAGAATGGGAGGTTACTTCTCCCTCATCTGTGGGAAGAACAACACGTCCCTAATTGATGGGCTATCCGTTAAAAACATCACCAATCTGTCAATACCAACACCTAGTCCTGCTGTAGGTGGCAATCCATACTCAAGTGCTTGGATGTAGTCCTCATCGTAAACCATAGCTTCTTCATCGCCACTTTCCCTCTGTTGTACCTGTAAGTTAAAACGCTCGGCTTGTTCGTCTGGATCGTTTAATTCCTGAAAACCATTGGCTAATTCCCGGCCAGCAACAAAGAATTCAAAACGGTCCACAAGCCAAGGATCTTCATCGTTTCCTCGCGACAAGGGAGAAACTTCCTTCGGATAGTCTGTGATAAATGTTGGTTGGGCAAGATTGCCTTCAACTGTTTTTTCAAAGATTTCCAACAACAATTTCCCCGAGCCCTGACCCTGCTTGACCTCAATACCAAGATCGGCACATACTTTGGTTAAATAATCCTTATCTCTCAGTAAATCGACATCTAGATTTGGGTTGTGAGCTAGAACTGAATCCTCCAATGTCACCCTTTGGAAAGGTTTTGATACATCGTAGTCGTTGCCTTGATAACGAACGGTATCGCTTCCCTTGATCTCCAAGGCAATTTGAAAAATCATGTCTTCCAGCAAGTCCATAATATCCTCGGCGGAACAATATGCCATGTACAGTTCAAGCATCGTAAATTCAGGATTGTGTTGGGTTGAAACACCTTCATTTCTAAAACATCGGTTGATTTCAAAAATTCGGTCAAAACCCCCAACGACGAGTCGTTTCAAATACAATTCCGGTGCAATTCTGAGGTAAAAATCTCTGTCCAGGGCATTGTGATGCGTGACAAATGGCCTCGCCACCGCTCCACCAGGAATGGGATGCATCATCGGTGTCTCCACCTCAAGGATTTTTCGATCGCTTAAATAATTTCTCATTTTGGAAATAATTTTCGATCGGGTCTTAAAAACATCCTGACTATCCTGGGACATAATTAAGTCAAGGTATCGCTGGCGGTACCTTATTTCTGTATCGGTTAGACCATGGTATTTCTCAGGCAAGGGTCTCAAGGACTTGGTTAGCAGTTCCAACTCCATCACATTAATGGTCAGTTCGTCGGTTTTTGTTTTAAACAAAGGTCCTTTGACCCAGATAATATCTCCGACATCCAGGGTTTTAAATTGATCGTAGGTCTCCGGGGATAATTTCGAAGAACTTAAGAATATCTGGATCTCGCCTGTACCGTCTTTTATTTTAGAGAAGCTGGATTTTCCCATGACCCTTTTGGCCATCATCCGGCCAGCAACCATGATTTCTTTATTTCTTGATTGCAGGTCTTCTCCGGTAAGAGAGGCAAATTGTTCCTGCAGATCCTGGGCATAAGCATCGATCTCCAGTCCTCTTGGGTAGTTAAAACCACCTTCCCTCAGGGACTCCAGTTTTTTTCTCCTTTCTAGAATTAGTTTGTTTTGATCGTTGGTATTGTCAGTCATGGTGAATCCAAAATATTTTCTACAAACCTTGTTTGAGACTGGCTTCAAGAAATTTATTGATATCTCCGTTCAGTATAGCTTCTGGATTGCTGGATTCAATTTGGGTTCTTAAATCTTTAACCCGAGATTGATCAAGAACGTAAGACCGTATTTGACTGCCCCAGCCTATGTCTGCTTTGGTTTCCTCTAAGGCTTGAGCTTGTTCTTGTCTCTTTTGTTTTTCCAATTCAAACAACCGGGCTCGTATTTGTTTCATTGCAGTGGCCTTGTTCTTGTGTTGAGACCGGTCGTTCTGGCATTGAACAACCGTTCCCGTTGGCAAGTGGGTGATTCGAACTGCAGATTCTGTGGTGTTAACGTGTTGACCACCAGCGCCACTGGCACGATAAACATCAATACGCAGATCTGATGGATCAATCTCAACGTCAAAATCATCTTCAATTTCAGGTGAGACAAATACTGCGGCAAATGAAGTATGCCTTCGGTTCCCAGAATCAAATGGTGATTTTCTGACCAATCTATGCACGCCGGTTTCCGTTCTCAGCCAACCGTAAGCAAATTCTCCCGCTACATGGATGGTTGCACTTTTGATTCCTGCCACTTCCCCAGGAGAGATTTCTATTAATTCAGCTGAGAAATTATTGGACTCGCACCATTTCATATACATTCTCAGCAACATATTCGCCCAATCTTGAGCCTCAGTCCCCCCGGAACCGGCTTGGACATCGAGGAAGGAATTCGAAGTATCCATTTCATGTCTGAACATTCGTTGGATTTCCAATTGGCTGATCTCAGCATCAAATGCTTTGACATCGTTTGTCAAATCATTCAGTGTTTTTTGATCGTCCTCACTGATTGCGAGTTCCAACAGTATCGAGGCGTCCTCCAAATTACTTGAGAACGTTTCAAGTGTAGAAAGGGTTTTTTCGAGCCTCGCCCGCTCTTGATTGAGATTGCGTGTCAGTTCCCTGTTCTCCCATATATCAGGGTCGTTAAGGGTCTCCAGTATCTCATTTAGGCGTTCTGACTTTTTGTCAAAGTCAAAGGTACCCCCTAAGGGCGTTGAAGCGTTCCTTTAATTCATCAATCGCTAATTTAATCTGTGTTTCATCCACCCCAAAATCCTCTGTCTTTCTAATCTATTATGTCAAACTTTGCCCGCAAATCTTTGAACTGCTCAATATAATCCTCTCGCTTTCCATAAAATACCTGAGGCCCATGTTTTTCTACAGCAATTGCGATTACAACTTGAGATACAGGCATTTGAGTTCTTTCTTCAAACATGACTGCGTATGCAGCCGACTGCATGAAGTAAGCATCAATCCAATCCACTCTCTTGGGTTTAGAACTGGTTTTAAAATCAATGACAGATAAAACACCGTCCCACTCCGCTACCAAATCGACGGTTCCACCCACTCTGAGTGCGTTGCTGTACAGAGGGGCTTCAATGGCTTTGACTGTGCCCACGTGTTTGTCTAATTCTTCTGCCAATTGATTAAACATTTCTCCAATGAGTGGCATTTCTTCCTCGAAGAGGCTGCTTTGTGAAACCAATTCATTCCGAAGGTACAATTCTGCCAGTTTGTGAACTTTAGTACCTCGGGTGGTAGCCGCCTTGGTTATTTTATTTGCCGCTTCCTCCCCCACTCTCAGGCGCCAAGCTTGAATGGCTTCCCTAGAGAGAAGTCCAGTAATGGTCGTTACGGAAGGGTAGCGATCGCCTTCAGGTGTTTCATAAAACCGTTTGCTATTGCCAGTAACGGTCTTAAGCTGAAAGAGCTCAACTAATTCGTGTTTGAATTTCATTACTTACTGATTTGTTTAATCATGAATTATAATCAATCGGGAGAATACGTAATCATAAATGATTTTTTAAATGAAAGAGACATATAACTCACTTATAGAATCAGTTGGTAGTGGAAAAATTCAATACCAGGGCAAGTGGTATGAAGAGAGTTTAATCATAGGTATTGATAAGATTATTTACCCATGGAAACACCCTGGTGTTGCAGATTTGGAAGTGAGTGATTTTGAGTCAGCTTTTGAAGGCAACACCGAAGTTATATTGCTAGGGACAGGAAGGAAACAAGTCTTTCCAGACACACACCTCGTCACCAAGATCCTGAAAAGAGGAGTTGGCATTGAAGTGATGGATTCGAAAAGTGCCTGTCGAACATTCAATCTGCTTGTGTCTGAATATCGCCGACCATTGGCTATGTTGATGTTGGAGTAGGATTACCTTTTTCTTATTTTTTTCCAGTTAAGCGAGAAATTATAAAATAAATCGCCAACGCAACTGCAAGGATTAACAATATTCTCAGCAGTCCGACAGACATTACAACGACTTATAAACGACAAATAGAACAAACAGTATTAAAAGCAACCAACCCAGCCTATCGATATTTCTTCGAATAGCCGGCATTCCTTTCTCTCCGCCAAAATACGCAGCCCAGGCGACCAGATAAAATCTAATTCCCCTCGAAGCCACTGCAGCGGTGACAAAGAAAACAAAATTCAGATCCATTGCACCTGCAGTGATGGTAAATAGCCAGTAGGGAACAATTGAGATTCCAGCAACGAAAACCACACCAACCCCCCAAGTAGAAAACCAATCCATGGCTTGGATATAAGTCGATTGCAGTCCCAGGGCCGTAAACAGTTCCAAAGCATAATCGAGAGCAAAAAATCCAATGGCAAAGCCAATACAGCTGCCAAGAACCGAGCCGAGTAAAGTTATGCCGGCGTAGAACCAGGCCTTCTTGGGCTTTGACAGAGTCATGGGTACCAAAACAACATCGGGGGGTATTGGAATAAAAAACCAAGACTCAAAAAAACTGTGCAGGAAAAGAAAATAAATTGCTCTGGGTCTGGATGCGACCTCCAGTGCATAATTAAATATCTTGGTAAAAAGACGCTTCATAACAACTGACCATCAATCCATTCTTGCAAATCCTTACCCACTGAATGCTCAGTAAAATCTGATATCAACGGTGTTATGGAAACGCAATCATGCTCAACGGCAAAAAAATCTGTGCCTTCTGAGCCATCTTTGGGTGGTGGGGGTGGTCCAAGCCAATAAACATTTTCACCAAAAAGGTCTTTGTCTGGCTTAAATAGATCGGGGACAGACCGCTTTCCCAATCGAGTTATGGCATAACCCTGTACATTCTCAAAGGGGATATCCGGGATATTAACGTTTAAGGTTTTTGCTGGTACATTTGGGTTTTTTATTAAGGATTTAACTAGGTTATGAGCAACCTCTACTGCGGTATTCAAATGGATTGGTTTTCTATTTACAATCGATATAGCCAAGCACGGAACGTCAATAAAACGCCCTCCCATGGCGGCACCAACGGTACCTGAGTACAAGACATCATCGCCTAAATTGGCCCCGAGATTTATCCCACTAATGACCAAATCGGGTCGACGATCGCAAATGGTTGTTGCTGCAAGATGGATGCAGTCGCATGGGGTTCCATTGACGTAATAACCGTTGTCTTGAAATTTTCTTATTCTTAAAGGATTTTTTATTGTCAATGAGCTGCTGGCCCCACTGCAATTGGTCTCTGGTGCAACGATGGTTAAATTTGCTAGATCCGATAATGCCGACTCAAGGGCTTTTATCCCCTTGGAATAGTAGCCATCGTCATTGCACAATAATATTTCCATAACGGGATTTTACAAAGATGTAACTAAGGATTCCATCCGTGCCTGATGTTCATCAGAAAACCAATAGTTAGCTGCCCAGTTAGTCATCCGTCTTTGCTTCCAAATCTGGTCTTGGCTTAGTTAGCAAATAAAACTCTTCGCCCTCTTTAATCATTCCAATGTCCTCTCTGGCTTTTTCTTCAATTGCCGAATAACCGTCTTTTAGATCTTTTATTTCCTCTCTGAGCTGAGAATTTCTAGAAACCATTTCATTGTTCTCTTTCTGCTGATCTTGAATTAGTTCTTTAATCTCAGCAACACGGGAGTAGCCGTCTTTGGTTAGCCAAATATTAACTTGCATCATCACTAGGAGAAGAACCAACAGTAAAGCTATAAATTTCATGCAATCAGTCTGGTGCTATAAATCAAAAAGAGAGCTGAATGCGTTCTGGCCTAAATACACTGCGTCCTGGGCTAATATTTCTTCTATCCTGAGCAACCGATTGTATTTTTCCACCCGATCAGATCGAGACAATGAACCTGTCTTAATTTGTGTAGCTGAACTGCTTACTGCAATATCTGCAATTGTGGTATCGGCTGTTTCTCCTGATCGATGCGAAATAATCGCAGTGTAGTTTGAGGATTCTGCCATCTCCAGTGCTGCAAATGTTTCGGTCAAGGTTCCAATCTGATTGGGTTTGATTAATATTGAATTGGCTATACCCTTGTTGATTCCTTCTTGGAATATTTTGGTATTGGTTACAAACACATCGTCACCCACCAATTGAACTCGATCGCCAATTGATTGGGTCAATTTTTCCCAACCAGCCCAATCGTCTTCAGAAAGACCATCTTCAATACTGATGATCGGGTAATCGGTCGATATTTTAGTTAAATATTCAACAAATTCGTCGGAGTCAAATGTTTGGCCTGTGGATGAAAAATGGTATTTTCCGTCTTCACAGAATTCCGAAGCTGCAACATCAAGACCCAAATAAATATCCTTTCCAGACTGAAAACCAGCTAATTCTATGGCTTCCTGGATAGTGTCCAATGCTGCGATATTACTCGGAAGATTGGGGGCAAATCCACCTTCATCTCCAACAGCCGTGCTGAGTCCTTGATTCTTCAATACTGACTTCAATGAATGAAATACCTCAACACCCAACCGCAGTGCTTCACTGAAACTGTCAGCACCGATGGGTAAAATCATAAACTCTTGGATGTCGATATTATTGTCTGCATGTTCACCGCCATTGATTATATTCATCTGAGGAACAGGCAAACCACAATTGCTCGGGTTGAAGTACTGAAATAATTCTTTTCCTAAAAAAGACGCTGCAGAGTGGGCAGAAGCCAAGGAAACCGCCAATATTGCATTTGCACCCAATCTCGATTTATTTTCCGTGCCATCCAACTCAATGAGCGTTTTATCTATCTCATTCTGTTCCAATACAGATTTACCTATGAGTGTTTTTTGAATTTCAGTGTTGATGTTTGTAACTGCCGAATAAACACCTTTGCCGTGAAATTCAGGTCTATCCCTATCTCTTAACTCAACAGCCTCTCGACTACCGGTTGAAGCACCTGAGGGAACAGATGATTTGCCTCTGCTTCCATTTTCCAAGGTAATTTCAACCTCCACGGTTGGATTGCCTCTTGAATCTAAAATTTGCCTGCCATGTATTGATTTAATTTCTGACATTTAAAACCCTATCTGATTGTCTGTGAGTTTTTTCAACAATCAGTTGTCTTGCTTAACGATCGTATCGATCTCTTTTAAAACATGTAAAAGTGGGGCCAACTGATTGAGTGGCAACGAATTGGGTCCATCGCTGAGTGCCTTGTCAGGATCAGGATGTGTCTCCATGAAAATACCTGCAACACCGGTGGCAACTGCAGCTCTGGCCAATGCCGGAATGTATTCTTTCTGGCCTCCTGAAGAAGATCCTTGACCACCCGGGAGTTGCAGTGAATGTGTGGAATCAAAGATGACAGGGCAACCGGTTTCCCTAAGAATAATTAAAGAACGCATGTCAGCAACCAAGTTGTTGTAGCCAAAGCTATAGCCTCTCTCACAAACTAATACATTCTCATTGTTCACCGATTTGGCCTTGTCTACGACATTCTGCATTTCCCAAGGCGAGAGGAATTGGCCTTTTTTGATATTCATAGGTTTGTTTTGTTTGGCAACATTTAGAATGAAATTGGTTTGCCTGCATAAAAACGCAGGTGTCTGCAGGACATCAACCACCGAGGCAACCTCCTCCAGAGGGGTATCCTCATGAACATCAGTCAAAACCGGCACCCCAATGGTTTGCTTAATGCTTTCCAAAATGCGGAGGCCTTCTTCTACACCTGGGCCTCTATAGCTTGACACAGAACTTCTGTTGGCCTTGTCAAAAGATGATTTGTATATGAATGGTATCTCCAGTTTCTTGGTGATTTCTGCAATACTGCCAGCAACATCGTGAGCAAGACCGGCCGATTCTATAACACAAGGTCCTGCTATCAGGAGCATAGGCAGTTTATTACCCACATTAATATTTCCAATTTTAATCGTCATTTTTTAACTCTTTATATTTTGATTTTACCAAGAATCAGCTTTTTGATTGAACCAGTTTAACTTATATTTTTTTTGATGCTCGTACGAAGGACTCAAACAAAGGGTGTCCCTTTCTGGGTGTTGAAGTGAATTCAGGGTGAAATTGACAGGCAAGGAACCAAGGGTGATTCTCCAATTCTATGATCTCAACCAAACCGTCTTTGGAATGACCTGAAAATTTCAAACCTTTGTCCTGTAAATCATTTTTGAAGTTGTTGTTGAACTCGTATCGATGTCTGTGCCTTTCAAAAACAGAATCTTTTTGATAAATACGTTTTGCCAAGGATTGATCTGACAGCATGCATTCCTGTGCGCCAAGCCTCATACTGCCCCCTAAATCAGAAAGTTCGTTCCTATTTTCAACGGATCCATCGGTATTCATCCATTCCGTTATCAAAGCAATTACAGGGGCCTTGGTACCGGGGTTAAATTCGGTACTGTTTGCGTCGCTTAAATTTAGAATATTTCTTGCAAACTCAATGATAGCAGCCTGCAAACCAAGGCAAATCCCTAAATACGGTACGTTGTTTTCTCTGGCAAATTGAATCGAATCGATCATCCCTTCTATACCCCGATCGCCAAATCCACCCGGTATTAAAATAGCATCCATGGATTCCAATAACGGTCCTGCTCCTCGCATTTGGATTTCTTCGGATTCAACATATTCAATTTGAATGTCAACACGTGTCTTAAACCCTGCGTGCCTAAGAGCCTCACTCAAAGAGATGTAAGAATCCCTAAAATCTACATACTTACCAACCATTGCAATCCGAACCTGTCCGTTGCTGTTGTTTTTTGCTTGCAAAACAGTTTCCCAGTCACGCAGATCTGGCTTGGGAGCATTAAGGTTGAGTTTGTTAACAATAATATCGTCCAAGCCCTGCTCTCTTAGAATCATAGGTATTTCATAAATATCTTGGGCATCGTGTGCTGAAATCACTGCCGCCTCAGTTACATTGGTGAACAATGCTATTTTTTTACGTTGTTCTTCAGGAAGCGGCTTTTCTGAACGACAGACCAGTACATCCGGCTGTATTCCAATTGATCTCAATTCCTTGACTGAATGTTGTGTTGGTTTTGTTTTGAGTTCGGCTGCAGTCTTTATATAGGGAACCAGAGTGAGGTGAACATAAGCAACCTCGTAACCATTTTTTTCCAAACCCATTTGACGAATTGCCTCTAAAAAAGGCAATGATTCAATATCACCGATTGTCCCCCCAATCTCAACTATAGTGACATCAAAACCTTTTGAGCCATTTTTGATGTTTTCCTTTATCTCATCAGTAACGTGAGGAATCACTTGCACTGTGGCACCTAAATAATCACCCTTTCTCTCTTTAATAATCACATTCTCGTAGACCTTGCCAGCTGTAAAGTTGCTTTTTTTGCTGGTTATTTTGTTAACAAACCTTTCGTAATGACCTAAATCCAGATCCGCTTCGGTGCCATCTTCTGTTACAAAAACCTCTCCGTGTTGATACGGACTCATCGTCCCGGGATCTACATTTAAATAGGGATCCAATTTCATCATTCCGACTTTTAATCCTCTAGCTTCAAGAATTGCGCCGAGCGATGCAGACGTAACCCCCTTACCAAGTGCTGAGACTACGCCCCCAGTGACGAAAATAAAGTGTGACATATCCGGGTTTTGCTTTGTTCCAATCAGTTATTTTTCTTTTGGGATTTTATTATTTATATTGGGGAATCCCAATACCAATATCCCGGTATTTGAAGTTAACAGATATTGTCAGATTGGACAATCATCAATTGTGTTTTATGGTGATGTTTCTGATCCAATTCACCATAAAACCATCCTCGTCTGTCGATGCAGTGTAATTCCGGTTAAACCAAAGATCACCCACACTGATTAATTCACTTTTTTGGTAAATCAGAGGAATTTTATCTCTAACCCATGGAAGTATGTGATTCTCTTGAAAAAGTTTTTTAAGTTTCTTAGTTATTTTATGCCCCACAGGTTGTATTGATTCGCCTCCCTTGCGAAACTGTACATCAAGATTTTTATTGCACTTTTTGAGCGATAGACCTTGACCTTTGACCATAATCGCCGTCAAGGTGCTGCCGTTTTCATCCAATACTAAAGGTTTATCAATGGACCAATTCATCGATCTATTGCTTTGATTTGGCTGTAATTCTGACAGTTTCAGAAAATAGAGCTTATCAAGATACCGTTTAATGCAATAATCGCCCCAAACCATGGATGGGTTGACAGATTTTGGATTCAAAAGTGTATTGGTTCCAGAATTTAAGACTTTCATGGAGGGAACTGGAATTTCATTTTTCAAGATCATAAAACGGATGATATTAATAACTCGTCCAATTGATTTATTGTTGAACACTTCAATGTCTAAATTTTTAACCGGGTAGTTGAAACCTAAATCTTGTACGGCCAGCTCCTTCAACAAAGTCGATGTTTGGGTGGAAATATCTGATAGCCTTGAAACGGAACTTGAAAAAGTTGGCCATCTCTCCTTAAGCGTTGGAATTACCTTCATCCGCAAAAAATTTCGGTCGAAATAGGTTTCCTGATTGCTGGTATCCACCACCCAATCCAATTGTTTTTTCCTGGCATACGTGAGTATCTCATTTTTGGTAACATCCAAAAGGGGCCGCAAAATGTTTCCTCTTCCAAACTTAAATTGTTTTTGAATCCCTTGAAGACCCTCAATTCCAGTACCTCTAGCCATCCGTAATAGTATTGTTTCCAATTGATCATCTTGGTGATGTGCGGTCATTAACCACTCTCCTTCTTGGATTGACTTTTGTAATTTGTGATATCTGGCTTTTCGCGCTGCGGCTTCTATGCCAAAACCCTCTGTGGTACTTACCTTGACAGAATGGATATCTATTTGGATTTGGCTTTGATCACATGTTTTTTTACAGAAGTCTGCCCAACTTTGAGAGTCCTTAACTAAATTGTGATTAATATGAATTGCTCTGATGAAAATATCCTTGCCTACAACTTGATTTAAAGCATTAAGCAGCACGATGGAATCGACTCCCCCGCTTAATGAAACACAAATTTTTTTGATGTTGTGTGCTTGAATGTGGTGCTTTAAGGTCTCTTCAATATTCTGGCTTTCGGTTTCAACCATCAGCTAGATCTCCTGAAATTCACCAATCGCTCTAAACTTCTTCCGACGACGATCTATAAGATCATCCAATGCCAGATTTTTCAACAACTGGACTTCATCGACGACGGCACTAGCAATGTCCTTATACATCAATTCTGGATCCCGGTGAAACCCTCCCAAGGGCTCTGGAATTACTCGGTCGATAATGTCAAACTTTGATAGCCTTTTGGCTGAAATACCCATCGCATCCGCCGCAGCTTCAACCTCTTTTGGGTTCCTCCAAAGAATTGAAGAGCATGCTTCAGGCGATATCACTGAATAGATACTGTATTGCAACATCAAAAGCGAATCGCCCATCCCAATTGCCAAGGCACCTCCAGATCCACCTTCACCTATTACCAGATTGATAATGGGAGTTCTGAGTGAAGCCAGGGTGAAGAGATTGCTGGCAATTGCCCCACTCTGCCCCCGTTCCTCTGCTCCGATACCTGGATAAGCGCCTGGAGTGTCTATGATGGTGACAATAGGCATTGAAAATTTTTCAGCAAGTTTCATCAACCTCTGCGCTTTTCGGTAACCCTCAGGTTTCGGCATTCCATAGTTCCTAAAAATTCTTGATTTCGTATCTTGACCCTTTTCCTGAGCGATGAACATAAGTGATAGATTCTCTATTGTCCCTAATCCAGAAACAATAGCTGCATCATCTGCATACATCCTATCACCATGCAATTCCTTAAAATCGGGAACTATGGCCTGGATCACATCTAGAGCTTTTGGCCTTTCTGGATGTCTTGCCAGTTGAGCTATTTGCCATTCGGACAAGTTAGAAAATATTTCCTTGGTTAAGGTTTCATATTTTCTAATTAAATTATCTATTTCATGATCCAGATCAACAGAAGATTCTGAATCAGCAGCAGTCAATTTAAGCTTTTCAATTCGCTTTTCTAATTCTATAATCGGCTGCTCAAAATCTAAAAAATCCATGGTGCACACTGTTTAATTGCAACGTTAATCCTATTCTACAATAGAATCGGTAAAAAAAGATTTAAAGCAAAGTTGGGATTTAGTTGTCGGTTAGAAACTGAAAATTCCCTGAACCAAACTCAACTGTCAATTGGTCTCGAAGTTCCTTGGTTGCATTTACAGTCCATTCCTCACTCAACTGCAACCTATAAACGTCTATATCTGTCTTGTAGTGAATATTAACTTTACAGGATCCAGGAATATGGGCTTGGAGTATTGATTTTAGTTTATCAGGATCAAATTTTGTGCCGCACTTAATCAACAAAGTGTTTGCCTTCTTTTCTATTAACTGGTCTAGCCCATTGATTGCTTCTGCAACAAACTGCCATCTATCAGCATAGGCATCAAATCTAAGATTTCCTTTAAGATGAAGTACAGCATTTTCAACAAGCAAATCCCTAAAATTGTCTTTACGCTCTCCAAAGACAATTACATCGATTGTTGCGGTACCATCATCGAGTTTAAATATGAGATTTTCCCCCCTCCGTTTCAATCCAGTGACCAGACCAGCAAGTTCTATCGTGTTTTTCTGGTTGGATCTAAATGACCCGTTGCTCGCTTCCATGGCAGCTTTTAATTTATCTAGTGGTGACTTAGTTATGTGGAGGCAATCTTTCCGGTAAGGGTCAAACGGATGGCCACTAAAATAAAAACCTAGACTTTGATATTCATTGTGCAGTAAAACATTCAATTTCCATTCCTTTTTTCTCCTGAGTTTAGGAAGTGTTTGGAATTGATCTGTGTCTGAGTAAAACAAACTGTTTTGTCCGGATTCCCGATCCATGGCTTTCTTATTTGAATAATTTAACCCGATCTCAATTGAATTGTTCAATGTTGATCTGTTTTCTTCCAAGCAATCTAAAGCACCGCTGTTAATTAATGCTTCAATCGTACGTTTAGACAATTTCTGCTCAGCGAGCCGTGAACAAAAGTCAAAAAAGTCTAGATAGCTGCCTTTGGTTAATCTTTCGTTGGTGATTGCTTCAGCAGCGTATTTGCCAATGCCTTTAATTGCCCCCAAACCATATCTGAGTGTTCTAGCGTCTTCGACAACAAAATCATAGCTGGAATGATTAACACTAGGGGTCAAAATATCTAATTTAAAATCATAACAGTCCCCTTTTAATTGGATTAGTTTATCGGTGTTGTCAATATCTGCGGTCATTGAAGCGGCCATAAATTCTGCAAGATAATGAGTTTTCAACCACGCTGTTTGATAGGCAATTAGGGCGTATGAAACAGAGTGAGACTTGTTAAAACCATACCCTGCAAATTTTTCTATGAGGTCATATATTCTTCTAGCAGTGCTTTCCTTGACGTTGTTGTCAATTGCACCCTGAATAAAAACACCTCTCTGCTTACTCATCTCTTCAGGAATTTTTTTACCCATTGCTTTCCGAAGTATGTCGGCACTGCCTTGAGAATAATTAGCTAACTTTTGTGCTATTTGCATAACCTGCTCTTGATAAACAATCACTCCATATGTCGTTCTTAGAACTTGTTCCAACATTGGGTGGAAAGTGTTGACAAGGTTCAAATGGCCAGCTGCTTTTCTTTCAATGAAAAGATCTGCCATTCCCGATTGAAGGGGACCAGGTCGGAAAAGCGCAACCAAAGCCACGAGGTCATCAAATTCTGATGGCTGCATTCGCTTGATCAATTCTCTCATGCCTATCGATTCCAGCTGGAAGATTCCTACAGTTTTGGTTGAAGATAACAATTTGTATGTTTCAGAATCATTTGTGGGTATGGCTCGAATATCAATGCTTTTCTCTCCAGCTGCAATTAATTTTTCATTGATGAGTTCGACTGCATTTTGGATTACAGTGAGTGTTTTAAGTCCTAAAAAATCAAACTTAATGAGCCCAATCGATTCGACATCATCTTTGTCAAATTGGGTGACAGTACCTGCTTCGCCCTCAACTTTATAAAGGGGCATAAAATCTGACAGATTTGAAGGTGCTATAACAACACCACCAGCATGCTTGCCGGCATTCCTTATCAAACCCTCTAGCTTGAGAGCCAAGTTAATAAGTGCTTGAACATCCTGTTCTTTTTCATACCTTTCACTCAGTGCGGGTTCTTTCTTTAGCGCCGACTTAATAGTGATTCCAATATCGAAAGGAATTAATTTTGCAATTTGATCAACCATCCCATAGGGGTAACCAAGTATCCTGCCAACATCCCTGACAACTGCTTTTGCAGACATTGTTCCGTAGGTTATGATTTGAGAGACCATTTCTGATCCGTATCGATTGGATACATAATCGATAACTCGGTCTCTGCCATTCACACAAAAGTCAATGTCGAAGTCTGGCAGTTGCCCCATCGAAACCCTCTCTGGATTCAGAAATCGCTCAAAAAGCAAATCGTATTTCATGGGATCAACGTCAGTAATGCCTAAACAAAAGGCGACTAAGGAACTGGGTCCTGAGCCTCTTCCCGGACCAACAGGTATGTTTTCTGATCTAGACCATTGAATGAAATCAGCAACGATCAAAAAATAGCCTGAAAATCCTGTGGAGTGGATAATCTTGAGTTCATTTTCCAGTCTCTGAGTATAGGCTTCTTTTACCTCCTTGGTTGCAAGTGGAATTTGTTCTAAACCTTTATTCGCTGCTTTAATTAGAAAATTCTCTATTGTTTGTCCTTTTGGGACAGAGTAAGCAGGCAGTGCAGTCTGACCGGTAGTAAATTGAAAATTACATTTCTTGGCAAGATTTACCGTGTTGGTGACCGCCTCGGGTATATCTGAAAACAAATCAGCCATTTCTTTTTTGGTTTTGAAATATTGTTCAGTCGTGTATTCCCTAACCCGATTTGTGTTATCGATTACATCACCACGATCAATGCATACTCTTGCGTCCAAAGACAAATAATCGTCCTGATTTAGGAATCTTGGGTTGTTACCTGCCAACAGAGGGACTTCGGCCAAGGAAGCAATTTCAACTGTTTTTTCCAGTAACTCTTCGTCCCTATTTCCCCCTAATTTGTGAATTTGGAGAAACAAATCTTCGGGGAAAATAAGTTGTAATCTTTCTACCTGTTTAGAAGCAGTTCTGGATTTTTCGGATAAAAGTAGGTTCTGAATAAAGCCGTTGTAACCTCCTGATATTGCAACAAGACCTAAAGTGCTTTTACCATCCAGCCAATCAATATCGACCAAGACCTTGCCTTTATGGTAACCCTCCAGATACGATCGAGTAATCAAGTTTGATAAATTCTTATACCCAGTGGTGTTTTTACAAAGCAATATTAGTTTTGAAATTCTTTCTGATGCCCCTGGATGGATTGATACGGTTGCACCAATAATTGGTTTGATACCAATTTCAATTGCTCTTTTGTAGAACTTGAATGCCGCAAATAGATTATTATCATCGGCAATTCCCAAGGCTGGCATCTGGTATTCAAGAGATTTTTCCAGCAAACCTTCAATTCGAATAACACTCTGACCTATTGAATATTCTGAATTAACATCCAGGTGAACAAATATTGGCTCCTCTTTAGCCATATCAATTGCTATACATTTCAGGTTTAAACGTCATTCTATGAATTGGAGTTGGGCCAAATTCTTGAATGGCAGATAAATGTTCCTTAGTTGGGTAACCTTTGTTTTTATCAAATCGATATTGAGGGTATTTTATATGCATTTGTTCCATCAATTGATCCCTGGTCACTTTTGCCAGTATGGATGCTGCTGCGACAGAGGCATAAAGACCATCACCACCAATTTTGGGTTCCAATCTAAGACTCAAATTTGAGCGTACCACTGGACAGTGCGGCCCATCTATCAAGACCTGTATGTCATTTTGGTGCAACTGATCAATTGCTCTCTGCATTGCCAACATCGTTGCCTTAAGAATATTATATTGATCCACTTCTAGGTGATTGGCAAGACCAATTGAATACTCTTGTGATTCGGATTTAATGATTTGGAATAATTGCTCTCTTTTTTTAGCTGACAGCCTTTTTGAGTCCCGCAAACCCTGTATGGTCTGATTTTTAAGGAACACGACAGCTGCTGCAACTACGGGCCCAGCAAGACATCCTCTTCCTGCTTCGTCAACACCTGCGATTAATTCCATAAATAGACAAGAAAATTATTTTACTTTTGTTGTTCAAGCATTTTTAAAATTGTCGATGCTGCCAAAAAAGAAGCATTTTTTTGTAGCTGCAAGTGAAGAGAATCAAATTGTTGTTGCAATTCTACAACTTTATGTTGATTGGAAAGCCAGGATAAACTTTCTGCGAAAATTGTTTCAGAAGAAGCATTCTCTTGAATCAACTCAGGAACTAATTTTTTACCTAAAAGAATATTTGGCAATGCTATGTAATCCGTATGCACCATCTTAGATATCTTTAAAAACCAATAACTTAGTGGTGACATTTTATAAACGACAACCATTGGTTTTTTATGTAAAGCCGCTTCGAGTGTTGAGGTACCTGACTTAGTAATGACCAGATCACAGGCAGATAAAGCTGAATGTGTACTGTCGGTAATGGTCATCTTGAGATCAGTAAAATACATAGCAAGTATTTTCTTTAATTGCTCTCCTATTTTTGAATCCACAACCGGTACTACAAACTCTATGTCTTCAATTCTATTGGTTATCAATTCGGCAGTTTCAAAGAATAATTTTGCATGACGGTTAATTTCAGAGCCACGACTACCAGGCATCAATGCAATAACAGTTTTTGCACTCAGTTTTAAATTATTTCTTGCAGTTTTAACATCAATTTTTTGTTGCGTTGAATCAGCCAATGGGTGGCCAATAAAGACCGCGTTCACATTATGTTCTTTTAAGAGATCTTCCTCGAACGGAAAGAGACACAACAATAGATCTGCAGATTTGTTCAGTAATTTAACTCTGTTTTTTCGCCATGCCCAAAAACTTGGAGAAACCACTTGGATGGTTTTAATACCTCTGCGCTTTAATTTTTCTTCAAGCTTCAAATTGAAATCGGGGGAATCAATACCAATAAAAGCGTCCGGGGGATTTTTGAGGATTTTTTTTATCAGTTTTTCTCTAACTTTGAGTATTCTAGGCAAATGTTTCAGCACACCAAAAATACCCATAACGGATAATTCGGAAGAATGAAACCACTGTTTGCATCCAGCTTGAATCATCTTTGGACCGGCTATTCCCTCGAAGGTTGCATCGGGACAAAGATCTTGTATTGAGGCAATAATTTTAGAGCCTAACAAATCTCCTGAAGGTTCCCCAGCAACGATGACGAACTTAGTCACGATCGGTTGATTGGTTAGAAGTCAGCGGATGATCCCTCTTGTGGATGCTTGTAAAAAATCAAGCATTACTTGCAATTCATTTGAAACTTCGTCAAGACCAGAGATTTTTTCCAGGGCTTCTTCCAAACGAAGATCAGAAGTATACAACAGCTTGTAAGCGGTCTTAATATTTCGTATTTGTTCAGCGGTAAAATTTCTTCTTCTTAAACCCTCAATGTTAATTCCTCTAGGCATAGCAGGTTGTCCCACAACAATTACATAAGGGGGTAGGTCTTTGGCCACACCTGCGTATATTCCCAAAAAACTGTGGCTACCGATTTTGCAAAATTGATGAGCGCCCGAAAAACCGCCAAATATTGCGTAATCCCCAACCTCTACATGGCCACCCAGGGTTGCATTATTGGCAAATATAGTGTTGTTGCCTATTTGACAGTCATGCGCTATGTGAACATAGGCCATGATCCAGTTGTCATTGCCTAGCCGAGTGATCCCTGTATCTTGAATCGTTCCTCTATTTATGGTGCAGCATTCTCTAATGGTATTGCGATCACCTATCTCTAATTGAGTATCTTCATCGTTGTATTTCATGTCCTGGGGACTATCACCTATTGAAGAGAATGGGTAGATGTGGTTCTGTTTACCTATTTTCGTTCGACCAGTAATCACCACATGCGATTCAATAATCGTGGCACTATCAATGGAGACATCTGGGCCAATAATTGAGTAGGGTCCGATGCTTACATCATCAGAAATATCAGCTTGTTCAGAAACAATCGCGGTTTTATGAATCATTGTCTTCGCCCACTTTCTTATTGATTAGCGACACCAGTTTCTGCAGTTTATTTAACTTTTTAAAACTGGCAGCATTCTTTTGCCATTCTGAAGCTTTTTGATGTGAAAACAGATTGCCAGCATAGACACCTGGATCCTTGATGTCCTTTATGACAGTTGTCCTTGCAGCAATGGTTGTGTCATCGATTATTTTTAGATGGCCAGCAATTCCGACTTGACCGCCTATTCTACAACGTTTTCCAATTTCAGTGCTGCCTGCTACGCCTGTTTGTGCAACGATTGCTGTGTGATCACCAACGATCACGTTGTGACCTATTTGTACTAGATTATCAAGTTTTACACCATTGCCTATGACCGTGTCAGAAAGTGTTCCTCGGTCTATGGTTGTATTTGCTCCCACCTCAACATCATCACCAATAATCACCCGACCCATTTGAGGGATCTTGACCCATGCCGAGTCTTTCGCTTCTGAAAAACCAAAACCGTCAGCTCCAATTACCACACCTGGATGAATAATGGCCCTTGAACCTATTTCAGTACCCTCATGGATAATGACCCCTGAACTGATCCAACTGGATTCACCTATTTTGGTGTCTTTCTCAACCACAGAGTTGGCCCCAACAAAAACATGTTCTCCCAACTCAACATTCATAGCTAGAACCACCCCCGCTCCAATCTTACAGGTTGATGGTACGTCGCAGGAGGAGTCAATCACAGCAGCGGAATGGATTCCTGGCTGAAATTGCTTGCTTATATCAAAGTCACTTGCGATTCTGGCAAACAACAAGTATGGATCAGTTGTTACCAATGAAGCAGTAGGGCAAAACTCCACATCATGTTCCCTGAGGACAACCGCTGCTGCGTTGGTTTCTTTCAACTCAGATTTATACTTACTATTGGCAAAAAATGTTAGCGAATCGTTGGATGCGTTTGATAGCGTTGCGACATTGGAAACAACAGTAGACGGATCACCTTGGATCTTGCAATCGTATTTTGAAGCTAAATGTTCAAGAGTAAAAGCAGTATCAGACAAAATTCTCATTCCCCGACATATTTATTGGCTAGCTTCTATTTAGCCTCCGGCTTTATTTTCTTGAAACTTCTTTTCTAACATTTTAGCTATGTCATTCGTGATATCCACAGAAGCCCCTTTGTATAAAGTTCCGCCATTTAAAATGGTATTCTGACTGATTCTTCCTTCATTGATGATCAGATCATAGCTATTGTCTCTGCCAAACTTCTGAATCAAATTGATAATTTCAACAAAAATTTTATTTGCCTCAATTTGAGTTCTATTATTACGATCTTCTTGGAAGCTTTCGGCCAAATATTTCAACTCTCTCTGATCAGCGTTAATTTTTAACAGAGTATTCTGGCGTTCGTCATTGCTGAGGGCAAGATTGTCTTGATTCAGTTGATCTTTACTGGCGTTCAAAGCCGACTCCTTGGACGTAATGTCTCTTACTCTACCCGCGAATTCTTCCTCTATCACTGAGGTCATATCTAGGTATTGGGGAGATTCTTGAACAAGTTTATTCATGTCTACCACCCCGATCCTTGCTTGCGTTGCTTCCTGAGCGAAAATGGATTGGGCAACAAAAAGCGTGCATATTATTGTCAATACGAAATTTAGTTTTTTCATAACTGTCCCTTTATCTTAATTAAAACCATTGTCTAAAAAGCTCCTCCAATTGTAAATTGGAATCGTTCCGTTTCGTCACCCCAAGAATCACCAGTTGTAGGATCGTTATTTAAAGGAAGGGCATAACTGAATCGAAAGAGTCCGAGTGGGGCCAACCATTGTGCAGCCAATCCGACTGATTGTTTCAAATTACCCGCATCAAAACCGTAGTCGAGAGGATTGCCAATTTTGTCATAAAAATCCAGTTCGCTGGTCGAAAATACATTGCCAACATCAAAAAATAAACTAAACCTTGCCCTTGTTGCCCAATCTTGCGGTAAAGGTAAAATGACTTCCATTTGAGCTGAAATTAGAAGATTTCCTCCGTATGGGTTACCAAAGTTATCTCTTGGCCCCAAACGATGTTCTTTATAGCCTCTAATGGTATCCGGTCCTCCTGCGAAAAAGTTTTTGTAGGGAGGGACCCCAACAGAATCACCGTAAGCTCCGTTGTAGGCAATGTCAGCTTTTGCCATAAGTGTTAAATAGTTCACAAATGGAAACGGAACATTAAAATACTGTTTGTAGCTGTAATTAAAACCGTAATATTCAACCTCACTTCCAGGAATGGCTAGACTCGCCATGAATCTCTGTGTCATTCCTTGATCAGCAAAGATAAAGCGATTTCTCGAATCATAAACCCACCCGACTATCGCTTCTGCAACTTTGAACTGTGTTTTACAAAAATTGAAAGCTCCTTCAAAGCAACTGCTGTCTCCATTGCTTCTAACCCACTGAAGGGCTTGACTAGCGCTATAATCGCCTGCGAGCAATTCAGAACTCATCAAGTTAGAGCCAAAAATAACTCGCTGATACTCGCTCAAGGGATACGAATATTCCAACCCGAGAGAAAAAGTTTTGGTTGAGAAATCTGAAGAAGATGCAGTGAACTGATTAAAGGATGAATAGGAAAATCTTGCCGTTCTCGCAATTTCATCAAGCCCAGTATAAGCATTTGTGTGTGAAAAGCTGTAAACGTCTCTGAACTTACTTGAGTTCAGATCCAGTGCAATTCTATTGCCTGTGCCAAAAAAATTAGTATGAACAAAATTACCATTTAAAATAAGTTTCTGGTACCCAGAATAGCCTATTCCTCCACCAAATTGGCCCGGCAGTCCCTCTTTGATCGTAAACACCGCATCAACCAGATCTGTAGTCCCTGCAACTGGAATTGTGTCAAATTCTACGTCCTCAATAAAAGGCAGTCTTTGCAATCTAATTTTTGATCGTTCCAACCTGCTCTTTGACATATACCCCCCTTCCATTTGCCTTAACTCACGTCTTAATACTTCGTCATTTATAGAAGTTGTATCAGAAAAGCTCACCCGCCGAACATAGACCCTACTTTTGGGTTGGATATAAAAAACTATCTTTGCTTCCATGTTTTCATCATCCAGTTCTGGAATCGCCTGTACTTCTGCAAATGAATAACCATCTTCTCCAAGTCTATATTTGATTAACTCTGTAGCTTGCGTCAGCAGTCCCTGAGAAAATATTTGTCCCGGTTGTGCCAAAACCAGTCTCTGTATATCTTCTTTGGGTACAACAAATTCACCAGTCAGCTTGACGTCTGATAATCGATAAACATCTCCCTCAGAAATATTAACGGTGACAAATATTCCAGTCTTGTCCGGTGAGATAGCTACCTGAGCGGAGTCTATCGTAAAATTAGCATAACCTCTGTCCAAATAAAAGGACTCAAGGGTTTCCAAATCACCTTGCAAATCTTCCCTTGAATATCGATCATCTTGTTGAATAAATGACAACCAATTGGGCATTTGTAACTTCAACTGATCTAAAAGATCTTCATCATTGAAAACATTGTTTCCCACAATATTTATCTGCCTAATTTGAGCACGATCACCTTCTTTAACATCGATTTTTATCCTAACAGTATTCCCAGGTAAATCTTCCACATCGGTTTCAATTTGAGCACTGTATTTACCGAAACTAAAATATTGATCTATCAGTGATCTTTCAATTTCATCCAAAACTGAAGGGTCGTACGTTCGACCGATTCTAAAACCTATATTATTTAAGGATTCTTCTAGATCTTCGGTTTTAATATCCTTATTTCCATCAATGCTTATATTTCCTATGGACGGCCTTTCCAGTACCGAAATAATAAGAATGTCATCAGAGGGGTCTTTTCTAAACTCGATATTCCTAAAAAAACCACTGGAATACACCGCTCTTATGGATTCCTTAATTTTAATCTCATCAAGAGTATCTCCAATGTTTATTGGGAGATAATTTAATAAAGCGCCTTCAGAAATTTTCTGCAACCCTTCGATTCTTATGTCTTTGACGGCAAAGGGTTCTTCAGCCTGAACTGAAAAAATACAAAGAACAGCGAATGCAACTATTGTTAATCTGAATTTCATCATGTGGTTAAAAAGTTACCAACCAAATATTCTGATCAAATCATTGTACAACGCAAATATCATTAAGAATAATAGTGCGCCTATTCCGAATTGTTGAAAAATAATTTGTACTTTTTCTGGCAAGGGTCTGCCAATCAATTTTTCTATTAGCACAAATACAATTTGTCCCCCATCAAGAATTGGTAAAGGGAATAGATTGAGTATGCCTAAACTAATACTGATAATCGCCATAAAAGACAAAGTTGCAATAAGTCCTCTTTTTGCAACCGTTCCTGCATCTTTAGCTATGCCTACTGGCCCACTTAGATTTTTCCCTGAAATTTGACCACGGACCATCTTGCCAAACATATTTAAGGTTAGGACAATCATTTGATTTGTTTCATTGATTGCCATGGTTAAGCTTTTGGGAAAACGGTATTTTTGAATTGTCTGGTACTTCTTTACTTGATCTTCGTCAATTCGTGCTCTAAGTCCTATAAAACCTTGGTTTTCGTTATCGGCCTGGGCACCAAGAAATACAGTTTTCTGGTATATCCGATCCAGTCTCTTTATCTCCACCTCAACATTTTGGTTGGGCTTAGCAATAATGACTTCAGTAAACTGGCTCCAGTTTTTTATGTCAACATCATCAACTTTTAGAATCACATCTTCTGGTAAAAGGCCTGCCTTGTCAGCGGGTCCATCTGGAATTACTGCTTCTATAGTAGGCTTGATTGTTGGAATAAAAGGTTTAAATCCCAAACCAGGCATTAATGCATTTGGTGCAGTGAGCTCCTTGGTTCTTCCAGTAACATCCAGTGTTGCATGCTTCAGATTGCCAAATTTGTCTGTTGCGGTGATTTTGATTTGTTCGTCGTCTAAAATCTCGCCAAGAATTGAAATCAAAGAAGCTTGCCAAGTTTGAACCTCTTTTCCACCCACATTAATAATTTGGTCTCCAGATCTGAGGTTGTTCTGCCAAGCAATAGATCCCGATTCAATTTCCCCTATAATCGGAGCCACACCTGGAACTCCAACAGAAAACATTGTCATATAAGCAATAATTGCAAAGAGAAAATTAGCAAAAGGGCCAGCTAGTAAGATAAAAATTCTTTTGGTGGCTGATTGATTATTGAAGGCTCGGTGTTTTTCATTTTCGTCGACCTCTTCACTCCTCTCATCCAACAATTGGACATAGCCACCTAGGGGGATGGCGGATAAACAATACTCTGTCTGATCTAAACCAGTTCTCTTACTCCAAAGCACCTTGCCAAAACCGATGGAGTATCTCAAAACTTTGACATTGCAAAGTTTTGCTATCAGCAAATGTCCATATTCATGGATGGCGACGAGTACGCCAACCAAGATTACGAATGCAACAATTGAAAATAAAAAATCCATATAGTAATTATCAGCAAAGATTATGAAGGAATTATAGAGAATCAGTTCAGCAAAGGAAGTAATAAGATGTGAAAATTTACATTTCAGCCCTAAAACCCAATAAGAGCAAGAGTCGAACCCAGTTCATTAATTCTGAAGGATAAAAATGTAAGCAAAGGAAGGGCCGCTATTGTTCCGTCTAATAGATCGATGAAACCTCCATGCCCAGGAATTAAATTACTGGAATCCTTAATGCCTTTATTGCGTTTTAACAAGCTGAAAAATACATCTCCTAAAACAGATATGAGTGCTACCAGGAATCCAAGATATAAAAACTCCAACAGCCTATCCTGTAAACCATAAAATAAAGCGATTAAGCATGAGAATAGGGAGGCTATTAAAACACCTCCAATAAAACCTTCAATGGTTTTGCCTGGGCTGATGTTAGGTAATAAAGAGGTTTTTCCCATCGTCCTTCCTACAAAAAAAGCTGCTGAATCGGCAATTGATACAACAATGACCACGTATAAAAAAATTCCTGGATTCATGACCATAAAAAACAAAGATGCAACAAATGGTAGGAGGATAAAATATCCAAAAATAAAGATTAAGAAGTCATTGATATTCTTCTTTTTGTAGGTTAATACTTGGAATAATATGAATAACCATAGTAAACACAAAAACCAAAACAAATAGTTGCTTGTTTTCTCTAGGTATCCAGTAAAAAAAAGCATTTCTAAAAGACCACCAATAACCAGTATCGGAAAAAAAATCCGGATGAATCTTGATTTGAATAATCTCGAATATTCCCAAAGGATAATTAGGGAAATAAATCCAATAGCAGTAGCTTTTATGGGAATTGTTGTCGCAGGATGAATTAAGACCACTAGTATTAAAATGAGAACTGCTGCCGAACAGATTCTCTGAGTAAGGTTATTCATTGTAAAGATTTAGGCTTTTTTCAACTCTGTTTCCTTTTCAACAGAACCAAAACGTCTTTCTGATTGTGAATAACTTTCTAAAATTTCAAAAAATTCCTGATCTTCAAAACTAGGCCAGAGTGTTTCAGTAAAATGGATTTCACTGTACGCCATTTCCCAAAGCATAAAATTACTCACTCTGGTTTCACCTGATGTTCTAATTATTAAATCGAGATCAGGCAGATCTGAGAAAGAAAGACGGTTGGATAAAGTTAATTCGTCTATTTGATTTTTATTAATTCTGCCATCATCTACATCATCAATAATCTTCAATATACCTTTTACAATATCCTGTCTTGAGCCATATGCTAGTGCTAGAGTGAGTTTTAAACCAGTATTTTCTGAGGTAATTGCCTCCATTTGTTCCAATTTTCTAATTAAACTTTTAGGAAGCATGTCTTTACTGCCTACCTGTTTAAAACGAACATTATTCTCAATTAAAAGTCCGGTGTATTTTTTGATGGTTCGCTCAAACAGTCTCATCAGACCATTGATTTCCTTAGCGGGTCTTTTCCAGTTTTCTGAACTAAAGGCATATAAAGTAAGTGCTTCAATTTCTAACCTAACCGAGTTTTCAACAATCTCTTTGGCCTTCAGAACGCCTGCCTCATGGCCGAAGATTCTTCTTTTACCTCTTAGCTTAGCCCACCGACCATTGCCATCCATAATAATGCCCAGATGCCTTGGTAAATTAATAATTTGCGGGATTTTTTTGTCTGCGTGAAGTTTCTTCATAACTTAGAAGCTCATCAATTCTTTTTGTTTTTCTTCACTTAGTGATTCTACGTTTTTGATCATATCATCAGTTATAGTTTGGATGTCTCCTTGCCCTTTATGAAAATGATCTTCTGATATCATTTTTTCTTTGAAGAAATCCTTAAGGTCTTGAATAGAGTCCCTTCGAATATTTCGAATGGAAACCTTTGCTATTTCCTCTTCATGACTTACCTGTTTGGTTAGTTCAATTCTTCGTTCCTCGGTTAAATGAGGCAGTGGAATTCTAATAATGCTTCCACTTGTTATTGGGTTTAAGCCAAGATTTGCCTTAACTATGGCCAGTTCGATCTCTGGGATAAATTTTTGTTCCCAAGGTGAAATGGCCAGTGTTTGTGCATCTTCTACAGTGATGTTTGCCAATTGCTGTATCGGCGTTGCGTTCCCATAGTACTCAATATGAACACTGTCTAGAATATCCGGAGTTGCTCTACCGGTCCTTATTTTTCTGAGATTGGATGAAAAAACGTTGATTGACTTTTGCATCCTCTGGCTTGTCTCTTGGTTGATTTCATCTAACATTGACTTCAAATCCCTTATTCATGATATTAATGTCCCAATGTTCTTACCCTTAACAATATCAAATAATGCATTGGGTATATTCATATCATAAACCCTAACAGGAAGATTGTTATCCCTACACATAACAATGGAAGTAGTGTCCATTACACTGAGTTTTTTGGAAATAAATTCATCGTAGGAAATGGATTCAAAATGCAATGCATCATCATTTTGCAAGGGATCTTGTGAGAACACCCCATTAACCCTGGTTGCTTTAATCAAAAGATCAGCCTCCATTTCAACAGCTCTCAAGGAGGCAGCAGAATCAGTTGTAAAATATGGATTTCCAGTGCCTGCAGCAAAAATTGTAACTCTGCCTTTTTCCAAATGTCTGATCGCTCTTCTTCGAATGTAGTCTTCACATACCTCATTGACTTTTAAAGCAGACATAACTCTGGCCACCAGACCTTGTCGCTCCAAGGCATCTTGAAGGGCAAGAGCATTGATGATTGTGGCTAACATACCCATTTGATCTCCTGTGACTCTATCAATACCTGATTGAGCTAGACCTTCGCCTCTAAATATGTTGCCACCGCCAATGACAATGCCTGTTTGAACACCAGCATCAACGATGGATTTAATTTCTTCTGCCAGATAAATCAGCACATCAGGATCAACACCAAACGGTTTTTTACCTAAAAGCGCTTCTCCACTCAGTTTTAAAAGTATTCTGTTTATCTTTTTACTTACCACATCAAACACTTAAAGATCCTGCGATTACAGGTCAAGACAGGGAACAGAGTATCATTCACTTGCATCGACTTGTGCCTTGACTTCCTCTGCAAAATTTTTCTCTTCCTTCTCTATTCCATCACCAACTTCATATCTTACAAAAAGATTTACATTTGCATTCGATTTTTTTAACAATTGAGAAACCTTTAAATCTGAGTCCTTTATGTATTCTTGGCCAAGTAATGTTATTTCATTCAGTCGTTTATTTAACTTACCTGTGACTATTTTCTCCAGAATCTCCTGAGGTTTTCCTTCTTTTTCAGCTTGCAGCCTAAGGATCCTTGACTCCGTTTCTATCATTTCATCTGGAATCTCTCCTTGGTCAATATATTCCGGTTTTAAGGCAGCAATTTGCATAGCCAAATCCTTTGCTAGTCCGGTATTATCTATATCTAAATCAACTAAGGCTGCTATTTTTCTTCCATGTATGTAAGTTCCCAAGGTACCGTCAAAAAAAATTCTTCTGAACCTCCTGATACTGATGTTCTCACCTAATTTAGCAACAACAAATATCCGGTATTCCTCAACATTATTGAAGCCTTCGATGGCGGCATCCATGAGTTCTTTGATGGTTTCAATATTTGTGCTCAGCAACAATTTGGAGATTGTATCCGTGAATTCAATGAAATAATCATCTTTGGCAGCGAAATCAGTCTCACAATTGACTTCCAAGATAATTGCAAGATGCTTGGGTTCGTTAACTTCTATAGAGACCATCCCTTGGGCGGCAATTCTAGCTGATTTGCTATCTGCTTGGCTTTTCCCTTTCTCTTTTAACAAGAGCTTTGCCTTTGCAAAATCACCATGAGATTCCAACAAAGCTTTCTTGCAATCCATCATGCCAGCATTTGTGAGGTCCCTAAGTTCTTTTACATCAGCTGCCGAGATTTTCATCTAGAAACCCCTCTCAATTAAGATTTCTCCTGATCACTTTCAACCCCAGATTCTTTAGACTGATCAAGATCTTGTTCATCTTTGGACTCATCGTCACTTGGTACCTCAACAGCAGTTGATTCTGCAGATGACGGTTGTGATTCTTCCTGTGAAAGTTCTTCTTGCTTGTCTACAGAAGGTTCCTTCGGTTCACTTGTAAGATTAATTTTTTTATTTTCTTTCGCAGTTGCAAGGTCGCTGTTATCTTCTGGTTTCTGATTTTCAGGTTCTTTTTGTTCAACCACGGTGATCTTTCTCTTGCGTCTAATTCTTTTGTTGGAAATTTTTCCTTTAGCATCAACTTCAACAAAGTCATCCTCTATGTCATCCAAAAGAGGAACGGATTTTTTACCTTTTAAAAATGCTTTTACAATTGTTGTTGTGATCAGCTTAGCAGTACTTCTTGAATCGTCATTGGATGGAATAATATAGTCAATATCCTCCGGCGAAGAGTTGGAATCGACAATGCTTATGATTGGTATCGCCAATGCCTTGGCTTCCTGAACGGCATTTCTCTCATAATTCACATCAATGATGAAAATTGCGTCTGGTAATTTCTTCATATTTCTTATACCGCCTAAGCCTCTGTCTAACTTTTCATAGTCTCTCCTCAAGGTAAGTATTTCTTTTTTACTTAAATTTTCCGTATTTTCAGCCTTCAATGATTGTTCCAGATCTTCAAGTTTCTTTATTGATTTTGATATGGTTTCATTATTAGTCAGCGTACCCCCTAACCACCTGTTTGAAACGTAGGGCATATTGCAGTCCAAACCTGCATCTTTAATCTCATTCTTAACTGCAGGTTTGGTGCCAACAAATAAGATAGTCCCTGATTCTGCCCCGATATTTTCAACAAAGGCACAGGCTTCAGAGAACAGAGGCATGGTTTTTTCTAGGTTAATGATGTGAATCCCGTTGCGCTTACCATAAATATATGGAGCCATTTTTGGATTCCAATACCTCGTTTTGTGACCGAAGTGGGCGCCAGCTTCAAGCATCTGGCGTAACGTAATATTTTCCATTTTTTTCCTTTTTGGGTTTAAACTCCCATAAATCCCATATGAAACTTTCCAAAATTACTCGTAAGCACCCATCATATGTGTCGATTTATGTTCGAATTTTGTGCAAAATTGCCGAGGTTTTATAACATAATAATTCTAAAGCGACAATAAGACTGACAAAAAAACTTATCTCCTATGATGATTGATATTAAAAACGAAGATGATCAGGAAAAAATGCGAATTGCTGGAAAGTTAGCTTCACAGGTTCTGGATATGATTTCAAATTATGTTGCACCGGGTATAACTACTGGAGAACTGGATCGGATTTGCCATGATTATATTGTTAATGAACAGAATGCGATTCCTGCAAACCTAAATTACAAAGGTTTTCCTGCCACCATCTGTACTTCAGTAAATCATGTTGTCTGCCATGGAATTCCAGGTAATAAAAAATTGAAACATGGCGATATCATTAACATAGATGTTACCGTTATCAAAAATGAGTTTCATGGAGATACCAGCAGAATGTACCAGGTTGGAAAGCCCACTACCCAGGGTGAACGTATTTCAAAAATAACTTATGAATCATTGTGGCATGGCATAAAAGCAGTGAAACCAGGAAATCACTTAGGAGACATTGGGTATGCAATACAAAATCATGCAGAAAAACATGGTTATGCCATCGTAAAAGAATATTGTGGCCATGGAATTGGTAAAATTTATCACGACCATCCACAAATTCTCCATTATGGAACTCCCGGTCACGGGATTGAAATAAAAGAAGGAATGACCTTTACCATTGAACCGATGGTCAATGCTGGCGGAGCATCAGTGAGGGTATTGCCAGACCAATGGACTGTCGTTACTAGGGATCATTCGCTTTCAGCGCAATGGGAGCATACAATTTTGGTGACCAAAAGTGGCTACGAAGTATTGACTCTTGCACCCAGCGAAAACACTTACTGAATCATGTTGTGAAAAATTAGAGCAAAATCTTCACAAAACAATTGATCAACAGTAATAATTAACTCTGCTCAATTATAGCGCCCTTGATGGATGGTCCAAACTCCATAGCTGCCTAGAAAAATTAACCAAATAATGACCCAAGCCGGCATGCTCAAAAAAGCGAAAGACCAACTGATTTCAGCGCATTCACCAGAACCACTAAAGACCATTTGGAAAACTTCACTCAATGGAAAATTAGCCATCATAAAATCAAGACCAGGCCCACACCCTGGAACCTTATCTGGGGGTAGATTTTGAAGCCAGACATGTCTAGCTGCTATCCCTACTCCCGCTGAGCTTATAATCGTCAAAAGTAGTGAAGCGAAGAATTTTGACTGCTTTGTTTGGGGATGTTTCAAAGCCATTAATAAAAAAGACAGACCTAATGCAATAACTGCCACTCTTTGTAATATACACAAGGGGCATGGCTCTAAACCCAGCACATATTGTGTGTATAGTGCGTAAGCAATAAGCAAAACAGAGCAAAGGAATCCCGTTAATAATAAATTTCTCCTTGTTATGCGCATCATCAATCTGCAACTTGATCCCTAAGGTAATTGGGTAAAGCCTCAAATGATTCTACCCCTTTACCTGATTTAAATTCCCTAATAGCTAGTTTTATCATAGTTTTTGCATCAGGCAATATTTCTTGGGCTTGTTCGACAACTTCAACAGAGCATTGTTTCTTCAAATTTGTATATTCTTTCCAACCTTTGCCAACACCAAAAAAATTTGTTCCAGAGAAATGAAATGCATCAACGTCAATTAGGCAATCTGAAATCGTTGATGCTACTAAACCATCTTCGGATTTCTGATAACACCCAAAATAAATCTGTTTTCTTCCTGCGTCCATTACCACGGCTATTTTATCTAAGGAATAGGTTTCCGAAGCAACTTGCGCAATGGTTGCAAGACTGGAAATGCTGCAAACAGGTGTTTGCTGCGAATAGGAAATTGCTTGTGTTGCAGCCGCTGCAATTCTTAACCCAGTGAAACGGCCAGGTCCTGAGCCATAAGCTATAAAATCCAAGTCTTTTAATTCCAACCTTGATTCGGTCAATATGTTATTGATATTCCTGTAAATATCTTGCGCATGATCGATGCAATTCTCTTGGTTAAACTCAAACAACTCTCCGTCATTCATGGCGGCAAGTGTAAACCTGTCGGTTGAGGTATCAATGGCAATACATTTAGTCATATACAGCTGTGTTGAATGGATTCAAGAAGAAACAATAAATTAATGACCCAATAATAAACATAGATATAATAAACTTCCCCTGCGACTAGAGTAAATTATATGAATACAACCAATAAAGAGTTGCAAAATTGGGTTGATCAAGTAGCAAAACTAACCAATCCAACGGCAGTACATTGGTGTGATGGAAGCAACCAAGAGTATCAAAACTTCATCGCTCAAATGCTTGAGTCTGGGGATTTACTGAAACTCAATCATGAAACTTTCCCAAACTGTTATCTGCATCGATCGGATCAGACAGATGTCGCTAGAGTTGAACACTTGACATTTATATGCACTTCCAAGCAGGAGGATGCGGGACCAAACAACAATTGGATGGACCCAGATGAGGCACACAGCAAACTGGATAACTTATTCAAAGATTGCATGTCGGGTAGGACGATGTACGTTATTCCATATTGTTTGGGGCCGATAGATTCAGTTTATTCGCGCTGTGGAGTGGAAATTACGGATAGCCCATATGTGGTGGCAAACATGTTCCTGATGACCCGAATGGGAACAAAAGCCCTGCAAAGAATAGAGACAGAAAATAAGTTTGTTAAAGGAATGCATTCAATCGGAGACCTGAATCCAGAGAAACGTTTTATCATGCACTTCCCAGAAGAACTAACCATAAGAAGCATCGGTTCAGGTTATGGTGGCAATGCCCTGTTGGGAAAAAAATGTCATGCCTTAAGAATAGCCAGTTGGCAAGCCTTAAAGGAGAAATGGCTCGCCGAGCACATGTTAATAGTTGAAATTGAAAATCCAGAAGGAGATAAGTTTTACATTGCTGCTGCTTTCCCATCGGCCTGTGGAAAAACAAACCTTGCTATGCTGATACCCCCAGATACTTATCCAGGGTGGAAAGTTAGAACCATTGGTGATGACATTGCCTGGCTGCATATGGACAACAGTGGTCGATTCTGGGCAATTAATCCAGAAGCAGGATATTTTGGGGTGGTCCCAGGCACCAACCAAGATACCAATCAAAATGCTTATGAGACCCTCAAAAGAGATGCGATTTATACCAACGTCGGCATAACCGACAACAACGAACCCTGGTGGGAAGGAAAATTGGAAGGCAACCCAACCAAAGACTGGAAAGGCGATGATTATTCTTCTGACTCCAATCAAGACTGCGCCCACCCCAATTCCAGATTTACCGTTTCTGCCAAAAATAACCCAGGATACTCAGAGTTAGCAGACTCGCCTTCGGGTGTACCCATTTGTGCCATTATCTTTGGTGGCAGAAGAAGTGAGTTAGCACCTTTGGTTTATGAAGCCAAAGATTGGAATCATGGTGTTTTGGTCGGAGCCAGCGTGGGTTCGGAAACAACTGCAGCCGCAGCCGGAGATGTGGGTATAGTCAGAAGAGACCCGATGGCGATGAAGCCTTTCTGTGGTTATAATTTTGCTGACTATTGGCGCCACTGGCTGAGTTTTTCGGAGCAATCACAAAATTTACCTAAAATTTTCCACGTCAATTGGTTTAGAAAAAATGATCAAGGCTTTCTCTGGCCTGGTTTTGGAGAAAATCTTCGGGTCTTGGATTGGATTATTCAACGATGCCAGAACAAAATTGACGCCAAGGAAACACCAATCGGTTATGTGCCTATTAAAGGAGATATTGATACCTCAGGATTGGATATTGCCGATGAGAATTTGGATGCACTGTTCACCATTGATCCGGATCAATGGCTGGCTGAAATGAATGAAATTAAAGAATATTTCAATGAATTTGGGGAACGACTCCCGAAGCAACTACTCAATGAGCATGCAAAAGTCGTGGATGCCCTGAGCAAGAAGTAGATTCAGCACAAACTTTCTTCATAACGCTCAACATAACAAAGCAATTCATCCAAAAATCCAATGGCACTGTTGGATTTGTGCTGGTTGAGACCGATGAGATTTCGCCACTCTTTGGCGCCTCTCAACCCTCTGAACAGTTGAGCCATATGCCGGGTCATCAAGTGCAGGTTAATGCCATCTCCTATTTGGTTTTTGGTGTAGTCAATCATTTCCTTGATTATATGAAATTGCGTGGAATGATTGATTGACTTGCCTTCTGTCATGAAAAAATGCTGCTGGATCTCTGCAAGAAACAAGGGGTCCTTGTAAGCTTTTCGCCCAATCATTACTCCGTCTAAATGCAGTAAATGTTGTTCAATTTGCTCAATGGAGCTGATTTCCCCATTGATTATGATCCTTAGATTATTAAAGTCATTTTTAAGTCGATAAACTTTGTCATAGTCGACCGGTGGAATGGTTCTGTTTTGTTTTGGATTCAACCCCTGCAAAAATGCTTTTCTGGCATGAATGATAAAGACTTGGCAACCTGCTTCAGACGTTTCAGCTACAAAATCGTACAAGAAATGATAATCGTCTTTGTCATCAACGCCAATTCTGGTTTTAATGGACAAAGGCAGATCCACCCTATCCCTAACAGCACCGACACAATTAGCAACAAGCAAAGGGTCTCGCATCAATGCAGCACCTGCATTGCAGCTTTGTACACGCAGACTAGGGCATCCTATGTTGAGGTTAATTTCATTGTAATTGTATTTGGAAATTATTTTAGCTGCTTCAGCCATAATGGACGGATCATTGCCTGCAATCTGGATGCCAACAGCTTTTCGGTGATGGTTTTCTTGATGCAAAAATTTCTCAGAAGCGTAGACGATGGCATCTGCATGTATCATGGGAGTGTAGAGTTTGAGATCAGGTGCCAACAAATCCACCAGATACCTGAAATGCCGGTCTGTTTGGCCCATCATTGGAGCCACCGAGATTTGCTTTGTTGTCTCTAAATTCATGTCCAATAATATAAAAGTACGCTTATATAATGGCGTCCCCAAGGGGATTCGAACCCCTGTTGCCGCCGTGAAAGGGCGGTGTCCT
>DTSX01000113.1:0-14099 GCA_012965065.1 Gammaproteobacteria bacterium
GAATTCCAAAAAAGCTCCTCCTCCTGTTGAAATATAACTGATTGAATCCGCTATATTGTATTTCTCAACAACGGCCACCGTATCACCTCCTCCTACAATCTTGAAACCTGAATTTTTCTCAACTGCCTTTGCTAGAGATCGAGTGCCATTGCTAAATTGGTCAAACTCAAAGACACCAACAGGACCATTCCAGATAATGGTTTTAGCTTTATTGATAATATCTTTATAGATTATTGCTGTTTCCGGCCCGATATCCATAATCACATCGTCTTTTTCTATCTCCTCAACTGATTTTGTCTCTGCAATAGCTTCATTTGAGAACTCTTTTGCCACTGTCACATCTATTGGTATAGGTACATTAACACCATCCAGATTGAGTATTCTTGTTGCAGGCTCCACCATCTCAGGTTCTATTAGAGATTTGCCTGTCTCTTTTCCTTCAGCGAGAAGAAAGGTGTTGGCTATTCCTCCACCAACGATGATGTGATCACACGTCTTAGACAAAGATTCGATTACACCTAACTTTGAAGAAATTTTAGCTCCACCGATAATGGCTACCAACGGTTTTTCCGGCTCTGATAAAGCCTTGGTTAAATATTCAATCTCTCTACTCAATAATGGCCCAATACAGGCTTGCTCAGCATATTGCACTACCCCAAAGGTGCTGGCATGCTGACGATGTGAAGCACCAAATGCATCCATCACATAAACATCGCAAAGATTGGCTATTTGTTTTGATAATGACTCGTCGTTAGTTTTCTCGCCTTTTAGGTATCGTGTGTTTTCACACAAAATTAATTTATCATTAATATCTGGAATCCCTTCGATCCAATCGGCTAGGAAACAGACAGGTTTACCCATTAACTCTTCGAGTTTTCTGGCAACCGGCTCCAAACTAAAAGAACCGTCCAATGCTTCTGGATCGGGCCTACCTAGATGCGATAAGAGGATGACTTTAGCGCCTTTTGATAAAGCTATCTCAATAGTCGGCAATGCAGCTTTGATTCGAGCTGCACTGATAATAACTCCCTTTTCTATTGGAACATTTAAATCGAGGCGAATCATGGTTCGCAAACCCTGCAGATCCAGATCCTGCATTAGAGGGATTTGCATGTCCATTGATTTAGACCTTAATCGGCATTAATCAATGCCAAGGTGGTATCCAACATGCGATTAGAAAAGCCCCATTCATTGTCATACCAAGAACAGACCTTAACCAAGGTGCCTTCTTGAACTTTAGTCATGGTGGCGTCGTAAGTTGATGAGGCAGGATTGTGGTTAAAATCAATCGATACGAGTGGTCCGTCACTGTAATCCAACACCCCTTTTAGGTCTCCTGAAGACGCTTCTTTCATAACATCATGGATTTCTTCCACAGTTGTTGCCCTTGAAGCGACAAAGCTCAAATCTACCAATGAGACATTGATCGTTGGCACCCTAATTGAAAAGCCATCCAGTTTGCCCTGCAACTCAGGCAATACGAGCCCAACAGCTGAGGCCGCACCGGTTTTGGTTGGAATCATCGATTGTGTAGCCGAACGTGCTCGTCTCAAATCCTTGTGCAAGACATCGTTTAGAACTTGATCGTTTGTGTATGCATGAATCGTTGTCATAATCCCGCTCTCAACACCAATCTTTTCATGCAAAGGCTTGACCAGTGGGGCTAAACAATTGGTGGTACAAGAAGCATTGGAAATAATCTGATGATCTTTTGAAAGGGTGTGATGGTTCACACCATAGACAATCGTGGCATCAACCTCAGAACCGGCAGGTGCTGAGAGAACCACTTTTTTGGCTCCTGCTATGAGGTGTTTGCTGGCTAGGTCACGAGTTCTAAAAAATCCCGTGCATTCAAGCACGACATCTACGCCTAAATCGCCCCAAGGGAGTTTTTCTGGGTCGCGTTCTGCAAATACTTTAATCTCTTTGCCATCAATGACCAAAGCATCGCCCTTGACCTCAACATCAAACGGGAAAATACCGTGTACTGTGTCGTATTTTGTCAGATAGGCATTACTGTCCGCATCGCCCAAGTCATTAATTGCGAGAATCTCAAGTTCATTAGTACGGTTGCTTTCAAAAAGTGCCTTTAAGATGTTTCTCCCTATTCTGCCGTAACCGTTTATTGCAATTTTTACCGCCATTCCAGTCTCCTAATTTAATTTTCAATCATTGTAATTAAGTGTTTATAGACATTTTCATCTGAAAATCCGAAATGTTTAAATAAATCAGACCCAGGTGCAGATTTACCATAAGACTCCATTCCAATCATACAACCTCTTGGTCCAACATACCTAAACCAGCTGCTTGTGATTGCAGCCTCAATCACCATTACTTTTTGAAAATCTGGTGGCAAAACTCCATCCAGATACTTTTGGGGCTGTTGTTGAAAAATCTCCAAGCAAGGTATTGAAACAACTCTAACACTGTGACCGCTCTCAGAAGCTTTGATCGCGGCATTCATAGCCAGATGAACCTCCGATCCCGTTGCAATGATAATAGCATCGAGTTGTTCATTGGCACCGTCTTTTAGCACATACCCTCCTCGGGAAATCTTTTTGATTTGTTCTTCAGACCTCTCCCATTGAGAAAGTGTTTGTCTTGTTAAGACCAATGCTGTGGGGTTTTTTCTATTTTCAACCGCTGAACGCCATGCAAATGAAGTCTCTAAAGTGTCGCAAGGTCGCCAAACATTCATCCCTGGAATTAGCCTCAAACTGGGCAAGTGTTCTACAGGTTGATGTGTCGGCCCATCTTCACCCAACCCAATAGAATCATGGGTAAAGACGTGAATAACCCCCAATTCCATCAGTGCTGACATTCGTAAGGAATTTCTACTGTAATCTGAAAATGTTAAAAACGTGCCTCCATAGGGAATAAAACCTCCATGAAGAGCAATGCCATTCATGATAGCGCCCATGCCAAATTCCCTAACACCATAAAAAATATAGTTTCCATTTACATCATCGGCAGTCACAGCTTTTGATGCTCGGTGATAGGTGCAATTGGAACCTGTCAGATCTGCTGACCCACCGATTAATTCTGGTAAGCCTTTTTCTAAGGCATTCAAAACAATCAAAGAAGATTTTCTTGTTGCAACAGAGTCAGGATTTTTTTGTAAATCATCAATTAAAACTTCGAGCCCTTGAAAGCAACTATCTAGAAATTTTCCATCCAATCTCCTTTGCAATTCTTTTCCTTTCGCAGGGAAATTTTTCTTAAAATTGTTGAACAAATCCATCCAATGCCGTTCCACTGCTTGCCCTTTTTTTGTGGCATTCCATTCATTCTTAATCTCATCTGGAATCTCAAATGGTGGGTAATCCCATTGCAGCTTTTCCCTAACAGCCAGTATTTCTTCATCCCCCAAAGGAGCGCCGTGTGTGTCTGCCGTCCCTGCTTTATTAGGTGCCCCAAACCCGATAATAGTTTTACAGGCCAATAATGATGGCTGTGTTTCAATATCTTGTGCTTCCCTTATGGCCTGTTTTACTTGCTCAGGATTGTGGCCATCTATGTTTTTAATTACGTGCCAGCCATAAGCTTTAAATCGTTGGCATACATTTTCGGTGAACCACCCTTGGACTTCACCATCAATTGAGATCCCATTGTCATCGTAGAAACAAATCAGTTTGCCTAGCTGAAGTGTTCCGGCAAGTGAACATACTTCATGGGAAATTCCCTCCATCATGCAACCATCCCCAGAAAAAACGTACGTAAAATGGTCCACAATTGGAAAATCATCTTCATTAAATTGTTCCGATAATATTTTTTCAGCCAATGCCATACCAACAGCATTTCCAAGCCCTTGTCCAAGCGGCCCAGTTGTCGTTTCTACACCAAGGTCCAGATCATATTCTGGGTGTCCAGGTGTTTTGGAATTCAACTGTCTAAACTTTTGTATTTCTTCAATTGAAAGGCCATAGCCTGAAAGGTATAACAAGGAATAAAGCAACATTGAGCCGTGGCCATTGGACAAAATAAATCGATCTCTATTTGACCAGTGTGGATTTGCTGGGTTGTGCTTTAGAAAATCGTTCCAGAGAACCTCTGCAATATCAGCCATGCCCATGGGCATCCCAGGATGCCCAGAATTTGCTTTCTGAACGGCATCACAAGAAAGCATTCGTATTGCGTTGGCTAATGTAAGCTTATTGATGATTGAACCTTAATCTTTTTTTTTGCAAATATCTAATTAAGTGTGATTGTATGTAAACAAAACCATTTTCTAACACTAGAGGATCACTCGCAAGAGATTTTCAGATAAACTTTTAACTTAGCAAAATGTACTGATATAATTCATTTTCTTCTAAACATGCTGCAACAATAAAAGGAGATTAAGTGGGTAAATCTTTGTATCTCATGACCTCGGAATCGGTCAGTGAAGGACATCCTGACAAAATGGCTGATCAAATTTCAGATGCCATTCTGGATGCGATTATAAGTGAGGACAAAACCTGCAGGGTTGCAGTCGAAACTTTGGTTAAAACTGGGCTCGTTGTTATCGCTGGCGAAATTACAACCACAGCTGAAATTGATTACGAGGAAGTAACTAGAAATACCATTGAAAACATCGGCTACAACAGAGAAGAATTGGGCTTTGACCATAAATCATGCGAGGTATTGTCAGCGATTAGCAAGCAGTCTCCTGAAATTGCAATGGGTGTTGATCGTGATGCTGAAGAAAACCAAGGAGCTGGCGACCAAGGATTAATGTTTGGTTATGCTACACGTGAGACCAAAGAATTAATGCCTGCAACAATAGTTTTTGCTCATCGATTGGTCAAGAAACAATCGAGCGTAAGAAAAAATCATGAATTAGATTGGTTAAGGCCTGATGCTAAAAGCCAAGTGACGATCAGGTATAAAGATGGAAAGCCTGAGTACATAGACACAGTCGTTTTATCTACACAACATGATGAAAACATAAGCGCACCGGATATTCAACAAGGAGTAATGGAAAAAATTATAGCTCCTACACTCCCTCCTGCCCTTATCTCATCAAATACAAAATTCTTGATAAACCCCACAGGGAGTTTTGTAATAGGCGGTCCAGTTGGAGACTGTGGCCTTACTGGAAGAAAGATCATTGTAGATACCTATGGCGGGATGGCAAGACATGGCGGTGGTGCTTTTTCCGGAAAAGACCCCTCAAAAGTGGATCGTTCTGCGGCTTATGCTGCAAGATACGTAGCCAAAAACATTGTCGCTGCTGGTCTTGCTGATCGTTGTGAAGTCCAAGTTTCTTATGCCATCGGCGTTGCAGAGCCAACTTCGATTAGAGTCAAAACATTTGATACAGAAAAAATAAACAATGAGAAAATTACTGACTTGGTTCAAGAGAATTTTGATTTAACTCCTTTTGGGATTATTAAAATGTTGGATCTGTTAAAACCAATTTACAAGAACACAGCTGCTTATGGCCATTTTGGGAGGGAAAATGAAGGGTTTTCTTGGGAAATAACCGACAAAGCTGAGCTTTTAAAAGAACAAGCAGGTTTATAATTAGGCAAAGAATCTAGTAAAATGGGAAATGATCTTTGATAGAGAAAAATAATATGGTGATTGAGTTAGCAAAAAATAGGAATCAGGATTTCAAAATTTCAGATATTGGTTTGGCCGAATGGGGAGAAAAAGAGATAGGAATAGCAGAAACTGAAATGCCCGGCCTGATGGCAATGCGAAAAGAATTTGGGTCAAAAAAACCACTCAAAGGAGCCCAAATTGCTGGGTGCCTGCATATGACCATTCAAACAGCAGTTCTAATTGAAACATTGATTGCATTGGGTGCAGAAGTAAGATGGTCTTCCTGTAATATTTTTTCTACACAAGATCATGCTGCTGCTGCTGTGGCCAAGAAAGGCGTACCCGTTTTTGCTTGGAAAGGTGAAACTGAAGAAGAATATTGGTGGTGTGTTGAACAAATCATTCAAGGACCCGATGGTTGGGTTCCTAATATGATCCTTGACGATGGCGGCGACCTTACTTTGGTGATGCATGAAAAATACCCCGAGCTTTTAAAAAATGTCAAAGGGATCTCTGAAGAAACGACAACGGGTGTACAAAGACTCTATGAAATGGAAGAAAATGCAACGCTTTTATGTCCTGCAATCAATGTGAACGATTCTGTAACGAAATCTAAGTTTGATAATCTGTACGGTTGTAGAGAATCCCTGGTTGATGGAATCAAGCGGGCAACAGACGTAATGATTGCTGGCAAGATTGCTGTTGTTTGCGGGTATGGAGATGTTGGTAAGGGCTGTGCTCAAAGCCTCAGCTCACTCGGTGCAACGGTTTGGGTAACGGAAATTGATCCAATTTGTGCTCTGCAAGCAGCCATGGAAGGTTATCGTGTTGTAACCATGGAGGATGCTTGCTCAGAGGCTGATATTTTTGTTACAGCAACTGGAAATTATCATGTCATTAACCTGTCGCATATGGAACAAATGAAAGACCAATCCATTATTTGTAATATTGGCCATTTTGATAATGAAATTGATGTTGAATCTTTAGAAAAGTTTGAATGGATCAATATTAAACCACAAGTTGACCATATAGTTTTTCCAGATGGTAAAAAAATTATTCTACTAGCAGAAGGAAGATTGGTTAATTTAGGCTGTGCTACAGGACATCCAAGTTTTGTGATGTCAAATTCATTTACAAATCAAACACTTGCACAGATTGAACTGTGGCAGAACCCGGACAAATATGAAAAGAAAGTTTATGTTCTTCCAAAATTACTTGATGAAAAAGTTGCCCGTCTGCATTTGGACAAAGTTGGAGCAAAATTAACACAGCTTACTAAGAAACAGGCTGAGTACATCAGGGTATCGGAGCAAGGGCCTTATAAAGCGGATCTCTATCGCTATTGATTTGACATTTAATCCTTGTGAGCCTTTTTGATCTCCTTAATACAAATCACTGATCCACATTTAACCGAAAATAAAAAAACCGAAGTTAGATCGTGGAATACTCTGTCATCCTTTCAAAGGACAGTAGATTGTATTAAAACCAATGAAAATCCAGATTTCATATTAGTCTCGGGCGATATATCAGAAGATGGCACCAAGAAAAGTTATGTGGCTTATCAGAAAGGAATAGAACGTTTTGAAAAACCGGTTTTTACCATTCTAGGTAATCACGATAACCACAAGAATTTTCACGCTGTTTTTGGAACAAAATTTTCATCAGTTGAAAAAATAACCCTGTCAGAATCTTGGTTGATAATAACTATAGATAGCACTTCAATGAACAAAGAATCTGGCCACATAACAAAACAACAAATGCATTCACTCAGAAAATTGATTGCAAACAATAAAGATAAAAGTCTAGTTATATGCCTTCATCATCAACCCATCAAAATGGGTTTCTGGATCGATCAAGTGGGGCTAGAAAATTCAGATCAATTTATTGCTTCAATTGCCAATCAATCCAATGTAAAGGCTGTTGTCTGGGGTCACGTTCACCATGAGTCCGAGAGTGCACTGGGATCAATTAAGATGCTATCAACCCCCTCCACATGCTATCAATTTTGCGGAAATGCAGAGAAGCCAGATACAAACAAACCAGGCTATAGAAAAATCAAATTATTCAAGTCAGGAAAATTGGAAACCAAAGTGGTTCGCATAGATTGAATTGTAATCATTGTTGGGACTTTTCTCTTATCAGTTTTATAAGAGGTTCTAAGAAATTCAGTCTCAAAATTGGATCATTAATTTCCAGACATTTCTGTTTATCCTCAATTTTCAGCGGTAAAATTTCGGCATAGCGAAAACTTACCCAAGATGCGCTTTCAAAAAACTTTTCTCTGTCATCGTGTAGATCGATGTCATCCAATATAGCCTCCAGTAAGCTGATCATGTTGTCAAAATTTGGTGGTGCTTTAAAATCTTCTTCCCTTTCTATTATCTTTATCTCCCCAATATTTAGCCCATCTTCCTGTTTTATCATAGACAGTAATTCAAATTTATTTGTACCAAGAACGGTAATGCCCAGTAATCCATCATTCCCCTGATTCCAATCGATAATCGTCGCCAAGGTTCCCGTAGCATAGGTTTCAAGCATGCCTGGTTGTGGGACTTTTCTACTCAATGCTATTCCAAATTCTCTCTTGGAACGCATGCAAGCACTAACCATGTCTAGATATCTCGGTTCAAAGATTCTAAGAGGAAGCTTTGAACCAGGAAAAAGAATGGTTCTAAGGGGGAAGATTGGTATCCTTTGATCTGACATCAAACTTTATCTTAGATTGGTGGGCCTTTGATTAAAATGTTTCTTATCCCAACTGAATCCTTATTGGTCATAATTACGAGGGAATCATCAACTTTTAACTTGCTCCATAGCTGGTCAGATAGATCATCCATATTTTTTGCGATGCCAACATTTTTAATGCCCAAGAACTCTTTCTGTATATCCCATTCGGCATCCCCAAAATCTAATATCCAGACGAAATCTGCATCATGAAAAGATTCTTTTAAATCAGATTTCAAACTTCCTTTCCTCATGGTATTGGAAGCCAATTCAACAACTGCATAAAGCCGGGATGAGTGGAATTTAGATTTCATAGCTGCCATTGATGCTTTGATCGCTGTTGGGTGATGAGCAAAATCATCAAACAAATGGATGTTGGAAAATTTCCCTAGATATTCCAACCTTCTTTTCACACCGATGAAATTTTGTGCACTTGCCATTAGTTCTCTGGGGTTCAACCCCAAATTTGAAAGAGATGCGATAGCGGCGGTTACATTCAGCATATTGTGTTGGCCAAAAAGTTTGGAGTGTATTGGTTCTAACTTCTTGCCCTTTAGGGATAAATTATATTGGCCATGATCATCAAGAACACAAGTCCACTTTTGTGAATCACTGAAGCTAGAACCAAAATAATCAATCTCTGACCATACGCCTAATGCAAAGAGTTTTTGAATATTTAAGTCATCCCCGTTAGCAATAATTCTTGTTCGTGGAGAAAGAGTCCTAAGCAGTTGATGAAATTGCCAAATAATTTGGTCAACATCGTTGAATATGTCTACGTGATCAAATTCAATATTATTAATTAATAAAACATCCGACTTGTAATGAATAAACTTGGATCGTTTATCAAAGAATGCTGTGTCGTATTCATCAGCTTCGACAATGAAAATAGGACCTGTACCAATGTTCGATGACCGGTCAAAGCCAATCGGTATTCCACCAATCAAATAACCTGGGTCCGCCCCTAGATCCTTGAGAATAAAAGCGATAAGACTTGCAATAGTGGTCTTACCATGGGTGCCGCTTACTGCAATGACTTGTTTCTGGTCTAAAATGTTATCTTTCAACCACCTTGGACCTGAAGTATAGGGTAAATTTTGTGTCAATATTTGTTCAATAATAGGCATTCCCCTCGACATCACATTGCCTATGACAAAGAGATCAGGTTTAAGTTGCAGCTGATCAATATCATAATTTGGTATGACCTTAATATTTAAGTCTTCCAGTTGATCGCTAATGGGAGGGTAAGACTTAAGATCAGAACCAGTAACCGTAGCCCCTGAGTCTTTTGCTAAGACAGCTAAACTGCCCATGAATGTGCCGCTGATTCCCAAAATATGGATGTGCATCAGGTTCTGGAATTCAAGGTGCTGAAATTGAGGACGATATTAAAAAACTAATAAGCATGTAGACTAAGGCCAGCCCTAACCCAACACTTGGTGTTTTTGATATTGCCCTGGAGAATATGTGCGCCATAACCAATACCGACCAGATGGTTACGATGAATATAATCAAAGTAATCCATGCTGGAATTTGTATTTCATCTAAAGAGCTCAATTCTTTTAAGTATGGCGCATAAACAAAAAGGAAAGGCCCAACCATTAAATTGAATAAGCCACCTGTTCCAAATAGCGCAATTAAACTTTGTTTAAATCGATCCAGTTTGCCTGATAATTGCACAATAATTCTCAGCCAAACTGACAGCAAGATAGCATCGAGAAATAACAATTGGAAAACTTCACCTAAAGACTCATACAGCCTAATGCCAACTGGGATTTGAGAAAGAAGAAAAAAAACAAACGTACTGATCAGTAAAAAATTTGAACCAGGAAGCTCCTCAGGACTGGATTTCCTAAGCATTATTCTCCAAAAAACACTCAATAAGTTAATCATAGCTAACCGATTTTATTATAATTCTCTTAACAGAAAACATTTATGCATAATACTCAAAAATTACCAAATGTTTTAGAAACTGAAGATTTAATCAATAATTTCGTTTCTATGATTTCATCGACAAATACCATTGGGTTGGATACTGAATTTGTCCGCATAAGGACTTATTACCCCAAACTCTGCTTAGTACAAATTTCATCTAACTTAGGAACAGGATGCATTGATTGCCTACAAGAAAATAACTTAAAAAAAGTTTGGCAACTAATTTTTAATCCCAAAAGACTTAAAATTGTTCACTCGGCCAGACAAGATTTAGAAATCCTTTTTCTTATCAAGAACCAAATACCAGAAAATATATTTGACACTCAAATTGGTGCAGCTTTACTGGGTTATCCGCCTCAGGTGGGCATTAAACAGCTTTTAAAAGATGAACTTAATATTGCAATAAGTAAAACAGAAACCAGAAGTGACTGGGGTAAACGACCTCTTGATTTAAAACAAATTGAATACGCCCTCGAAGACGTAAATCATCTTCTAAATTTACATAATTCTTTAGAAAAAAAATTGAAAGAAAAGGAACGGTATCGTTGGGCCATGGAGGATTCATCAAGAATTTTAACAAACGAAAAAGAGCTTTTTAATCCTGACAGTGCGTGGAAAAGAATTCCAGGAATTAAAAATCTTAAAAATAAAAATCAATACTTAGCAGTAAAACTTGCAACTTGGAGAGAAAAAACCGCAATACAAATGGATCTACCTAGACAATGGCTGCTGAGCGACAAGTCTTTGATAGAAACGGCGAAAAAAGAGCTAGTTTCTTTAACTCGCCTCGAAAGTATTGGGATTAAAAATAGATATTTGAAAAAATCACAACTAAAACAAATATCTAAATTGGTTCAGCAACACAAAGAAAATATAGAAGGGGTAGGAAAATTGAAGCCAAAATTTAATAAGAATTATAAAATTCATTCTGATCCATATTTGCTGGAAAAACTCAGTAAAATAATCAGTGTAAAAGCCAAGGAATTAAATATTTTTCCAGAAGTACTTGCTGGTAAAAAAGACCTGTTGGCTCTTAGTCAAAAAAACAGCGACTCAAAACTATTAACTGGCTGGCGAAATAAAGCAATAGGAGCAGAATTAAACTCACTCCTGAAAAATCTTTAATCCATCATGTTTGTTAACTTCAGTACGCGTTTGTATACCTCATCAATTTCGCCATTGCCATCAGCAATAATTAAGAGTCCAATAGATTTATAATACTCCAACAAGGGTTCGGTTTGCTCCCTATAAACATTGATACGATTGGTAATTGATTCAATATTGTCGTCGCTTCTTTGGATTAATTCACCGCCTGAACTCAGGCATTCGTCTATCTCAGATTGATCGGAAAAATAAATATTAAGAATTTTTCCTGTTAGAGAACACATGCGTCTGCCAGACAGCCTTTTGGTCAAGGTATCAGAATCAACATCAATCAAGACCGCATGATCCAATGGTTGGTTTATTGAAGTCAGAAGTACGTCTAATGATTCTGCTTGGGCAATATTTCTTGGATAACCATCTAGGACAAAGCCCGACTGACTGGAAGGACTATCAAGTGAAATTCTTATCAAATCAAGAACAATTTCATCGGAAACCAAATTGCCAGCAGCCATGATCTCTTTTGCTTGTTTACCTATTTCAGTATCGTCAGCAATTGCCTGCCTCAACAAATTCCCAGTTGAAATTTGAGGCAAACCAAAATCATCCATTAATTTTTCTGCTTGAGTGCCTTTGCCCGATCCAGGTGCTCCTAATAAAATGATTCTCATAAGATCACAGTACCAATTCTTGTTGGCAATATTGTATTAATAGAATTAATCTATCGCTATCATATGTAAACGTCAAAGATATGAAAAAGAAAATGCTCACCAAAAATGCGTTCTATGCTCAATCCGGAGGGGTAACTGCAGTCATCAATGCAAGTGCTTGTGGTGTCATAGAAACTGCTAAAAAACACAAAACAAAAATAGCAAAAGTTTATGCTGGGAAAAATGGAATTCTTGGTGCATTGAGCGAAAATCTGATTGACACGAGTCTTGAAAGTGACAAAGAAATAGCTGCGCTGCTGTACACACCTGGAGGAGCATTTGGATCCGCTCGGTACAAACTCAAAGGATTTGAGGAAAACCAAAGAGAATACCAGAGGCTGATTAAAGTCTTTAAAGCCCATAATATTGGTTATTTTTTTTATAACGGGGGCGGTGATTCTATGGATACGGCATTGAAAGTCTCTCAAATGGGAGAAAAAATGAATTTCCCAATAATCTCAATTGGTATTCCAAAAACGGTCGACAACGATATAGCCGTGACTGATTCCTGCCCTGGCTTTGGTTCTGTAGCAAAATACATTGCTGTTTCAACTCACGAAGCAAGTTTGGATGTTCTGTCAATGGCAGAAACGTCTACAAAAGTATTTATTCTTGAAGTCATGGGTAGACACGCAGGATGGATCGCCGCAGCGTCTGGGCTTATTGCCAAAAAACAAAATGACCCACCACATATGATCTTATTCCCTGAAGTCCCATTTGATCAAAAAGATTTTTTGTCTCACGTTAAGAAAAACGTTCAACGCAACGGCTTTTGTGTCATTGTTGCCAGCGAAGGTGCAAGATATAAAAATGGTAAATTTCTAGCAGATGCGGGAACCAAAGACTCATTCGGACATAAACAATTGGGGGGCGTTGCCCCGGTATTGGCACAAACGATAAAAAAGGAACTGGGATATAAATTCCACTATGCAATTGCGGATTACCTTCAAAGATCCGCCCGGCATTTGGCTTCACAGACAGATCTTGATCAGGCATACGCTGTAGGAGAAGCAGCAGTGGAAATGGCAATTGACGGAAAAAAATCCCTCATGATCACAATCCAGAGACTTTCAGACAGCCCTTACAAGTGGAGCATTGGCTCGGTAGATTTGTCAAAGGTTGCTAACAATGAAAAAAAGATGCCTAAATCGTTTATCAAAAAAAGTGGTTACGGCATTACCAACTCGTGTAGAAAATATTTAGCGCCCTTAATCGAGGGAGAAGCTTATCCAAATTATGAAAATGGATTGCCTCGTTATACGACATTAAAAAATAATCTCGTTCCTAAAAGGTTAAAAACAAAATTTGTGGTATGATTCGCCAAATTTTTTGAAAAATAAATACTCAAAATTCATAAAAAAACTCAAAAAAACAGCCGACAGGGAATTTTAAAAAGGACTAAAAAATGAATGAAAACCAAGCATTGTGGATGGCACTAACTGCATCAGTAGTGGCTATAAGTTGTGGAATTATTTTTGCATTGGCAATTCTTAAAAAACCTGCTGGTAGTGAAAAAATGCAAGAGATAGCAGGCGCTATTCAGGAAGGTGCAAATGCCTTTCTCAATAGGCAGTACCTAGCGATCAGTATTGTTGGTGCACTGATTTTCTTAGTGTTGGGTTTTGCTCTGAGTGATCATTGGAGAACAGCTGGCGGCTTCCTGGTAGGTGCAATTCTTTCAGGGTTGACTGGCTATATTGGAATGAACATCTCTGTAAGAGCAAATGTAAGAACAGCACAAGCGGCTTATTCAGGGATGAATGCGGCACTTACTACGGCCTTTACAGGTGGGGCTGTAACGGGTTTATTGGTTGTTGGTCTGGGTCTATTAGGAATCAGTGGCTACTACCTTTTCCTAAGGTCCTTGAACATCACAACAGATGAAACTTTACACGCACTTATCGGACTTGCTTTTGGTGGGTCATTGATTTCAATTTTTGCTCGTTTAGGCGGTGGTATTTTTACAAAAGGTGCGGATGTGGGTGCAGATTTGGTCGGAAAAATCGAAGCTGGAATTCCAGAAGATGATCCAAGAAATGCAGCAGTCATTGCAGATAATGTTGGCGACAATGTAGGTGATTGCGCCGGTATGGCAGCTGATCT
>DTSX01000113.1:14199-21276 GCA_012965065.1 Gammaproteobacteria bacterium
AATGCTGGAGGAATTGCTGAAATGGCTAAGCTACCTCCCGAAATTAGAGCAATCACAGACCCTCTAGATGCTGTTGGAAACACAACCAAAGCAGTCACAAAAGGCTATGCCATTGGTTCAGCTGGTCTAGCTGCTTTAGTATTATTTGCTGACTTTACCAACAACCTAGCTGCCCAAGGTAAAACTATCAGTTTTAGCTTGAATGATCCTGCCGTTATTATAGGTCTCTTCATTGGTGGGTTGGTTCCCTATCTTTTTGCTTCTCTGGCTATGGAAGCGGTGGGTAGGGCCGCAGCTTCTGTGGTTAATGAAGTGAGACGCCAGTTCAAGGAAATACCTGGAATAATGGATGGAACCAACAAGCCAGACTACACCAAAGCAGTTGACCTATTAACTAAAGCAGCAATAAAAGAAATGATTATTCCATCCCTCTTACCGGTTCTAGTACCCATAGCTCTGGTATTTGTTATGAATATTATGATGCCTTCGGATGGTGGTATTAGAGCATTAGGTGGGTTGCTAATTGGAACCATAGTTACTGGTCTTTTTGTTGCAATCTCTATGACAACAGGCGGTGGGGCTTGGGATAATGCCAAAAAATATATTGAAGATGGGAACTGCGGTGGCAAAGGTTCTGAGGCACACAATGCTGCAATTACTGGAGATACTGTTGGGGATCCATACAAAGATACTGCCGGTCCAGCAATAAATCCTTTGATAAAAATCATCAATATAGTTGCATTATTGATGGTTGCGAGCCTCTAGTAACTGATAGCACGGAGTTACAATTCGTTACATCAATCAGCTTGTAAGAGATGTGTGTAATATATAATCTATAGCGTCTAAAACAATCTGATCATTACCGGTTTTCGAATATTGCTTTAAATGGAAGAATATTATAAGAAGTTATGGGAAATAAATTCATAAAATTAACAACTGCATTAGCTGTCCTCATAATGCCCTTGGTAACAAATGGAGCTTCCCTCATTGATATTTATGAAGATGCTTTGATTAATGATCCCCGATTGAAAGAAGCCTATGCAAACAAGCAGGCAATTATTGAATCCAAACCTCAAGCCTTAAGTTGGCTGTTGCCAAAGTTAACTGCCAGTGGTGTTTTTTCTGATACAGATACAGATGGTAATAGCACTTTTCAGAGAAGAATTTTTGATCCTATAACTGGTGATTTACTTGCAGTTACAACAGACAATGCTCAATTCGTTCAGAAAACAGATAGTTTTCAATGGGAGGTTACTTTGCAGCAATCCATTATCGATGCGGGCGCCTGGATGACACTTAAAAAAGCAAATAAAATCGTTGCCCAAGCAGAAGTTGATTACTTATCAGCAGAACAAGATTTGATGGTGAGAGTCTGCAATGCTTATTTTGACGTGTTGGCTGCTCAAGACACACTAGAATCCGAACAAGCTGCCAGAACTGCTATTGAAAAGCAACTTGATCAAGCTAGAAAAAGATACGAAGTCGGCCTTATAGCCATTACAGATGTCCAAGAAGCTCAAGCAGCATTTGATCAATCAATAGCAAGTGAAATTTCAGCAAAAAGAAGTCTTGCGACCACTAAGGAATTACTCAGAGAAATAACCGACAGCTATCCAGAAGAACTGCAAAAGCCTAACACAAATATGCCACTTATAATGCCCAATCCACAAAGTGAAAATGAGTGGGTCAATACTGCACTGCAACAAAATTTAAATCTACTTTCGGCTCAAGTTGGAACAGAGATTGGAAGAAACGAAGTAAACATCCAAAAATCTGGACATTACCCAACGCTTGGACTTCAAGCATCAAAAAGAGATATGGATAATAATAGCTTGCGTTCGGACAGTGGAAGTCCTTTTTCACCTGCAGATACTGAAAATATTAGTGAAGGTATTGGGCTGCAATTAAATATCCCTATATACAGTGGTGGCCAAACCTCATCCAGAGTCCGGCAAGCAGTTGCCCAACATAGAGCAGCAAAAGAAAAATTAGAAAGAATTGCAAGAGAAACAACCAGAAAAGCTAGAGACGCTTACCTAGGGATAATTTCTGGAATTGCCACAGTTAAAGCTTTAGAACAGTCTGTAAAATCTTCTACCACTGCGCTTCAGGCAACTGAAGCTGGCTACGAAGTAGGCACTAGAACGACCGTTGATGTATTAGATGCGAGAAGGAGACTTTATTCGGCACAAACAAATTTAGCAATTAGCAAATACGATTATTTGAAAAATATTATTCGTCTGAAACAAGCGGCTGGAACGCTCTCCAGAGAAGATTTAACACAGATCAATAATTGGCTCCAATAGCTAAGATTTCAACAATGGAACAATGAGGCTTAATAGCTTTTGCAGCGATCCTTTGTTTTTATCGACCACACTTCTGGCTGCTTTAATCATCTTTTCGTGTCGATCAGAATCGGCAAGCAACTGGCATACAATTTTGCTCAATTCTTCAGCGTTATGAATGATCTCTAAAGCATCATTCGCTCGCAGCAAATTTGCAATCTCTTCAACTCCAAATAATATCGGTCCGGTGATGATGGGAGTGTTTAAAGAAGCAGGTTCTAATAAGTTGTGCCCGCCTGTTTTAAATAAACTGCCACCGACAAATGAAACCCTGGATGCTGAGTAATACATGGGAAGTTCGCCCAGTGTATCCGCCAACATGACTTGCGTAGTCGCAGAAATTTGTCTGTCCTTACTTCTTGAGACACATGAAAATCCTCTCTTATCAATAAGATTGCGAATTGATTGAAATCTCTCTGGGCGCCTGGGAGCAATTATCAATAGAATATCGGGATAGCTTTCCATAATTCTCTTGTGTGCATCCAGGATAATTTTTTCTTCTCCATTATGAGTACTGCCGGCAACCCAGATTGACCTATTTAAAGCAAATTCTTTTTTGAATTTTTTTGCCTCCTCGACAAGACCATCAGGCGTTGAGTAATCAAATTTAATATTTCCGGTTACAAATGTTCTGCCCTCACTTGCCCCCATTGATATGAATTTTTTCGCTTCCTCCTCAGTTTGAGCACCAACAACAATTCCATGTGAAACTGCTTCTTGAAACAGGCCAAGAAGCAGTCTATATAATTTAACTGATTTGTCGGATACACAGGCACTAGCTAAAACCAATGGGACATTTAATTTTCCACAATAATGGAAGATATTTGGCCAAAGTTCCGTTTCTATGATGATTGAAATTTCAGGGTTTGCCCATTTGAAAAATCTAGCAACCGCTCCATTCAAATCATAAGGAAGGTAGACATGGTGTACCGTGTCACCGAATAATTCTTGGATTAATGCAGAACCCGTTGGTGTAAATGTAGTTAAAAGAATTTGTTTTTCTGGATACCGTTTAATCAACTGGTAAACAAGTGAGGAAGCTGCCTTAACTTCACCATAAGAAACGGCGTGAACCCAAATTATTTCTGTATTCAGGGGATCCCCGTTAAAACCAAACCGTTCGTTTATCCTTTTTAAATAGTTGCTATCACCCAAAGATTTATAAAGAAGGTGTAAACAAATTAGAGGAAGTGTTAAATAGGTGAAAACAACGTAACCAAACCTTATTAATGCTTTAGTATTCATGTGTAACTAAAATACAAAGATTGAATTTTCTCAATTAAATTGATCGATGACAGCTTGCCAATAACGTTTGAGTTGATTCTGGAAAAATTTGGGAGTTTCATACTATCAAGAATAGCTATCTCATAATTCTTGATCTTATCACAGAGTATATTTTTATTGAGTTAAAAAAAGTACCAAAATTCGACTAAAAGTTAAGTTAACCGCATTTTGAATAGCCGCAATCAAGACAAGTCAAACAACCATCCATCATAACCATTGCGACGGTATTGCAGTGTCCGCATAACTGTGCGCCCACTGGAAAGGAACCCTGATCAAACACATCTTGTTGTCTATTTCTATTTTCAAACTCCTGTCTTTTTTCTTCGACTAATTTTTTTTGGTGCTCATCTAATTTTTCTAGGGGAATAATTCCTATGGATTGAAGGTGCTTTTCGATGACGTAACCCAATTCCGCAATAATTGAAGGCATAAATATCCCTCCAGGCTGCCAATATCCTCCTTTTGGATCAAATACTGCTTTTAATTCTTCTACCAAAAAAGCAACGTCGCCGCCTTTTCTAAAGACGGAAGACATCACCCTTGTCAGTGCAACAATCCATTGATAATGGTCTAAATTTTTCGAATTGATAAAAATTTCGTAGGGCCTGTATTTCTCGAATTCAGTTCCAGGATTTAAGACAATGTCATTGATGGTAATGTACATCGCGTGATCAGAGATTGGTGTCTTGATCTTATAGGTTGAACCTCTGAGCATGCCTGGTCTTTCCAGGCGCTCGTGCATTCGAACCACTTTCGTCTCTGGGCTTTTCACAGCTTTGGGTTCCACTGTTTCAGCTGTGCTGACCCTGTAATCAACAATTTTTTTCTTTATCTTTATTCTCTTCATAAAATGATCAAATTTTAGTGTGTTTTAAAATTTTCCATAGTAGCCCTCTTTCAAGGCATCGAATAGGTTTGCTGCAGTGTGGATTTCGCCGTCGTATTCTATCTCTTCATTGCCTGCTACTTGAATTTCTTTGCCATCATCCAATACAAATGTATAAAGAGTATTTTTAAGATCCTTTTCTTTGACCAGCACACCCTGAAAAGCTTCTGGATTAAAACGAAATGTAGTACAACCCTTCAAGCCCTGATCATGAGCGTAAAGATAAATATCTTTGAAGTCCTCAAATTTAAAATCCGTAGGTACATTAGCAGTTTTCGAGATTGAAGAATCTATCCATTTTTGTGACGCGCTTTGGACATCGACATGTTCTTTCGGGGTAATATCTTCTGCTGTCACAAAGTAATCGGGTAATTTGTTGTCTGATTCACTGTCTGCCTCGAGATCAACGTTTGGATTAACCATGTTCATATAGGACAACAATTCGAATGAATAGACATCAATTTTTTCTTTGGTTTTCTTCTTCTCTCTGATGACATTTCTAAAATAATGATGCGCAAAACTTGGTTCAATGCCGTTACTGACGTTATTGCCTATGGACAATGAGATGGTTCCTGTCGGCGCAATCGAACTATGGTGAGTAAACCTTGCGCCAATTTCTGATAGCTCGTCTACTAATTCGGGCTCTACTTCTGCAATTTTTCGCATATAACGGCTATATTTTGCATGTAAAATTCTTCCGGGTATTTTGTCGTCAAGTTGCCAACCGTCATTGATCATTTCAGGTCTTTGTTTGAGCATCTCTTTTGTAACAGTAAACTCTTCAAAAAAGATAGGTGCAGGTCCTTTTTCTTTAGACAACTCCAAAGCTATTTTCCAACCGGTGACCGCAAGTTCCTTGCTTACCTGGTCTGTAAACTCGAGTGATTCTTGGGAACCATACTTCATCCGCATCATGGTCATCGCTGAGCCCAAGCCTAAAAATCCCATACCATGTCTTCTTTTTCTGCAAATTTCTTCTCTCTGCCGCTCAATCGGCAACCCATTGATTTCAACCACATTGTCCAACATTCTTGTAAATACACCGACAACTCTTCTAAAGCTTTTCCAATTAAAAGTTACTTCATCAGTAAAAGGATTCTGGACAAACCGCGTCAAATTAACTGATCCCAGCAAACACGAGCCATATTCCGGCAGCGGTTGCTCGCCACATGGGTTGGTGGCACGAATGTTTTCATCAAACCAGTTGTTGTTCATTTCATTAACTTTATCTATCAAGATGAATCCCGGCTCAGCATAGTTGTAAGTCGAATCCATGATAAGATCCCAAAGTTCTCTCGCTCGTATGATTTTATAAACCTTGCAAGCCACCAGACCATTGTCATTGGTTATGTAACCCTCAGTTGTTGTCCATTCTCTCCAAATGATCTGCTTTGGGTCCTCTAGATTTACCACTTTTGCCTCGGGTAGATTTGGATCTAGAGGAAATGCAAGAGGCCAGTCGTTATCCTCTTTAACGGCTTTGATAAACTCCTCGGTTATTAGCAAAGATAGATTGAATTGCCTTAGCCTTCCATTCTCTCGTTTTGCTTTGATAAAATCTTCAACATCAGGATGCCCGACATCAAAAGTACCCATTTGAGCACCCCTTCTGCCGCCTGCAGAAGAGACTGTAAAACAGGTTTTATCATAAATATCCATAAAAGAAAGCGGTCCAGAAGTATAGGCACCGGCGCCAGTTACATATGCACCTTTGGGCCTCAAAGTTGAAAATTCATAGCCAATACCACATCCTGCTTTTAGCGTCAGTCCTGCTTCGGTTACTTTTTCTAAAATCCCCGTCATTGAATCTGCTATCGAGCCAGAGACGGTGCAGTTTATTGTTGATGTTGCAGGCTTATGCTCGCCTGCTCCTGCATTGGACATAATTCTTCCAGCAGGAATAGCGCCCGAACTCAGTGCCCAAAAAAATTCTTTTTCCCACTTATCTTGAATATCTGGATGCTCAACCCCGGCCAAGGCTTTGGCAACTCGCTTCAATGTATCTTCGATGTTCAAATCAATGGACTTTCCAGAGATATCTTTTAAACGATATTTTTTATCCCAAATATCCAGTGATGCAGATTGATAATCAACATGCAAAATATCTTGGTTTTCTTTTTTTGATGCTGATTTCAAAATTTTATTTATTCCCCATTTTTCTAAATTTATACTACAGAAACGAGTCTAAAATCACAAAAAAACCTAAAAAAAATAGCACAAGATGTTGTGTTTAGACAATATTGAATTATTACGTAAATCTGTGTTATGTCAAGATTTTTCTACATAGATTAGATTTACCCTTTTATTTATATATATCAATGCCTTAATTGAAATATTAGCCAAATATATTAATAATTTACTGAGAAAATCTTCAAGTTACATTAAAAAACATAGAACACTACATGTTGTGTTTGTGATATCCACCTACAATTCAATATTTATTCACAGATTATCAACAATCTTTTTAAAATCTATTCCCAAAAAATAAGAAGATATTATGAATACATTTAAAATGAATACTGTATGTTGGCGTTTTAAGTTATCATTTGCGAAATTTTATTC
>DTSX01000114.1 GCA_012965065.1 Gammaproteobacteria bacterium
ACAAATTTCTGGTGGTATCTTAGTTTTTATACAAATCATTTCTAATCTAGTTTCCGGGCTAATGGTTTGCTCAGGTAAATCCTGAACAATCCACCCAAAATCATAATAAAAGGCCCAAGCCAAATTAATCTTAACAGTGGTTTGTATTGCAAATGCAAACTCCATGATTGATTACCAACATCTTCCCCCAAGGCAACAAAAAGATCTCTGCCTAAATTCGATTCTATCCCGGCCTCGGTCAATGCTGGAGAATTTTGGTCGTAAGTACGTTTCTCTGGATAAATAATAGCAACTCGATTATCTTTGGATGTTATTTCTACCTCAGCAACTTTGGCACTGTAATTGGGCCCATTTTTATCAGTAATACCTATCAGTTTAAATTCGTAATTACCTACCTGAGCTGATTGACCGAACTGCAGACTTTTATCAAAAGTAATCCCATAAGTACTGGTAACGGTTATTCCTAAAACTGTTAGCCCTAAACCAACATGTGCCAATGACATTGGTAGTAACTTTAAGGCATTTCGTCTATCTAATTTAAGATTTTTGAAAAAAGGAGTGGCTCCGGTCAAAATTGTCCACCCGGCAAGTGTAATTCCTACAAGTGTCAATAATCCCGCGTAGTTATAGACAGCAAAAGTCACAAAGATACTAAGGAGAATAACGGATAAGAAAATCCATTTGGTTCTGCTAATTAAATCTTTCAATTCAGAATCTTGCCAAGACGAAAACGCTCCCCAGCCCATGAAAAAAAGCATTGGTAGAAACGGTATTAGAAAAACAAAATTGAAGTATGGAGGGCCAACTGAAAGTTTTCCTGCATCAAATATCTCAACCAACAGCGGGTAAAGTGTGCCAATTAGAATCAACCCAGCAGCAGTACATAAAAACACATTATTTAACAACAACAAGGATTCCCTTGAAAAAATCTTTAACTTCAACCGTCTTTCTTTTTTTAGCCTTAAGGAATAAAGAATCAAAGCACCACCTGTAAAAAAACCAAGAAGCATCAATATAAACATGCCTCTGGTCGGGTCGGAGGCAAATGAGTGTACTGAAATTAATATTCCTGAACGGACTAAAAAGGTTCCGAGCAAACTTAATGAAAAAGAAATAATTGCCAACAAGATGCTCATCGCATTAAACAATCTCATTTGATCAGTAACAATCAGAGAATGAACCAAAGCTGTTGCCGTTAACCAGGGCATCAGAGATGCATTTTCAACCGGATCCCAAAACCACCAGCCGCCCCAGCCAAGTTCGTAATAAGCCCACCAACTGCCCAAGGCTATTCCTCCAGTTAAAAACAACCATGGAGCGATGGTCCAAACTCTTGCGATGCCTGCCCATTGGTACTGAAGTGCTTCATGTTTAACCGTGATAAGGGAAGCAAGAGCAAGTGAAAATGGAACAGCTAAGCCAACATAGCCCGCGTAAAGGATGGGTGGATGCATCACCAGAGCAGGATCTTGCAGCAACGGATTCAGACTTCTGCCTTGAACTGGAATGGGAAATAACCTCTCGAATGGATTGGATGTGTACAGTATGAAAACTATAAAACCGAGACTTATTAAACCGATAAATCCAAGTGATTTAATTTTAAGATCCATAGTTTGCTGGTTAAATTTTTTTGAAAGAGCAAGTAGTAATCCCCAGATGGAGAGCAAAAATACCCACAGCAATAAAGAACCTTCATGAGCACCCCAGATTGCTGCAACTTTATATTGAACCGGTAGGTCTGTGTGTGAATTCAGTGCCACATAAAGGACAGAAAAATCATCAGTGATAAAACTGTATCCCAAACAAATCATTGCCGAGAACAAACCAATCGCATGTATTGCGACAAGATTCATCATGAGTCTGTCCTGAAGGCTTAAAGGTAGCTTGATAAGGCCCATGCCAACAAGCGTCTGCAAAAATGCAGCTGCCATGGAAAGTGTCAGTAACAATTGTCCAATTTCGGGTGACATGCTCTAAGCTGTTTTAATCAGGTTTGTTCTGTGAGTGGTTGTATCTTTGGCGGCATATAGTTTTCATCATGTTTTGCCAAAACCTCTATGGCGCTGAAAACACCGCTGGCATTTATTCTTCCTCGAGTAATAATGCCCTGGCCCTCCTTGAACAAGTCAGGCAGTAAGCCTGTATATTTTACTCGTATTGATGCTCCGCCATCGGTCATAACAAATTCAACAGAGAGGCTGCCCTCCTCCCTTTTGAAACTGCCTGGCACAACCAAACCCCCCATTCTGAATTCCCTATCAATGGGAGCTTCACCTGACTGAACTTGTACTGGAGTAAAATAATAAAGAAGGTTCTCTTGGAATGACTTCAGAACAAAAAAAGAGGCTAAACTAACCCCGAATAGAACCACAATCAATCCTGTAAATCTTCGATGTCTAGGAAGCATTTTTCAAACTTTATTCTTTGTCCTTACTAATAAATGATTTTACTTCATTTATAGTGGATTTAAATTTTTTATGAGCCGTAATCCAATTGATAACTAGAACTGCGATTGAGATCAATACCGACCCCCAAACATAGAAACCATAACCGCCCATTGCAAAAATCTCAGGCATTGTTTTTGTCTCCTACAATCAGTGTTTGTAGCCATCTTGTTCTTTTTTCCCGAACAGCTAGTTCAGCAGCGGTTCTTTTTGAAAGAAACGCTGCAAATAGCAAGGTATAACCCAAGATCATAATCACCAAGGGCCACAACATTTCTGTAGCAATCGATGGTTTGGCGAATTTTGAAATGGTTGAAGCCTGGTGGAGAGTGTTCCACCAAACAACCGAATAATGAATGATGGGGATATTGACTACACCAACGATAGCCAGCAAAGCCGTCGCTCGGTCTGCTTTGGATCGGTCTGGTATTGATAAATGCAACATGATGTAGGCTAAATAGAGAAATAAAAGGATCAATTCAGAGGTCAGCCTTGCGTCCCAAACCCACGCAGTTCCCCACATAGGCTTGCCCCAGAGCATTCCAGTTATCAATGCTAAAAACGTAAAAGATGCGCCTATAGGGGCACAGCTTTTTGCCAGAGAAAAAGCAACGTTCGAACGCCATGTTAACCCTATAATGGCTGAGACAGCCATGAAAACATAGGCCATCATGGAGACATAGGCACTCGGGACATGGAAGTAAATAATTCGGAATGCATCCCCCATTTGATAATCCGGGGGTGCAACAAATAACCCACCATACATTCCAACTGCAATCAACAGAATAGAGCTTATTAAGTACCAAGGCTCCAAAACAATGCAGAGTTTGTAAAATAGTGGAGGTGAACCAAGTTTATAAATACTTTTTAAATTCATCGTTAAAAAATCATTCTAATCAATTGATATTTTAATTGCTGCGGCTGTAACCACCGGTCCCAAACTGCAAGTGAAAAACATCATTCCCAACAAAAAATAAAGAGGTGCGGAAGCATCAATTCCAGAAATTGAAAATTCTATTGCTTTTGCGCCAAAAATCATAATCGGCAACGATAATGGAATGATAATGAGTGCCATAAGGGCTCCGGGGTATCGAATGGCTACGGTCAAAGCTGCCGCAAGTGCGGAAATATGCACCAAACTAGGGGTACTAAGCAGCAAAGTTAAAATGACGATAAGAATTGAATTTCCAGTGACGTAGTAACTGGAAGCAATAAAACCAGATATCAGTATCAGTGGTAGCGAAGTGATTACCCAAAAACTAAAGATTTTAGTGCAAATAATCAAAGTCAACGGATACGAGTTCAAAGTTAATTGTTCCAGCGATCCGTTTAAAACATCTGGCCTAAATATATTCTGCATTGCCAATAAAGTTGCTAGAAGCGCGGCAACAAGCATCACCGGACCAATAATTTTTAATAACAATGACGGATCGTTTCCAAGAGTGAGTGGGAAAATGAGACAAACCAAAACAAATAGAATAAAACTGGTTAAGAGATCACTCCATCTCCGCAAAGACACTTTTAAGTCCTTTAAAAAAATAATTCTTAACACCTTCATCATGCCTTATCTAAGTTGATTTCGCTGTTGGGTTTCAAAGTCTGATCGTTAAGATTGGATGTGGTGATAAGCATGCCTCCTTGGTCCAAATGAGCTTGCATTTCTGCCAACAGGAATTGTGTGCCTGAGGTGTCGAGGTTTGCAACAGGCTCATCTAAAATCCAGAGTGTTTTTTCGGACAAAAGAATCCGTGACAATGCTACCTTTCGTATTTGACCATTGGAAAGTTTTTCAGCATATTGATCCAAATATTTATTCAGGCCAAACGCTTCAAGAACACTGGAAGTTCTATTAATTGATCGGTTCCCCTCAAATGTGTATTCAAGATTCTCTCTCGCTGTCAATTCAGGTATTAAAGCATTTTTATGTCCGAGATAGGCCAGATGCTCGTGATAACGGCAATCGATATTGTTGGTGGCTAACTGGTTCCATAAAATGGTCCCACCTGTAGGGATGGTTAAGCCACAAATCACCCGCAACAAGCTGGTTTTACCAGTTCCATTTGCGCCACTTATCAGTAAATGCTGGCCTTCAGACAGATCGAAAGAGATTTCAGAGAAGATACGATCATCATTCCGATACAACTCAAGAAAATTTATTTGGAGATTGTGTTGTGTCAAAGATCCTCTCCCTGTTTGGGTCATACTCTCGTAGAAATTATCTATCCAAATTAATTACTATTTTTCCAAAGTGATTCCCAGCAGCAATTCCCAAAATTGCACCAGGACCTTCTTCAAAATCAAATTCTTGATCAATTACTGGATGAATGTCATGTTGAACAATAAATTCATTCATCTGTTTTTGGGTTTCTCTAGGAGCTACTGTTATCCCATGCAAATGAATATTTTTGAACACAATTTGAAGCAGATTGATTTCTGAGTTTATCCCCTGGAGTGCACCGATCAAGCAAATGTGTCCATCCGTGCCCAGAGAATCAATGCTTTGCATTAATGTTCCGGCTCCACCAATTTCAATGATTAATTTTGCACCGTCACCAGACAATGCAAAAGCTTGTTTACCCCAATCTGGATTTTCTTTGTAATTAATTAACCCATCAGCACCTAAGCTTTCTGCTCGTTTCAATTTTTCATCACTGCTGGAAGTAATGACTACATTGGCACCGAGTGCCTTGGCAAATTGCAATCCAAAAATTGAGACGCCGCCAGTTCCCATAAGCACAACTGCATCACCTTTATGGATATCGGCTGCTTGCAAACATGCCCAAGCCGTTAATGCAGCGCAAGGAAGAGTAGATGCTTCAGCGAAATTCAAATTAGAGGGCATCTTAACTAAAGCAGATTCAGGCAAAACCGCATACTCGGTTAAAACCCCTGCTGCCTCACAACCGGTGGATATGGATCTTGGCTGACTGTAATCATGCCAATTTTGGAACAACACCGAGCATACCTTGTCACCCGGTTCGAAACTTTTCACATCGTTGCCAACTTCCACAACTTCACCAGCACCATCCGATAAAGGAATTAGTGGTAAAGAGAGATTTGGGTTGTAAAAACCCTGAGCAATCATAAAATCTCGGTAATTAACCGAAGCTGCTTTAATTTTTACAACCACCTCACCCAAACAAGGACTCGGTTGCCCCCTCTCAATCAGCGATAATCCCTGATCGCCAAATGAGGCCAATTCAACTAATTTCATCAAAATACTCCTACAGGTAATCAATCAGATCACTATGTTAATACAGGAATATTAGATTTGCTTGAGAGTTTCAATCTCACAAAAAAACTGGAATCAATTACCAGAGGAAGAAGATAAATGATTCCAG
>DTSX01000115.1 GCA_012965065.1 Gammaproteobacteria bacterium
TAACTGATGAAGATCCGTTGACTGATAATGGAGGCCAGAATTACGATGCCTACACCGGTCTCTATGACAACAGAGGAAAAATAACTTACCTTAAGTGGAAACTGGACATCTAAGAGAAGTTAAACTTTCCGAAAGAATAAAAAGGGCGGTTTTACCGCCCTTTTTTTTATCCAGTCATTTGTGCTGTCTTCATCCTCTCCCATTGGAGCATATCGGATTTGATTTGTTTTCTCTGATCCAGACTAAGCGTATGCTTTGCCATCGAATAATTGCCCAACTCTCCCGATGTATGAATGACTCGGTGACAAGGTATCAGGAAAGCAATTGGGTTGGATGCTAACGCTTGCCCAACCGCCCTGGGTGAGGCGCAATTGATATTGTTGCCAAGCTGCTTGTAGGAAATTGTTTCCCCAAAAGGGATACGGCAAGTTTGCTGCCATACCAAGGCTTGGAAAGGAGTGGCAAGAATATGAGCATTGAAAGGCGGGTACAGGGGTCGAAAATAAAGATTTAGGTATTCAACCGCTTGGTCGTTGTTGGTTACACATTCTGTTACAGAGAAAAGCTTTTTCAGTTCTCTGATATGCCTTTCTCGATCGTCTATCACCATATTTGAATAGACCAAACCCAAGTTGTCCCAAGCCAAGCACCAGGTGCCGAAGGGTGAATCACCGATTCCAAAATACACGGTCATCGACTCTGAGTGATCCACGGGTGTTAACTCGAAGTCAGAAGTTAAAAGATAATGTTGTTTCACTGATTTTTTTTGCTACTGAATCCTTTAGCTAGGCTACTACAAAGTTCAAATTACGTTTAAGATATTTACCTATGTGGTTTGATATTCCAATGAAATACCTCCCCAGTGCATCTACGATCTCTCTGGTGTTGATCTGCTTATCCCCTGTGCAAGCAGAAAATTCTGTTCCCGAACAATTGGTGGGTTGGAAGCAAGAGCTGATAGAAATTGAAAAAGTCCGGGGTGAGGATGTCGTCATCAATGCCTACATTGCAGATACCCCTGCAAAAAGAGCACAAGGACTCATGCATGTAACTGACTTACCCGAAAACGCAGGGATGTTGTTTGTCTTTAGCCAGCCAAGACAGGTATCAATGTGGATGAAGAACACCGTCATCAGTCTTGACATCTTATTTTTAAACCCTAACGGTAGGATTGTTAAGATTCACAAGAATGCGAAGCCTCTGTCTTTGGCTAGCATTCCATCGCATGCCAAGGTCAAGTGGGTGCTTGAACTAAACGCAGGCGTTGCAGCAAAGCTGGATTTACAACCAGGTTACAGATTAGTCCAAGGTAAAACCGATTAAAGTGGACCTTTTCTAAGAATGGTCCACCATCTTGCCACGTTAATCAAACTCATTAAAGATGCGGCCACGTAGGTGCAAGCCGCAGCGGTCAACAGACGTCTGGCATAAACCTCGTCGCCTTCTTTGAGAATATTGCCTTCCTCCAGCATGGGCAAAGCACGGCCAAAGCTTGCATTCAACTCGGTCGGCAAGGTAATCAGATGAACCACAGCGCCTAGGCCCAGGGTCAACAAGCCACCCAAAAACATCAACAATCCAGGCCCTGGGACTCTGGTTATCAAGGCAATGAATGGCGCCGTCATTAAAATGAGAGCTCCAAAGCGTTCTGCAGGTGCCATGGTTTTGACAAGAAGCGTGCGTAATTTGAAAGGGCCATAACCGATTGCATGTTGATGTGCATGGCCCACTTCATGGGCTGCAATGGTAATGGCTGTCAATGACTTGGAGTCGTGTTTGTCCGCGGTTAAGCGAACAGCCCTAGCAATGGGGTCGTAATGATCCCCTAGCTCTGTTGGTTCAATTTTAATGTCTTGCAGATTGAGGGCGGTCAAGAGCTTGCTTGCGAACACAGCACCGGTAAATGGGTAACGGTCGTCGGGCTGGCTGTATTTTTTCATGGTCCCCTTTACCCACAAGCTAGGTCCGATCAGAACAACCAGAACAATGGCAACTATAATCAAGTAAGACATTTACATTTATAAATCTATGATCAAAATTTATTTACTGTGTTCTTCTCACTTTTATACTTGAATTAACACCTTCTACATTGAGCGTGTAAGTGCCAAAAAAACTTTTTTTAATGGTCACTGTGGGATTGTTTATTCGCACGATTAGAAGGCCTTTGCTCGATTGTTGCCATACCTGGCCATTCTCCAACTGAAATTTCGTATAGCCTGACCAACCTTTGAATTCGCCAAGGATTCTACTGGTAATTTGGTCGGGCTCCTCATCGACTTGAGCAATTGTTTCATTGCCAAATTGATCTATCTTCTGAGACAAAACTTCTGTGTTCTCATCGGCCACTGATTCTTTACGGACTTCTTGCGTTGCTTGATTCTTATTTCTACGCAATCTAAATTTCTTGCGAGTAGTTTGTGCAGATTGTGTGACGACAGGTTCTTGAGTCAATCTGTCGTAACATTGCAAGCGAATGAGGGAAACTTGGGTTTTAGAACATTCTTCTAATTTTTCCTCCAGTGTTTGAGCATGGATTGGTCCACCAATGCAACAGAAAATCACAAAAAAAACAAAGTGTGAAAAAAATTTAGTCTTCGTCATGTAAACAATTCCTTAACCGAAAAGATTGTGCCTGTATGATACTCCGACTGCAGACGAGATCACAACACAGAATAGGGGCTTGCATTAGACTTAATTGGGATATAAAGGGATGAATTGTTGTTGTTATAATACAACATTCTACTTCAATCCATTTAAATCCAGCCAATTTCGAAAGATTTGACTGATTTTGTTGTCAATATTTAGCTTGCTTAAGTCATACAATTCCATGAAAATGAATTTAGTTTATGGAGAAAGGCTCTGCTGTACATGCATAGTGGGCGTTGGGTCTGACTCAGTTTAGTTTAATAACTCTGAAAATCAGGGGGAAAATAATAATGAAAATAAAGCTATTTGGAAAAGCTTTCAGTGCCTTTGTCGCTTGTGGAGTCGCAGCTGCTTTGTTTGCAGTTCCTGCATGGTCCCAAGACGAAGACGAAGATGCTGCAGAGCTTGGAACGATTGAAGTAACTGGTTCTCGATTGAAACAAACCGATGTTGAGACCGCGAGCCCCGTTACCATTATATCGCGAGAGCAAATTGAATTGTCAGGTTTCGCAACGGTTGCGGAAGTGTTGCAAACAACACCTTACAACTCATTCGGATCCTTTAAGGAAACTTCCGGGTATGCCAACGGACAAGCAGTTGTTAATAACATTTCATTGCGTGGCTTGGGTTCTGCAAGAACTTTGGTATTGATAGACGGGCGAAGAATTGCTTCAACCGGTTCATCTGGAGGAAGTGCTCAAAACTTGAACCAGATACCTACATCAATAGTTGAACGAGTTGAAATCCTACGCGATGGTGCATCAGCTATTTACGGTTCTGACGCAATTGCAGGTGTTATCAACATCATAACCCGTAAGGATTTTGACGGCATGGAGTTCTCTTTGACTTCTGGAAGGCCTCAAGCAGGTGCGGAATACATCAGAGCAAATCTCACCGGTGGTATTTCAAACTCCAGAGGCAACATGTATTACACCGTCCAGCATTACGGTCGAAACCCACAATATTACCGCGACATCGAGTATGCGGCTCATGCCTACAACTACGATTACTTTAGTTCCTTTGGCTACCCAGGATCTGCCTATGTATACGGTAATAACCTGGGTCTTGGTGGTTATGTTGTTGATCCAAGATGTCCTGAAAAACCAGTTGGTGGAGCAGGAGATGATGGAACAAACAGCGATCCTGCCTTTCCTAATTCTTATAGATGGGCGGGTGCTGAAGGTGGAAGTTCATATGGTAGATGCGGCTATGACTTTGCCCAGGACATCATGTCAATACCGCGTGTGAAACGGAATGCACTCTTGTTGAAATCAACTATGGAGGTAACACCCGATGTGGATGCTCACGCAGTACTGATGATTTCTCAAAACGATTCTGATTCCAGGTTTGCAGGTACGCCGATCACCTCACCCTACCCAACTATGTATTCAGACAACCCACACCATCCGCTAAAAGCTTATGGTATCGACTGCGATGACCCTACTATCGATTGTGGTACAGCCATTTTGCTTGCCCGTTCTGTCCCTAATGGAACACGTGACAACAATGTTATTGAAAACATTCAAGATATAAGACTTGGTCTTAGTGGAGTGTTGGACATGGCTGGTGGTTTGGATTGGGAAGTAAATGTTCAAGTTGTCAACAACGACATCGACAACATGACGCAAAATCTTGTTAACAAGTCGCTGTTACAAGCAGATTTAGATGCTGGTGTTCTTGACTTGTGGAATGTCAGCGGAACCGGCTTGGACGCCATTCAAGCTAGAATGCAAGGCTTCAATCACACTAAGCTTTACCAAGCAGACCTAAAACGCAGTCAAGCTGACTTTGTGGCAAGACTTGATATTGGTGAATTGGCCGGTGGGCCTGTTGGCTTGGTTGTTGGTGCCGAGTATGCGCATCTGTCCTTTAGCCAAATAAATGACCCTGCATCCAATGCACTGATTATTGCTGGTACAGCAGGTGGTGACAACATCGGTGCTGAGAGAAGCCAAAAAACTGCTTTCTTTGAAGTTGGTTTACCCGTCATGGAAAACTTGGATCTCAGTGTCGCAGGTCGTTACGACGACTACAGTACTTCTGGCATTGGCAGCAACTTCTCACCGCAAATCACACTTGCCTACAGACCTATAGACTGGGTCTTAGTCAGAGGAACCTATGGTGAAGGATTCCGTGTAGCTGCAATGGATGAGCTGTTCGGCAATATGTCCGAAAGTTTCCCAAGCGGTATAGATCTCGTGGGTTGTCAGACTGGTGCAGCTGTTTGTACAGCAACTCAATATCGTGCACTTTACGGCGGTAACCCCAATCTGGCACCAGAGCAGTCGGAGCACTGGACCCTGGGTGTAGTACTTGCCCCACTTCCAGGCTTGACCCTCCAGGTAGGATTGTGGCATACCGAGTATGACAACTTGATTTCCACATCAAGTATTAATCGTGAGTTCGCAGCTGAAGCAGCTGGCCTTGTCAACTACGTTTACCGTTTTGGACCCGGTGAGCCAGGCGCGGCAGGAACCGTCGACTACATTTCTCTGCAATACAACAACTTTGAGGGTGTTGAGGCAGAAGGTTTGGACTTTGATTTGACTTACATCCTTGACACTGAAAAAGCCGGTCGCTTTGACATGGGTATCAGTGCAGCGAAATACACCAAGTACATTGTGCAAGCTTATCCTGAAAGCCCCAAAGATGAGTATCAGGGCGAGCTAGGATTGCCAGATCTTCGCATTAACCCCCACGTTTATTGGGGTAAAGGCGACTGGAATGCTGCAATAACTGGTTATTACCTGTCAGGTCAGGACGAGGATTACGGCGATTCTAATTACGCTGTAGGCAGCCACATGGAGTGGAACTTACAAGTTGGATATCAACTCCCTTGGGATGCCTCAATCACAATCGGTGCTCTTAATATTACTGATGAGCAACCTGAACAAAACTCTGACTGGTACGGTTGGGAGCCTTTTGATTTCACTCTTTATGA
>DTSX01000116.1 GCA_012965065.1 Gammaproteobacteria bacterium
TCCCTCACAATTTAGCTCAGTATCAAAATCACTCATTTCATTATCCTGATGAAATTATAAAAATATTGCTGTGTTTCCCTTGTTTGACAATAATAGTCAAGTTTTTTTTATATTTATCAATTACAGACAGGCTAAAAAAATTGCTCATTTGTTAACCTTTGGCCGAAACGTACCTTCATTGAATAAAGCAAACTTCAACCACTCCATTCCGAATTTCAAAAGTTTTTCTTCATCTAAGCGGATCGATTCTGCAGTTTCTTTATCCACATCGAAGCGTTCCAGGAAAGCACTCTCAAAAACAAATTACCAGAAAGTATCAAGATCGTAACTTACCATGATAAACAAACTGATTTCAATATTTTGTTTTTCATTTATTGTCATTGCTTTTAATTTAGCAACAATCTTCATCCATGGTTTATTTCCTGTTTCCATTTCAACAGTACCTTGTCCACCCACTTCTTCAAAGTTCTTGTTTTAGGTTCTTGATGCCCCATGGACATGTCTTTCGGGATCAAAAAAGCGGTTTGGAAGATTGACCTTCTTTTTGAAACTGAGTATGTCTTGGGTCTAGAGTGCCTAAACCAAGTGTGTTATTCGTCAAACCTGTGGAAAGTTTTTATAAATCGGACAGACTTTAGGTGCATTCAAAAAAATACATTTTCAGTTTTAATATTCACACATTAATAGTTTGCCTGAGGAATACCAGAAACCTTTAAGTCTTATTGGTCAAAAAGAAAGACTCTTCTATTGGACGTAGAGGTCGCTTTAGCCATAAAGGTCTTCGAAGTCCATTGGGTCCCGGAGCTGGGCGAGTTTTTTTAAGCCAATCTTGAAAAACTTTTTTTGATTTTTGAGTATCCACAAATACATCTCCATATGTGTCCGAATGATGGGCTTTTTCAATCCTAACTTTTTGATGCCAGCAGTGCATTCCACTGATTGGATCTGGATGAACAGCATGCGTAATATTCTGGTGAACACCACCATCGCGCCAAAAAATGCGTTTCATGTCTTTATCTATACTTTCAGATGGTTTAATTCCAGAAATAACGTTCATTTTCCATTTGCCGGATTCAAACTCTTGAATATCTACAAGATTTGTTGCCCAACTATTTGCCTTAGCATCCTGTGGTCTCCGCCATCGACCGATATGATGTGAACATGCAACCACTCCTGGACGCATTCCCTCTGTGGACCATAAACGAGCCACAAAAAAACCAATTTCTGTGTTTATTCGTATCATGTCTCCAGTATTTAAACCTAACTTTTTGGCATCTGAAGTATGCATCAAAACAGGATTTCGGTTGGAAATTTCTACCAACCACTTTGCATTTGAAGAACGGGAGTGAATAAGTGCGGGAAGCCTGTAAGTAGGCACTAGAGGGAATTCACCTTTTTCTCTATTCATTTCTTCTTCATGAACATGACTTTTGATATAACCTGGTAAAGTGTATTCTGGCCATTTCCAATCCGCTAAAGTTTGTGAGTAAAGTTCTTGCTTTCGTGATGGAGATTCAAATCCATTGCATGCTTGTCCGTCAACTATCAATCCTACAATTTTATCCTTCTTAATTACTAATCCACGATTTTTGTCTAGTGTAGTATTTTTTAGCTGCTCTTTACTGAGAAGATCTCTATAAAGCTCATACACTTCTTTTTTAATCTCAAATGCCCCATATTTTCTCATATATTCATGTGGAGTAATATTTTCTTCATCTGAACGTTCTTTCAATCCAGGGACATTTTCAAAAATATAACGATAGTATTCATTGATTGTTAATTTTTCTCCTTCTTTATAGGGCGAAAGGAAATGTTCTCTGATTCCTAGAGTCCCTTTAGGATCTATACGCCAAGAAAGTTCAATCCAAAATTCATCTTCTTCCCAAACTTCTCCAGGATTGGTCTGGTAGGTAAACTCTGGTTCTTGCCCTTGTCTGCGTGCATATTCCCTTAAAACAGGTTGCCGATATGCAACCCACATCCCAGCATGTGTTTCATAGCTAATAAGGTCATGACGCTCTGAAGAATGTCCCATTGGTAAAACATAGTCTGCAAAATATGCAGTTTCATTCCAAGTTGGAGTCATGGCAACATGTAGCCCAATTTTTTCTTCATCACGAAGTGCTTCAATCCAACTGAAACCGTCAGGTAAAGTCCAAACAGGATTAAAAACACGGGTGAAATAGACAGACATTTTTCCTCGCTTTTCATTAAGAAAATGGGGCAAAAGGAAACTCATTTCATAATGTGATAGTGGATATTCATTTGGAAAATGTAACTCATTCCAAAATTTTTGAGAGGGTGGCTCGCTGCAAAGCGTTGGTTTAAATTTGTTCCATGAACTTGGAAGTGTGCCCCCTTGAGTACCTACACTTCCGGTCAAGACGTTTAGAAACTTAAGACAACGAGCAACCTGCCATCCCCCAAGGTTCCCACTACTGGCACTTCGCCAATTCATGGCAGAAAATCGAGTTCCTGCTCGACCAATTTTTCGAGCTACATCAATAACCATTTTTGAAGGTACTCCACTTTCTTTTTCAGCAAATTCTGGAGTATAATCAGCATAATATTCAATTAGTTTTTCAATTGCATTTTCAAGGGTTATCTTCGTTCCAGGATGATCTTTTTTGAGCCAATCCTGCCAATTAACCCAGTTGCTTAAAAATTCGTGATTATAAAGTTTTTCAATTAGAATTATTCTCGCCATGGACAGCAATACGGCAGCTTCAGTTCCAGGATAGGTAGGCATCCAGTAATCTGCTCGGCTGGCTGTATTTGAAAGACGTATATCCATTACTGCAATCTTAGTCCCGTTATTTTTAGCTTCTATAATCCGTTGTGCGTGAGGGTTGAAATAGTGACCGGACTCAAGATGTGCACTAATCAATAGTATAAAATCGGCATTGGAAAAATCAGGTGAGCTTCTGTCCGAACCATCCCAAATAGCATAACCAAATCTGGCACCAGCGGAGCAGATATTTGTATGACTGTTGTGACCATCAACTCCCCATGCCTGAAGAACTCTATCCATGTATCCCTCATGACCAGGGCGCCCTACATGATAAGCTATTTCATTGTTACGTCCCTCTTCGAGTGCTAAACGTATTTGGTCTGAAATATCATCTAGTACTGAATCCCATGATACTCTTTCCCAATTGCCTTCACCTCTTTTACCAACACGTTTGAGAGGGTACAAAATGCGTTCAGGGTCTTCAATCTGGTTAATAGTTGCAGGACCCTTAGCACAAATGCGTCCTCGGCTTCCGGGATGATAAGGGTTACCTTCAAATTTTCTGACCTTACCAGTTTCTTTATCAATATAACTTAGTAATCCACAACCAGATTCACAGTTGAAGCATGAAGTAGGAATTATAGAGTAGTGCCTTTTCTTTTTTTTTGACCAATCTTTTGCTTCATATTCAACCCAGTCATCCCATTTTTCAGGTGGAGGAAAATGACTGAGTTGTCCTTCAGCTAATATTTCAATTTCATTTGTTTCTTGTTCGCTAAGGTCTGGAATAATTCCCAACCCCTGAGCCAATTTTTCTATCCATGACGGATCAGGTTGTTTCTGCATATTTATTACTTCTCTTAAATTTAAAGCTTGTAAAGACAACAATTATTTTAAGGATTATTTTTCCCTTACGGAGAGTAAGACTTTAGAAAAGAAAAAAATAATTATTATCTTATAGTTTGAATTTGCAATCAAATAGACATTTTCTTTTTATCTACATTTGCATAAAATTAAATATTGGATGCAAATATTTTAGTTAGAAAAATTTATTTTTTTATTTTTTTTTAACTCAATGAAATCATTTGAGGTGCCATGAGCCATATACGGATGGAATACCAAACTCCAATCAAAATTAAAAAACTAGCTAAAGATAGAATAAGAGGGATTGTAGTCCAAAAGAGCAATATAACTGGTATTAAACTCCCAAAAAAGATCACTCCAAGCCAGAATTCGTATTTGAAATACCCTTTGTAAATCAAATTTTTCGTCCTATGAGAGTCTTCGGTTGGATGAGGAAATGAAAGTTCTGCAAATATAGATAATAAATTAATAATTATTGCCCATATCATAATATTTTTCAGATCAGGCATCATCAAATTAAGTGGCTGGAAAAGAGGATTGACCAAAATTAAAACAGCAGAACCACCAATGATTGAATGTAGAAACATATGAAGTATCAACAGTGGGCTTTGCCAGAAATCACGACCTTTAGCCTGTGCAAAAAGAAATGCAGTATAAATCGCAAGTAACACACCCATAAAGAGGATCGGCAATACCAACCAATAGTTCATTTTTTCAAGATTTAACAGATTTGCAATGCAAAAAATAGTAACCAATAAACCATAAATGGTAAGGATATAACCTCCTTTTACGAGCCAAGATTTCCATTGGGGACGAAGGAGAACATAAAAAAATCTTTTTGGCTGGTCGAGGTCCATAATTAATAATCCTCCTGTTGCTCCAAGCAAAATCAGAGAAGCAATGGCACTAGGCAAAAAAACTTCTTCTGAAACATTTACTAAACCCAATAGATTTAATAGCATTGGCAAACCTAAAATACCTGCAGCAAGCGCCTTTGTGAAAATATAACCTGCAACTTCCCATCCCCAGAGAATTCCTTTAGATGGTGTATCGTATATTCGGTTTGCAGGGCGTGACCCTCCGCTAAGACCTTTATTCAATAGGTGGCCAATATTTTTTGAAAAAATTCCCCTATAGTTCTGTTCTCTTTTTTTATCATCTTGATTTAGCTTATGGTGAAAGCTAGATTTGTTAGTATTACCTGAATGATGACCAACTCCAGCAGATTGAGATCCAAAAATATTTTCTTCACAATTTTTTGTTTCAAGTGGATTAAGAGAAACATCATCTCCTTCTATATAAAATAGTTTTGGTCGAGTCCCTTTTTCCGGTTTTCTAACTGTAACCTGCTGTCGGGAAATGAGATGGTTAATTTTTGATCCTGGATCATCCATGTCTCCTGCAATAATTGCTTCAGTTGGGCATACTGTTACACAAGATGGTAACAGTCCAACATCGACCCTGTGAGCACAATAATTACATTTTGCGGCTGTATTAGTTTCTGGGTCAATGTAGATCGCATCGTATGGGCATGCTTGGGTGCAAGATTTACAAGCTATACAACGATCACTGTTAAAATCAACAATTCCGTCAGGTCTTGTATATAGAGCCTTGGTAGGACAAATTTCTATACAAGGGGCGTTTTCACAATGGTTGCATCGCATAACTGAGAAAACTATGCGCGTGTCAGGGAAATAACCCTTCTCAACATATTTGACCCAAGTCCGATTGACTCCTAAAGGTACAGAATTCTCAGATTTACAGGCTACTGTACAAGCATGGCAACCAATGCAATTCCGATTGTCAATTACAAATCCAAAATTCAAAAAACTTACCTTGTTAAGAAATTATTATGAGAAATATATTTAATATATATTATCACTAGTACAGTGTCTACATTAAACTGATACCATTCAGTCAAAGCCGTAGGTTGAGC
>DTSX01000117.1:0-3168 GCA_012965065.1 Gammaproteobacteria bacterium
AGCCAAAAACTATGACAAAAGGTGGCAGCATTATTGTCTTCCTTCTTTTTCCAAATCTTTACAAATCTTAGATCTCAATCAAGATTCAAGGCTTTTGGATGTGGGTTGTGGGACAGGTATTTTTTTAGAAATATTAGAAAAAAAATTTCCAGCTACCGAGTTCAATGGCATTGATCCCAATCAAGCCATGCTAGCAAAAGCCTCTGAAAAACTCTCAAGCAAAGTACATTTAGAAACAGGGAATGCCGAATCCCTTCCATACGATTCCCAATCATTTGACTGGGTGGTGTTGTCCAATTGTTTGGGTCATATCAACAATCAAGAGGCTGCTTTGAGTGAAGCACGCAGAGTTTTAGCAGACGATGGGAAAATAATTATCACTGATTGGACTAGAGATTTTTTAACCATGCGAATTCTAAATCTCTACACTCAGTTGTTTGATTATGCCGAATACAATAGCTTAAAGAGTTCTGAAACACTTGAGATGTTGGAGAAGCTGCATTTTAACTGCATTAGTACAGAAAGTTATAAAATTAATTGGTTCTGGGGACTCTACACTATCCTTGCCGTAAAGGGATAGTTTGGGCGTATGATAAATATCAATTTTAAATTACTTTAATTGTTCATCCGTTGCTTTCAATTCACCATCCATAAGAATTTTTATCTTCATCTCTGTTTCTTCTAGGATTTTTTGACACTCTCTGGATAATTTGACTCCCTGTTCAAATTTTTTGAGTGCTTGATCCAGTTCAAGTTCGCCATTTTCAAGTTCTGCAACCAGTTTTTCAAGATCAGATAGGCTTTCTTCAATTGTTTTCTTTTGATCCTTTGTTTTACTCACTGCATGCATACCACGGGTTTTTTAGGATGAAATATTAGGTTTGCATAGACTTTTCTTATAATCAATCAATAAAAACATAGTTTGAGTGTTGTTGAAGCACCACATCTGTTGTAAAATTAGAATCATTCTAATTATTTTAAAGGTTTAGGAGGTTAAAATGAGTTTGAAGGGGAGTCAAACAGAACAAAATTTAAAGGACGCATTTGCGGGTGAATCCCAGGCAAATAGACGCTACTTGTATTTCGCAGCAAAGGCGGATGTTGAAGGATACAACGATGTTTCTGCGGTATTTAGATCCACGGGTGAGGGAGAGACTGGGCATGCTCACGGACATCTTAATTATCTTGAAGAAACAGGCGATCCTGCAACAGGTCTACCAATTGGCAGGACGTCAGACAACTTGAGAGCTGCTATTGCAGGGGAGACCTATGAATATACCGATATGTATCCCGGAATGGCAAAGACAGCAAGAGACGAAGGTTTTGAAGAAATAGCAGATTGGTTTGAAACCTTGGCCAAAGCTGAGCGTTCACACGCGAATCGTTTTCAGCAAGCATTGGATAATTTGGACTGATCTGAACAATTTTTGATAGTCATTTTTCCGATTGCTGAACTTGCAATAATCAACTGAAGGGGTGAAATCTTTTCGCCCCTTTTTTACACATGGACACAGAGTGAAGAAAATACAAGAAGGAAGTTTAGAAGCTCCTATTCGTCATCCAATTGACTGGCAAGGAGATGATTTTGACAATCCCAAACTGTTGTTTGATGAACTGAAACGGGTTTTTAATATCTGCAGCGGTTGTCGCAGGTGTTTTAGCCTTTGCGATGCTTTTCCAAAACTATTTGATTTGGTTGATGAGACTCCAACCGGTGATATCTATGCAGTCGATGAGGATAAGTTTTGGCAAGTTATCGACAACTGTTACCTGTGTGACACTTGTTTTAAAACAAAATGCCCTTACGTTCCACCGCACGAATTTAACGTTGATTTCCCAAATTTAATGTTGAGGGCAAAAGCACTGAAATTTAAAAAACGAGGCCCTACGATTAGGGATAGAATACTCAGTAATCCAGAGAAGCTTGGCTCTATTGCTGGGATCCCGGTGGTTGCAGAAGCAGTCAATGCAACGAATAACTCAAAGTTAGGTCGACTGATTGTTGAAAAAACTCTTGGCATCGATCGTACTGCACCACGACCTATGTTTCATCGAAGGACTGTCAGAAAAAAACTTTCAAATTATTCCAAGAACAACGACAAGGTGAAGCAAAATTCAAAAAACCCAGGGGTGGTATTGTTTTTGACTTGTTATGGCAACAACAATAATCCTGAGATTGTTGAGGACACAATAGCTTGCTTTGAACAAAGCAATGTCCCCATTGTGTTTGCTTCAACAGAGAAATGTTGCGGCATGCCCAAGCTGGAACTCGGTGATATCAAATCGGTAGAAGCTGCGAAAAACATCAACGTGCCAGAACTTCACTCATGGGCAGTCGATGGCTGGAAGATCACTTCACCAATTCCCTCATGTGTGCTTATGTTTAAACAAGAATTGCCACTTCTTTTCCCAGAAGAGCAAAAAGTTAAAGCAGTAGCAGAAGCTTTTGTGGATCCATTTGAATACTTGTACCAGCTCAACAAAGAAGGAAATTTTAATAAAAATTTCAAATCTTCTTTGGGATCTGTTTTTTATCAAGTGCCCTGCCACCTGAAAGTTCAAAGTATCGGTTTAAAAACCCGAGACATCCTGGAAATGATCCCTGAAACAAAAGTTACTTCCATAGAACGATGTTCAGGCCATGACGGGACTTATGGGGTGAAAAAAGAATTTAGACAATCATCGGTAAAAATCGGTAAACCAGTCGCTCAAAAACTGGATCAGCAAAACTACGACCAATTTACATCCGACTGTCCAATGGCAGGGGCACAAATAGAGTCAATTAGTACAAATGAAGTTAGTTATGCCCACCCAATGACATTGCTGAGAAGAGCTTATGAGATTTAGGAGAACCGGTGCAGAAAAAACTAGCCATTGAGGATCTATATAGCCTAGAACAGTATTCCAAGATTAGAGAGTCATTTAGACATGAGATTTTAGCCCATAAATTGAAGCGGAACTTGGCCGTTGGCAATCATGTCAGATTGCTTTTTGAAGATCGAAAAACCATTCAATACCAAATCCAGGAGATGCTTCGTGTTGAAAAGATTTTTGAACAACAAAGTATTCAAGATGAGCTGGATACCTACAACCCATTAATCCCTGACGGCAACAATTGGAAGGTTACAATGCTCATTGAATACCCTGAGCCTGAACAGAGGCAAAAAG
>DTSX01000117.1:3268-20332 GCA_012965065.1 Gammaproteobacteria bacterium
AATTGGAAGGTTACAATGCTCATTGAATACCCTGAGCCTGAACAGAGGCAAAAAGCATTGTCTTTGTTGGTTGGCATTGAAAACCTGGTTTGGGTGAAGATTGGTGATTCAGACAAAGTTTTTGCTACAGCGGATGAGGATTTGGATAGAAGTACATCCGACAAGACATCCTCAGTTCACTTTTTGCGATTTGAGTTAACCTCAGCGCAAGCTAAAAATCTTGATAAATCAGTTCCTATTACTATTGGGATTGATCACAATAACTACCAACATCAGACAGACATTTGCAAAACTACCAAAGCATCAATAATAGAGGACCTTGATCAAATCTAGTTTCTCTAGAATAATTAAAAATCATGACAAAAGATTACACCGCTTCAGATATTGAAGTATTAAGTGGGCTAGAACCTGTTCAAAAAAGACCCAGTATGTTTACCAACACGGAATGTCCCAATCACCTAGCTTACGAAGTCATTGATAACAGTGTTGATGAAGCAATCGCTGGGCATTGCAAAAAAATTTCCGTTGTTCTGCACAAAGACGGTTCTCTTGAGGTTGCTGATGATGGCAGAGGCATGCCCGTTGACGATCACCCAGAAGAAAAAATTCCTGCAGTTGAACTGATTTTGTCAAGATTGCATGCAGGTGCAAAATTTTCCAATAAGAGTTACCGGTTTTCCGGTGGTCTTCACGGTGTTGGGGTCTCCGTAGTAAATGCACTTTCAAAAAACCTTGAAGTTTGGATAAAACGCGAGGGACATGAATACAACCTTAGTTTTCAAAATGGAGAGAAAACATCAGAACTGGAAATTGTTGGGGGTGTAGGTAAGACCAATACAGGAACTACCATAAGGTTCTGGGCCAATGGAAAGTATTTTGATTCTGACCGGATTAATGTAAAGGATTTGAAACATAATTTGAGAGCCAAGGCGGTCCTGTGCCCCGGACTTAATATTAAATTCTTTGTTGAAGAAACCGAGGAAAAATTTACATGGCTATATCAAGGCGGAGTAAATGAGTATTTATCTGAAGAATTAAAAGGGCTTGATTGTATACCTTCTAAGCCTTTCTATGGCAGCAGCAGATCCAAAAATGAAGAGGTAGAATGGAGCTTGACTTGGCCTGAAGAGGAGTCCGAGGGAATACAGGAATCCTATGTTAATTTAATTCCTACCAGGCAAGGTGGAACTCATGTTTCAGGGTTTAGAAGTGGGTTGGTAGAGGCAATCAAAGATTTTTCCGAGTACAGAAACCTGCTACCAAGGGGTATTAAATTATCGCCTGAAGATGTTTGGTTTGGAATCAGCTTTATTCTCTCCGTCCGTCTAGAAGAACCACAATTCACAGGACAAACAAAAGAGAAATTGAGATCTAGAAGTGCCACTGCCTATGTGGCCGGTGTCATTAAAGATGCCTTTACTTTGTGGTTAAATCGACACCCCGAAGCTGGAGACCAAATCACTTTACGGGCAATTCAAAATGCTCAGAAAAGAATCAAGAAGTATAAAAAAATCAAACGAAAAAAACTAACTGGTGGACCGACTTTGCCAGGAAAATTGGCTGATTGCACAAGCGACGAGCCAGATTTATGTGAGCTTTTTCTTGTTGAAGGTGACTCGGCAGGCGGCTCTGCTAAGCAGGCTCGTGATAGAAAACATCAAGCAATTTTACCGCTTCGAGGGAAGATACTTAACAGCTGGGAAGTTGATGAATCTAAATTATTGTCCTCACAGGAAATCAGTAATATTGCTTTGGCAATGGGAGTTTATCCAGGTTCAGATGATCTGGAGAATCTCCGTTATAATAAAATCTGTATTCTTGCTGATGCTGATTCAGACGGTCAGCATATTGCTACTTTAATCTGTGCCTTGTTTGTCAAACATTTTCCAGAATTGGTTCGCAGTGGTCATATTTACGTTGCCATGCCTCCTTTGTATAGAATTGATGTTGGCAAACAGGTTTTTTATGCTTTGGATGACACAGAACGAGAAGCACAGTTGAAAAAAATTAAAAAGCAAAAAATAAATGGAAAACTTACCGTTACCAGGTTTAAAGGTTTGGGTGAAATGAGTCCAGCTCAATTGCGTGAAACAACCATGAAACCTGAAACCAGAAGACTGGTACAATTAACCATTACGGCTGAAGATGGCACCATCGAGATGCTGGATATGTTGATGGCAAAAAAACGGTATCCAGATCGCCGTAAATGGCTCGAAGAGAAAGGCAACCTGGCAGAAGTATAGAATGGGTGATCAAAAGGAATTGGATTTTACCACTGGATCCAATGGCACTGCGATAGATATTCAACCGCTAAAGGAATTTGCGGAGAAAGCGTATTTGGATTATTCCATGTACGTCATACTAGATCGAGCATTGCCGTTCGTTGGTGACGGTTTAAAACCAGTGCAAAGAAGAATCATCTACGCGATGTCGGAATTGGGTTTATCGGTGAAATCCAAACCAAAAAAATCTGCAAGGACTGTGGGCGATGTTTTGGGGAAATACCATCCACATGGAGACACTGCTTGTTATGAGGCAATGGTTAGCATGGCTCAAGATTTTTCTTACCGTTATCCACTGATCATTGGCCAAGGAAACTGGGGATCTTACGATGACCCAAAATCATTTGCTGCCATGCGATATACGGAAGCTAAACTTAGCGCTTACACCAAGCTCCTTTTGTTAGAATTGGGCCAAGGTACAGTGGATTGGAAGCTTAATTTCGATGGAACCTTGAACGAACCAGTCTATCTCCCAGCAAGATTACCCAATCTTATACTCAATGGAGTGACAGGAATTGCTGTTGGCATGTCAACTGATATTCCTCCGCATAACATCCGAGAAATGGCGACGCTTCTGAACAAGTTAATCGTCAACCCTGAGTTGTCTATTGGCCAACTATTAAGAAGTAACAAATTCCAGGGACCTGATTTTCCTTCTGGCGGGGAGATCATTACCCCTATTAGTGAAATTAAAAATATTTACAAAAAAGGTATAGGAACGATCAAAATTAGGGCTCGTTATCGAAAAGAAAAGGGCGTCATTGTCATCGATGAACTACCCTATCAAATTTCCGGGAACAAGATCATTGAGCAGATTGCTCTGCAAATGAAAGACAAGAAACTGCCACTTGTAACCGACATCAATGATGAGTCGGATCATAAAACACCAATTAGGGTTGTGATTACACCCAAATCATCAAGAGTTGATACCAGTGAATTGATGAGTCATTTATTTGCCACCACAGATCTTGAAAAAACCATTCGAGTTAACATGAATGCAATTGGACTGGACGGTAAACCCAAGATTTATGATTTAAAAACCCTATTGCTGGAATGGCTTAAGTTCAGGTTCCTAACGGTCAAAAAAAGACTCGAGTTTCGATTAGATGAAGTTGAGTCCCGGCTTCATATCCTAGAAGGATTGATGATCATTTATTTAAATCTTGATGAAGTTATCCGTATCGTTCGAGAGCAGGAAAAACCTAAAGAAAAATTAATCAAAAAATTCAAACTAACCGACTTGCAAGCAGAATCCATATTAAACCTTAGGCTGAGAAATTTAGCTAAACTCGAAGAACAAAAGATTCAACTTGAGAAAGACGATCTGGAATCTGAGCAAAAAAGCCTGGCTAAACTTCTCGAAAGCAAGAAAGAAATAAATCAGCTTATTCAAAAAGAAATTTTGGAGGATGCAAAAGAATTTGGTGATGATCGGAGAACAAAGTTTAACGAGGAGGCAGAGACTTCACAAGCACTCCACGAAACTCAACTGGCATCCAGCGATCCGGTTACTATAGTTTTGTCACAGAGTGGTTGGGTTAGATCTGCCAAAGGGTCAATTGATGAGCCGGAAAAGCTAAACTATAAAACTGGCGATGCTTACCTAACCTCGGTTGGCGGAAGGAGCAATCAATTTACTGTATTCATTGACAGCACAGGACGAGTTTACAGCATCGTTACAAACACGCTTCCATCGGCACGAAGTCAGGGTGAACCTTTATCGAGTCGACTTAACCCGCCGGACGGTGCTACCTTCGCCGGAATTATGTCAGGAACAGCCAAAACTCACTGGTTGCTGGCAACAAGTAATGGCTATGGATTTTTTGCCAAAGTCAGTGATTTGTACACAAAAAACAGGAAAGGAAAATCATGTTTAAGAGTTACAGGCGATGCCAGTGTTTTAATTCCAGCCGATACCAGACAAACAGATTATCCTAAGGGAACTTTGATTGCTGCTGCAAATTCTGCCGGTAAACTGTTGATTTTCTCATCCGATCAAATCGTCCAGATGACCAAAGGGAAAGGCCTCAAAATTATTGGCATACCACCCAAAAAATTTAAAGCAGGCAAAGAAAGATTGGTCTCTGTTGTTGTTTTAAATTCCAAGGATTCTTTGCGTGTCTACAGTGGTAAAAAACCGAAAATAATTAGACCCGAAGATTTTCATCATTTCCTGAGTGATAGAGGCAAAAGAGGACGTTCTGTTCCACCGTTTAAAAAAATAGATTCTTTGGCAATAGAGCCTAAATAAATTTCAGACATCAGGAGTTTTTGTAATGTCAACATACAAGAGCGGTGACTTTAAGCCCGGCTTAAAGATATTAATTGATGGTCAACCGTACACAATTCTAGAATCTGAATTCAACAAGCCTGGTAAGGGGCAAGCATTCAATAAATTAAAGGTTAAGAATCTGAGAAACGGTAAAGTATTGGAAAAAACGGTAAAAATTGGAGGTAGTCTTGAGCAGGCAGACGTAATCCTTCGGAACATGCAATACCTCTACACTGACGGCAATCTATGGCATTTTATGGACATGAAATCCTACGAGCAACTCGCGACCACTGTGGAGGCAATTCAGAGTTCACAAGAGTGGTTCAAGGAGGAGGCCATTTGCACAGTCACGTTATGGAATAACGAAGTTATTTTGGTGGAACCGCCTAATTTTATTGAAGTTAAGGTTGTGAAAACCGATCCAGGCTTACGCGGAGATACGGCTCAAGGAGGCTTTAAACCTGCTCAAATTGAGACCGGTGCAAAAGTAAGGGTTCCTTTGTTTATTAATCAGGGCGAATGCATAAAAGTTGATACCAGAACTGGTGAATACGTTTCTAGAGTAAAAGGATAGGATTAGATGCGATTAAAAATAATTTATTATTTAATCGTGTCATTGTTATTAATTGCAATCCTTTTAGGAATTAAGAACATTCTGTTACCTTTTTAAATTTTTGCATTTTTATTGGTCACCTTTCGTATGACTGTCCTTATCCTTTGTTGAAGGTGAACCTCGTTTGCTGAAATACCTAAAGGATTTTATTAGTAGCACCACAACTAAGACCAATACTATGATCATGCCTTCCATTTGATATCCCCCGGGTTAGTCTTCTTTATTCTAAACAAAAGAAACTGCCATCATAATTAAACAAACTAAAGAGCCAAACCATAAAAGTGTTCTTAAATAAATAATCCCTGCAGCATAAGAGATTAAATATAGAGCTCTAAAAATGAGCCAATACATAGCCAGTGAAGTGTTATCCACCTCTACAATTATGGAAAGAAGACACAAGGCTAAAAAAACAGGGAAGCTTTCCTTAAAATTTGTTGATGCTCTCCTTACTCTCCGAGACATCGCAGACTCTTCCACTGCCCCATCTCTGTTAGAAAGCAAATATTCCACATTCTTGGCATTTAAGATCATTGGCAATAACCAAATATGTAAAAGTGCCAGCAATAGTGATAAAAGTATTAAGGTTTGCATAATTAACTCCATTGGTGAATTTAACCTCTATTCTAACCTAGACCAAACCACTAGGGATGGGTACCTCAGCAATAATTTCTCCCATTTTTAGATTGCCATCCACCTCAATATTATTAGACCATTGTAACTGAGAGGTCTCAGGAAAGAGCAGTAAAACGGTTGAGCCTAAATTAAAACGGCCCATTTCTTCTCCTCTGGAAATCGCTATCGGTTGCTCGCTTTCACCCAGCCCAGATTGCCAAGAAGGGGAAATGGAAGATACGTTTAAAGCAGCAACTAAAATTAAAATGAAAGGTGAGATTGGACCCTCGAAAACGTTCATTAAACGCTGGTTTTTGATGTATAAATTGGGTATTTTTGTAACCGAATTTTGATTTACAGAAAATATTTTTCCTGGAATGAGTTCGCTATTTTTTAATGTTCCATCCAGGGGCATATGGACTCTGTGATAATTGTTGGGAGCCAAATAAATGGTGGCAAAATACCCATTCAGATACTCCAAAGCTAATTCCTGATTTTCATGAACCAAATGTTTTAAGGAGTAATTTAAGTTTTTGAGTTGAATCATCGTGTCGCCGTCAATTCTGCCATATGCGAATACAACCCCATCAACAGGAGAGACCACTGCATTTATTGGGCCTTCAGTGGGTCGGAGCTCAGGTTTTATTTCCCTTGTAAAAAAATCGTTAAAAGTTAAATAATCGTCCTTGTTCTCTCTTCGATATTCACCCAAATCTATTTTGTGCCAATGGATAAACCACCCAATTAAAGTGTTTTTTATCATCCGAATTCTGACTCTGGATAGTTTGTAAACGCACCAGGATAAAATTCTCGAAGGTGTAATCATTTGGATTTATACAAAAAATTTTTTTTCACGGTTGCCTTGTTCTTGTGTGATCTAATGTAACATCGAAGAATCATGAATAATATTAGTTTGAAGTCGTGGAGTCTTGAAACCAGAGTAATTGATTTAATTCAGGAAGTTGGGCAACTTTTTGACGATTGTAATCTGTGTTACGGCCACGGTACTGAGCATCCCTTGGATGAAGCAGCGGCCTTGGTATTGTTCGTACTTGGCATTGACTACTTGGATGCAGAAGAACCCTCTTTCTCAAAGGTTTCCGCAGTAGAATTCAAGCTGATAGAGAAGCTGGTTGATCAAAGAATTCAAGAAAGGAAACCACTGGCTTTTTTGACTCAAGAAGCTTTCTTTTGTGGGTACAAATTTTATGTTGATGAAAGGGTATTGATCCCAAGATCGCCCATGGCTGAATTGATTCGAAAACAATTTGAACCCTGGATTGATTCGGCATCGGTGGAACGGGTTTTAGATGTTGCAACCGGCAGCGGTTGTTTGGCCGTTGCCATAGCTAAAAATTTTCCAGGTACAGAGGTTGTGGCCAGTGATGTTTCCGAAGGAGCACTGGAAGTTGCAAGCATCAATGTTGATGGGTTGTCGGTCCGTGAGCAGGTAACTTTGGTGGAATCGGACTTGTTTGAAAATATAGAGGGTGTATTTGATCTGATCGTCTCAAACCCACCTTATGTCGGCTCTAAAAGTTACCAAGCCTTGCCCCCTGAATACCATCATGAGCCGGATTTGGCCTTAATTGCTGGACAAAATGGACTGGATTTTATTGCAAGAATACTGCATGATTCCCCTCCATTTCTCAAAGACAATGGAATACTGGTTTTAGAAATGGGTGAAGTGGCAGAGGAAGCTGAGAAAACTTTTCCTCACCCTTTTAAGTGGGTTGAGTTGGACAACGGTGGGGAAGGAATTGCGGTGTTAGAGGCAAAACATCTCAAATAGTTTTTGGTTACAATAGGTATGTTATGGATGAGGTTAAACTATGGCTGGCAATACAATAGGTAAATTATTCACGGTCACAACATCCGGGGAAAGTCACGGCCCTGGAATGAGTGCTATTGTTGACGGGTGCCCACCCGGTTTGGCGCTCTGTGAAGACGATATTCAGGCCGAACTGGAGAGGCGAAGACCGGGTACATCAAGATTTACATCGCAAAGACGCGAGCCTGACCAGGTCAAGATCATATCGGGTGTTTTTGAAGGCACAACAACTGGGACGCCAATCAACTTGGTCATTGATAATGTCGATCAAAAGCCAAAAGATTATTCGGCGATTAAAGACAAATTCAGGCCTGGCCACGCTGATTTTACCTACCATCACAAATATGGGATCAGGGATTATCGTGGCGGCGGCAGGGCTTCAGCAAGGGAAACGGTTATGAGGGTTGCTGCAGGAGCCATTGCTAAAAAATATCTTCGAGAATATCCAGGAATTGATATTTACGGTTTTTTGAGTCAACTCGGACCGATAAAACTTGACTGCGTTGACAGGGAGGTTATAGGAACCAACCCGTTTTTTTCAGCAGACCCAGGAAAAATTACAGAACTGGAAAATTTTATGGACAAACTCAGAAAAGAGGGAGATTCCATCGGTGCCAAAATTGATGTTGTCGCAACTGGGGTACCTGTAGGTTTGGGAGAACCGGTTTTTGACAAGTTAGAAGCCGATATCGCCCACGCTCTTATGAGCATCAATGCAGTAAAAGGAGTTGAAATAGGGGCAGGATTTTCCGTGGTTACCCAAAAAGGGAGTGAGCATCGGGATGAGATTGATGCCTCTGGGTTTAAACAAAATAACTCTGGTGGCACGCTGGGCGGCATTTCATCTGGCCAAGACATTCTTGCCAGTATTGCTCTCAAACCCACATCAAGCATCGTTAAAACTGCTGATACAATCGACAAGCGAGGAGCCGAAACAGAAATCGTTACCAAAGGTCGGCACGATCCGTGTGTGGGTCTCAGGGCAACACCGATTGCTGAAGCCATGTTAGCAATCGTCTTGATGGACCACTTTTTACGTCACCGGGCTCAAAATGCCGATGTTAAAACTTAATTGCAATTGACTGCTGCAAAATCATGTCTGGATACAATGTAGTTGTTGTTGGTGCCACAGGGCTGGTCGGGGAAACAATCATCTCAATATTGGAGGAAAGGAATTTTCCTGTTGAAAATATGGTCCCCCTGGCGAGCGCTCGCTCTCTCGGCAAGGAAGTGAGCTTCCGTGAAGAAAAAATCCCCATAGTCGAATTGCAATCTTTTGATTTTAAAGGTGTGGATTTTTGCTTTTTTTCAGCAGGAGCCGATGTTTCAAGTGAATTTGTTCCCATCGCAACCAAGCAAGGAGCAATTGTCATTGATAATACCTCATGCTTTCGATACGAGGATGATGTTCCATTGGTGGTTCCTGAAGTCAATCCGGATGCGCTGGCTTCATATACGAGCCGAAATATAATTGCAAACCCAAATTGTTCAACAATTCAGCTGGTTGTAGCCCTGGCACCCATTCATAAAATTGCAAAAATTAAAAGAATTAATGTTGCCACATACCAATCTGCATCCGGTGCCGGTAAACGGTCTCTGGAGTTGCTGAATCAACAGATTGAAGCAAATTTGAATGGGATTGATGGGAATTGGGAGCAGCTTTTTGCTTTTAATGTAATACCACAGATTGATGAATTTCAAGAAAACAGTTTTAGCAAAGAAGAAATGAAGCTGGTTTGGGAAACGCAAAAAATTCTCAACGATTATGATCTTCTGGTGAATGCAACAGCAGTCAGGGTTCCGGTTAGAGTAGGACACGCAGAGGCAGTTAACATAGAAACGGAGATTGGCATAACACCCGATCAGGTTAGGGAAATTTTATCTCAATCACAGGGGATCAAGGTTATTGATGACGTCAGCAAAAGTTCCTATCCCACACCAAGAACGCATGGGGATCAAACCGATGATGTGTTTGTGGGTAGAATTCGCAAAGACCATACCTTAAAGAACGGCATTAATTTATGGGTTGTTGCCGATAACATAAGAAAAGGCGGCGCACTAAACAGCATCCAGATAGCAGAGGCACTGATTCAAAGCTATCTTTGAAAAACCTTGTTCAATGTTTAAGGTAGACTAGAAAGTCAGTTGATTAAACTGGTTGAGCATAAACATGAGTTGGTTTGAGAAAATAGTTCCGTCACGGATCAAGACAAGAAAAAAACAGCGGTCCAAGTCCGTTCCAGAGGGCGTTTGGATGAAATGTCCAGAATGCAAATCTCAACTCTATCGTGCTGAAATTGAAAAAAATTTATTCGTTTGCAATAAATGTGATCATCACATGAGGATTAGTGCACGCGACCGCCTGAATCAATTTCTTGATCCAGAATCACAGTCAGAGTTGTTCCCCAATATTATTTCTGTGGATCCATTGAATTTCGAAGATACAAAAAAATACAAAGACAGACTAACCCACTCCAAGGAGGTTAGTGGTGAAAGCGATGCCTTGTTGGTTATGGAAGGCACTCTAAATAGTATTCAGGTTGTAGCTTGTGCTTTTGAATTTAAATTTCTTGGAGGCTCGATGGGATCTGTGGTGGGAGAAAAATTTGTCCGAGCAGTTGATCGTAGTATTCAGAATAGAGCCCCACTGATTTGTTTCAGTTCAAGTGGCGGTGCTCGCATGCAGGAAGCAATTTTGTCGTTAATGCAGTTGGCAAAAACTACTTCGGCCTTGGTTGATTTAGCTGCTGAGAAAATTCCTTTTATATCGATTTTAACTGACCCAACTACTGGTGGGGTTTCTGCTAGTTTGGCAATGTTGGGGGACATAATTATCGCTGAACCGGGCGCATTAATTGGATTCGCAGGTCCAAGAGTTATCAAGCAGACAGTGGGACAGAAGCTACCATCTGGTTTCCAGAGTAGTCAATTCCTTATGGAGAAAGGAGCCTTAGACATGATTGTTGATCGCAGGGAAATGAGAGACACAATCACCGAATTGATTCTAATACTGACTCATTCCAAAACAAAAGAAAAACACTAGTTTAAATTGTTATTAATAGGATAGTTTTTGTTTATGGAAAATTGGGGACTTGCAGAATGGCTCCATTGGCAGGAGACACTTAATCCAAAAGAAATAGATCTCAGCCTGAACCGAATTCGTAATGTTGCATCAAGATTGGAAGTTCTCCCACCTGAAAATCTTACATTCTTAATTGGTGGGACCAACGGCAAGGGAACAACTCTTGCTTTAATTGAAGATATTTTAATACAAAAAGGTTTAAAGGTAGGCGGTTACACATCACCCCACTTGAATAACTACAATGAACGAATTTGTGTTAACAAAAAACCCGTAGACGATTCAAGGCTGATTGAGTCGTTTAAACTCGTTGAATCGGTTAGGAAAGACATCCCTTTGACCTATTTTGAATTTGGCACTTTGGCAGCCTTTATAACCCTTAATGATCTAAACTGCGAGGCTTGGCTCATTGAGGTTGGTTTAGGAGGCAGGTTGGATGCAACCAATATCATTTCACCTTCCATTTCCATAATTACAAACATTGCTTTGGATCATCAAGAGTGGTTGGGTTCGACGTTGGAAGAAATTGCCAAAGAAAAAGCCGGAATAATATCTGCAAAAATTCCCTGTATTTTTGGGGACCCATCTTTACCAAAGAATATAGAGCAAACAGCTTTAGAAAAGGGTTCTGATTTATATGTATTAGGTAGGGATTTTTCTCTATCAGGTTATTGGGGTCGTTTGGTTTGGCAGGGTAAGGATGCGGCTATCAATTCCATAAGGATTCCATCACATTGGGCGGAGGGAGAAATTGATGATTTGTGTCTTGCCCTCATGGCAATTGAGATTGTGGATTCGGAATTATTACCAACTACAAAAGAATTGAACCATCTTTTAAATAATTTTTCCGTGTCAGGAAGATTTGAAATCATTGAGAAAAAGCAAACTTGGATTCTTGATGTAGCTCACAACCCGCATGCTGCAGAAAATTTAAGGAAGAGACTAGAATCTTTAGATCCTTATAAAAAGATTACTGCTATTTTGAGCTTGATGCAGGATAAAGACATAATTGGTTTTGTTAAGGTATTAGATGATCTAGTTGCACACTGGATAGTATGTGAAATGGATACACCAAGATCTCATTCGGTACAAACGTTACAAAAGAAATTAATTGATTATGGCATCTCTAATGTTACGGCTGCATCAGGACTTCTTGAAGCATTCAGTAATGTTAAAAATCATACTAAAAAAAATGATAGGATACTGATAACCGGCTCCTTTGAGATCGTGGGTCCTGCAAAGAAATGGTTAGACTCAGAGTAATTCTCTTATGAAAGAAAAATTAATAGGTTCCCTACTTTAGCAGTTAATCAATGATGATTTATCACATTGTTTTTCCTAACTTGTCTTTTCCAATAATGATTTTTGGTTCAGAAGAGATAATATCAATGTTGGACTTTGTACTTGTAGTCACTTTAGCGATTTCTACAGTTGTTGGATTTTTTAGAGGATTTGTATCAGAAATTCTATCTTTGCTGGTTTGGGTCATCGCATTTTGGGCTACTTTCAGTTTTGATGATAGCCTAGGTATTTACCTTCTTTCTTCAATTGAGTCGGAAGCTTCTCGAATTTGGTTGTCCCGTTTACTGATAATCGCAATCGTCCTAATCGTTGGGGGAATAATTAATAAATTGTTATCAAAAATTGTGAGTTGGAACTTTTCTGGAAATTTATTTTTCGGTACATTATTTGGCTTTTTTAGAGGTTTAGTTCTTATAACTATCATTATTTTGATTCTTGAAGATACTAGATTGTATAGTGAACCTTGGGTACAGGATGCAATGCTCTTAGAATATGCGGAAAATATCACGGATTTTATTACCAAATTATTTTTGGATTACTATGAACCCGCAGAAACCCTAATGTTTGAAAAGGGAAATTAATGAAATGTGTGGGATAGTTGGTTTAGTTTCAAAACAAGCGGTTAATCAAGAGTTATATGATGCATTGACTGTTTTGCAGCATCGAGGGCAAGATGCCTCCGGAATTATGACCGACGATCAAGGTGTTTTATGTCTGAGGAAAAGCAATGGTCTCGTGACCGATGTATTTTCTGAGAAACACATGTTGCGGCTGCAAGGCAATATGGGCATTGGTCATGTTCGTTATCCAACTGCGGGCTCTCTCAGCTCCATCGAAGCCCAACCGTTTTATGTTAATTCACCCTATGGAATTTGTCTGGCTCATAATGGCAATCTGGTCAACACGGATAAATTAAGACAGCATTTAAATTTGGTCGATAGAAGACATCTTAATACCCAATCTGATACAGAGGTTTTATTAAATCTTTTTGCCCATGAATTGCAAAAGAATTACAAACAAGAACTGACTGCGGAATCCGTGTTCCGAGCAGTCAGGGGTGTTTTTGAGAATTCTTCTGGAGGTTATGCAGTGGTATCAATGATCTTGAATAAAGGTTTGGTTGCTTTCCGAGATCCAAACGGCATCAGGCCCATTGTAATAGGTACCAGAGAATCCGATCAAGGTACTGAATACATGGTAGCTTCCGAAAGTGTTGCTTTGGATGTACTTGGATACAATCTTCTCAGGGATATTTTGCCAGGCGAGGCAATTTACATTGATACCGATGGTAATTTTTCCTCACAACAGTGCGTTGAACCAAAAAGCCACACGCCTTGTATTTTTGAGTTTGTGTATTTTGCTAGACCGGATTCGATAATCGATGGTATTTCGGTTTATAAGTCCAGACTTAGAATGGGCGATAATTTAGCACAAAGCATCATTGCAAAGGGTCTCCATCATGATGTGGATGTGGTGATACCAATCCCTGATACCAGCCGCACCAGCGCCCTGCAGGTCGCTCATCATTTAGGGGTTAAATACAGAGAAGGCTTTATTAAAAATCGCTACATTGGTAGGACTTTTATCATGCCTGGACAAGCGATACGACAGAAATCTGTTCGCCAGAAGCTAAATCCCATTGACCTTGAGATCAGGGACAAGAATGTTTTATTGGTTGATGACTCAATCGTAAGAGGAACGACGTCAAGACAAATTATACAAATGGCAAGGAGATCCGGTGCAAAGAAAGTATTTTTTGCTTCCGCAGCTCCACCGGTTAAATACCCCAATGTTTATGGCATAGACATGCCAGCGGCCAACGAATTAATTGCAAGCAATAAAAGCGATGGAGAGTTGGCTGAAATTATTGGTGCAGATTGGCTTCTTTACCAGACTCTGGAGGATTTAATAAAAGCTGTAGCCTTTGAAGAATCTGAAATCCAATCATTTGATACATCTTGTTTTTCTGGAGAGTATGTAACCGACGATATTACGGAAAAATATCTCAAAATCATCGAATTAAGACGCAACGACGCTGCAAAAGCCGAACTGGAACAGGCGAGAAAGCAACTGGAAATCAACGAACCATCGATTTCGATCAATTAATCAGGTCAATTAATTTAGGCTCTGCATTAACCCATTCTATTATTTTTGCAGCCGATGCCGACCAGTCACCTAAAACCAATCGCACTGATTTTTTACTGTCAATATCAATTGTATGACTATAGGGTCTATGGGTATGACCGTGGATTAATATATCAATGTTATTTTTCTGGATAACAGCAGCTACTTCACTTTCGTTGACATCCATGATGTCATTCGATTTCATCTGTTGGGATTGAATGCTGGCATCTCTTGCTTCATTTAAAATCTCAAGTCGTTTGTTAATTGGAAAATTTAAGAAGCTTCTCTGCCACTCCCGGTTCCTTACTATTTTTCTATACGCTTGGTATTCAACATCATCAATGCAGAACTGGTCGCCGTGACTGAGCATGACTCTTTTATTTTTATACGAGAAGATGGTCGGCTCTTGGAGCAACTCAATACCGGTCTTGGACAAAAAATTCTCCCCGATAAGAAAATCTCTGTTGCCGTGCATCAGGTATGTTTTGATACCTGCTTGGACCAAATTTTTTAGTTGGTCAGTAATCTCACTGTGAAGTGGGTCTTCGTAGTCGTCTCCAATCCAAAACTCAAACAGATCACCCAGTATGTAAAGCTCGGGATTCGGTGTTGAGAGAGCAAGAAGTTCATCAATGAATTCTTGAAATACACCAGTGACCTCAGGTCTGGTGTGGTGCAGATGCAAATCTGAAATAAATAACTTTGTCATATATTTAAGTTGGCGATTGATCCAGATTTATCTATCGTTTTCAGAGACCAGTTTTTTTTGCTTCTAAAATGATGACTGGAGCAACCGGCACATCTTGGAGATCTTGGAAGGTTTGAGTTGCACTCTGGCCAATTGCAGCCACAACTTCAAATCCACTAATAACCTCTCCAAAAACAGCATAACCCCACCTAGTGGGCATCGGATCCAAGGAAACATTATCTACAAGGTTGATATAGAATTGTGAACTGGCTGTATGCGGTTCATTACTTCTTGCCATGCCTACTGTCATCCGACGATTGCTCAGGCCATTGCCAGATTCATTGACAATCTCAGGTTTGGTTTCCTTCATTTCAAATTCAGTTGTATAACCTCCTGACTGAATAACAAAACCTTCAATGACCCTGTGAAAAATGGTGTTTGTGTAAAACCCTTCTTCCACATAGCTTAAAAAATTTTCGACACTGATCGGGGCTCTGTTTCTATCCAGTTCGAGTGTGAAAGTTCCTGAAGTGGTAACAATTTCGACTTGCGGATAATTTTCAGATGCAATGCTTGGATTGATGAAGATGAAGCAACCGATCAGAGTTAACAACAAATTTTTGAGGTATTTTTTCATAGTTCGAGTCTTATTTATTCAATTTACAATCCACTTTTCAGATGAGACCTTTCTTTGGTATTTAGGTATTTCTAAATTCAATGTCGAGGCAACTAGAGTATTTTTTAGGAGCATGGCAACTGTCATTGGTCCAACACCACCAGGCACAGGTGAGATCCAAGACGCCCGCTCTTTTGCAACGTCAAATTGAACATCGCCTGTAAGTTTACCACTTGCATCTCTGCTGATACCGATATCGAAAACAACAGCACCTTTTTTAATCCAGTCCCCAGGGATAATATTTGGTTTACCGACTGCTACTGCAAGAATTTCTGCTTGGCGCACAAAGTTTTTTAAATTCTTGGTAAAACGGTGGCACACTGTTGTGGTGGCTCCTTTTAGCAATAATTCCAGAGCAAGCGGTCGTCCCACCAAGTTAGAAGCACCAACGATTACGGCGTGTTTACCAATTGCATCAACTCCAATGTAGTCAAGCATTGTTATTACTCCAATTGCGGTACAAGGTCTTAATATAGGTATCCTCTGCATTAAACGCCCTATGGTATAGGGGTGAAATCCATCAACGTCTTTTTTTGGGTCTATGGTTTCTATAATCTTTGTTTCATTAATATGGTCTGGTAGTGGGAGCTGAACAAGAATGCCATTAACCTCAGGATTGTTGTTCAACGATGCAACCAATTCAATCAGCTCTTTTTCAGATGTAGCTTCAGGCAAATCATAATTGAACGATTGCATTCCTACTTGATCGCAAGCAATTCTTTTGTTTCTGACGTAAATTTTTGATACAGGATTTCCACCAACTTGGACAACTGCCAAACCCGGTGGATTTGTCCCTTCCGTCTTCGCTTTAGAAATTATCTCTTTAATTTCAGAGATGGTTTCTTGGGCGATCATTTTGCCATCAATTATTTTTGCAGTCATATAGAATTACTCTGTTTAAGCTGGGTAAGTCAAGATAGCAAAGGTTAAACTTAGATCCAACTTGGAAAAGTAATTTGAATAATAATAATTCTTTAAAATCGTCTGGTTTTATCCAAATCTCAGTATAATACTGGACTTAATAAGTTTTGAATCATTATCGGGGCATAGCGCAGCCTGGTAGCGCATCTGCTTTGGGAGCAGAGGGTCGGGGGTTCAAATCCCTCTGCCCCGACCATGAATGCAAGCGCCCGTAGCTCAATTGGATAGAGCATCAGCCTTCTAAGCTGAGGGTTGGAGGTTCGAGTCCTCCCGGGCGCGCCATTAAAGGAAAGGTGAACAGTGAAAATAGCAAACATGAAGACTGAGAAGGGGGATATCCGCATAGAGTTATTTGATGAGGATGCACCTAATACGGTCAAAAATTTTATCGATTTAATTCAGGATGGTTTCTACGATGGTTTAAATTTTCACCGTGTCATTCCCAATTTTGTTATCCAAGGCGGTTGCCCCAATGGGACTGGCACAGGTGGCCCCGGTTATCATATCGCTTGTGAAATCAATACTAAGAAGCATCTTGCAGGATCACTGTCAATGGCCCATGCAGGCAAAGACACGGGCGGCAGTCAGTTTTTTATATGCCATTCTCCTCAGCCCCATCTTGATGGTGTACACACAGTCTTTGGCAAAACCTCCGATACGGATG
>DTSX01000118.1 GCA_012965065.1 Gammaproteobacteria bacterium
TTGCATCTATCAAGCTGTCAACCGATCTTGGTCTATTGTTTATACGTGAAATCAATACGTCAACGGGTGCCTGCAAATAAATAACCAAATCTGGATTAGGTGGATTGATCTGCAGTGATTCCTTGACCTGCTTATAGAGATGCAGCTCCTCGGCGTTTAGGTTCAATTCTGAAAAAATGGAATCTTTCTCGAACAGAAAATCAGCTATGCTTATGTCTGAGAAAAGGTCTTCTTGATTAATACTCTCCAGTTGCTTGGCTCTTTGAAACAAGAAAGATAATTCTGTGGGCAAGGCATTTGATTTGGGGTCAATATAAAAATTCTCTAAAAAAGGATTTTTCTCTGGCTCCTCTAATATTAATTTGCCACCAACATGGTCTGCTAGCCGCTGGGCTAGGCTCGTTTTACCCACACCTACTGGACCCTCAATTGCAACAAATCTTGATTCAAGTTTCAGTGGTACAACCTTTGCCATAATCTTTATAGTAGCAAAATATTTAAAGTTCTAGTTTCTTTATATTGGACTGATTTATTTATTTTAACCCGTAACTTACTTAATCCAAACAAAGCACAACCAATTTTGAGTTGGCGGCTTGTATCAATGGGTTTTACAAATAATTGGTTATACTTTTATAATGCCCTAACGCTCCCTTCGTCTAGTGGTAAGGACGCTGCCCTCTCAAGGCGGAAACAGGGGTTCAACTCCCCTAGGGAGCGCCAGATAGGATTGGCTATTGCTCGTTTCCCAATCTGCCGTAAAATGTCATGCGTGACGACTCTGACAACTCGATACCCGGCTGTGAATTATAGGCAAGCACAGCCAATACCCGAGTCTGCTGTCCTTGGACCGGTGTCACCCGGTGAATAGATTCCCGGCCACGAAATAACACCAGCGTGCCCGGATCCATTCTGAGGTCTTGCGGTTCCCGTTCATCGTCAAGTACTTGCCGAACAGCTTCGAAGTCCAGATCACCGCTCGTCGTGTAACGTAGGTCACGAACGTACTGAAAATCACCACCCATTGCTGACTGTTGAAGCAGCAGTGTTATCGCAAAGGACGAGTTGTCAAAATGCCACGCCAATTCCTGTCCTTCACTCGCATAGTGAATGTTGATCGACGATAGCGGATCTGCATACTCATACAGTGCATCTTCGCCAAGGACGGCAGATAAAAAATCACGAAATTCTACGGAGTCATACAGAGTCCTGAGTAAAGATTCGTCAGGTATCTGGTCGTCGGTAATACAGCCTTTGGACGACATCAGCTTGCGATTTCGCGGATGGTCGGCTGAATAATTCTCATCCTGCGGTGTCACGTAAACGTTGTGTTCTTGCACGCAATAATACGCAAGGTGTTTATTTATAAGGGCTTCCTTACGGACTAACTCTACTGCCTGAGATCTCAGAAAGTTGGCAAGTAAAAGGCAACCACTGTTCTCCAGTACCTCACGACAACCAGCTCGAAACTCAGTGTCAGTTAATGCGAACTGATTAAGGTTAACAATGTCCTTAATATTTAGATTCGGCGTATCATTCACTTTTGTCAAACAGGGATAGGGTTTCTTTAACGCTTGCGGGTGCTTCTATGCCAAAGTGCTCATAAGCTTGAAATGAAGCTGTTCGACCTCTAGAGGTTCTAAGTAAAAAACCTCTTTGAATTAAAAAAGGCTCTATGACGTCTTCCAATGTTCCACGTTCCTCACCGATTGCTGCAGCAATGGCGTCTATGCCTACAGGACCACCACCAAATCTTTCGATAATTACCAATAAAAACTTTCTATCCAATAAGTCAAACCCATTTTCATCTACTTTCATCAACTCCATCGCATCAGCAGCTACCTGTTGATCAATGCTTCCATCTGCCTTAACCTCAGCATAATCTCTGGCCCGACGCAATAATCGGTTGGCTATCCTTGGTGTCCCTCTGGCTCTGGACGCAATTTGTTGTGCCCCTATGTGATCAATGTCAATTTTTAAAATCCCTGCAGAACGTTTTACAATAGTATTTAACTCCTCAAAATTATAAAACTCCAGACGCTGTGAAATTCCAAAACGGTCTCTAAGTGGTGATGTCAGCGAACCCGCACGTGTTGTTGCTCCGATCAATGTGAATGGGGTTAAATCCAATCGGATTGACCTTGCCGAAGGGCCTTCTCCTATGACAATATCAAGCTGATAGTCTTCCAGTGCAGGATAGAGAACTTCTTCAACAACAGGACTCAATCGATGAATTTCATCCACAAAGAGAACGTCGCGTTCTTCCAAATTAGTCAATATGGCAGCAAGATCACCAGGTCGCTCCAGTGCTGGGCCTGAGGTGTGTTTTAAATTAACACCCAACTCATTGGCTATCACATGTGCCAAAGTCGTTTTTCCCAATCCAGGTGGCCCAAATATCAAAACGTGATCAAGCGATTCTCCTCGGTTTTTAGCAGCCCTGATAAAAATATCCATCTGTTCTTTTACCGGCTGCTGACCTACATATTCGGCCAGATCCTTAGGTCTGAGCATTTGATCAATAGACTCTTCCCTGTCCCCTACCTCAGTTGAAATTATGCTATCAGTATCCAGCATGGCGATACCCTTAATTATTTATTTAAAGACTGCAAAGCTTGCTTCAAAAGTGCTTCTACAGTTAATCCATTGGAGTCAATTCCATCCAGAATTTTTCTTGCCTCCACACTTTTGTAACCCAAAGACGTTAAGGCATTATGAGCCTCCTGAATGATTCGAAGGTCTTTAGATTCAATAGCATCGTTTAGGGCTATATCTCCCATCTGGCCAACCTTATCTTTCATTTCAACCAATAGACGCTCTGCGGTTTTTTTGCCAATTCCAGGAAGATGAACCAACGTATCAACATCTTGCATTTGAACACTCCTGATGAAACCTTCAACATTTATCCCTGATAATATTGTGAGGGCAAGTTTTGCGCCAACCCCACTTATTTTTATCAGGGCTCGAAATAATTTTCGCTCATCCTCAGTTATAAACCCATATAAAGTATGTTGATCTTCTCTGACTATCAAATGAGTCAGCAATTGAACAGTTTGATCGACTGATGGAAGCTTAAAGCTTGTGGATAAAGGAATATAAACTTCATAGCCGATGCCGTTGACTTCTAAAAGAACCTCAGAGGGCTTCTTACTTATTATCAAGCCATTTAGAGAACCAATCATCTACCTAACGGTTTCATTTTTTTTTCCATTTCATAACTATGGGCATGGCAGATTGCTATTGCAAGTGCATCTGATTCATCAAGCCTAAGTTCCCTGTTTTTTATACCTAGGATAATTTTGACCATATATTGAACCTGCTCCTTTTCCGCAGAGCCCTTCCCTACAACTGCCTGCTTGACTTGTCTGGCTGCGTATTCATAAACAGTCAACCCACTTTTGAATGTGCCACAAATCGCAGCAGCCTTTGCTTGACCCAACTTTAGAGCACTGTCTGCATTTCGGTGCATAAAAACATTTTCAATTGACACCACATCAGGTTGGTTTTGTGCCATCAAAGTTTCAATTTCTTTAAAGATGACATGAAGCCTTTTATGAAATTCTTTCTCTTTGGTCACAATGACACCACTGCCCACATAAATGGACTTATTACCCTGAGTGTCTATGATCCCATAGCCGGTTACTCTCGACCCTGGATCTATTCCAAATATTCTCATCAGTCTTCCTTACTAACCCATTGTATTCACGTTGTTTTAACCCATACGATCCAGAACTTCATCTGGTATCTCTGCATTTGAATGGACTGCCTGTACATCATCCAAATCCTCAAGTACATCCAAAAGCTTTAACATTGATTCAGCATGCTTAACACCTATGGAAACGCTGACCGAAGCCCGCATTGTAACTTCGGCTATTTCTGGGTTAATTCCTTCTGCAACCAAGGATTCCTTAACATTCAAAAAGTCTGTAGGATTGGTAATAATCTCAATTGATCCATCTTCATTAGATTCTATATCTTCCGCCCCTGCATCAATTGCGATCTCCATTGTTTGATTCCTATTATTAACTGCAGTGAGTGTCATTAACCCAACTTTTTCAAAAAGATACGAAACAGATCCATCAGATCCAAGGTTGCCACCAAATTTAGATAGAGCATGTCTGACTTCTGCGACGGTTCGGTTACGATTATCAGTCATACATTCAATCAGGATGGCAGCACCACCTGGGCCGTAACCTTCATAAGTAACTTCTTCAAAATTGAATCCTTCTTCTTCGCCAGAACCTCTTGAGATTGCACGATCAATATTTTCCTTAGGCATACTTTGTGATTTTGCTTTATCTATTGCTGCCCTTAGCCTTGGGTTGGCACTAAGATCACTACCGTATTTTGCAGCAACAGTAACTTCTCGAATCAGCTTAGAAAAGAGCTTACCTCGTTTTTTGTCTTGTCTCCCTTTTCTATGCTGAATATTAGCCCATTTACTATGTCCTGACATGAGTTTCTCAAGTGTTATTTATGTAATTTGTTATATATTTACCTAAAGTATCTACATGATAACCATTGCATTACGTGGATGGTAGCAAAACCACTTGAATCCAATCTCTGACGAAAGAATCTTCTAATACAATTTAATTGTTGGGTTAATAAATATTGACATATATTTAATGTTATATCTTATATTAGTATTATATTTTACTGATTTATAAAGGTTTTTTACTTATAATTATAATTTATATATGACGTTTTTTTAGGTGTTTTTTTGTATATTTTTCACCTCACATAAAAACCCCTACTGTTTTTATACACACACAATTAAATACAGAGAAGACAAAGGTCAGGAGAAAATAACGAGTAGAATTTTTAGTAACTGATGCGATTTTAAAAAATTGTCATATAAACAACAAAATTACTAAATTTTTTTAGCATTTTGAGGGCAATAAACCCCAGAAACAGTTGAAAATGCCTAAACTTGACATGATTTATTACTCTCCCCTACCCTTCAAACCCAATGAGCTAAGGTTTTTCCTCGTTTTTGAGTAGGTTATTTATGCCGATAAATTTCTAAGAGATCATGAAATATTTTCTTTTTTCATTAAAATCCCTTGAAAACCCTTAATTTATTGCCCTTAACTCAAGCTAGATTACAAATATCTTCACTAATCTCGACTTAGATTTGCTATTAAGTCAATAATTTCTCCATAATTTTGATAAAACTCTTTTGAATATCCCTCATCGAGCGTAATTGGTGTTTCTACGTCCTTGGATAAATCTAATAAACCGACGTCTACGTAAAAACGCAACAGGTTAATCAAACGATCAACATCCTTGATCTTATTGTAGCGATTAAACAATCCCCAATTTTGCACTGAGCCGGAAGTGGGATGATATTTGGTTATTCTTGTAAAGATAATATCGTTCTTTCGATCAACAAAAATATATTGACCGTATTTACCACTCGCATTAAAAATACTTCCTTCCTCATCATTTTTTGAAATCCACCAATGCAGAGAGTATCCCCTTTCTGAATCCGTCCACCATTGTGGGGTTAGGCCCCAAACCTGCGTGAAGGTTTCATCGACATAATCTTTGGAAATAATTTCTTCACCATCCCAGTTGCCATTGCGAGAGAAAAGGAGTCCAAATTTCGAGTAATCTCTTGCGGACATATCAATGCAACAATAGGTAAGAACATTCCCTGCCCCGTCGCGCCATAAGGTAAAGTCGTTAATGCCAATTTTGCTAAAAATCCTCTCAACCAATAGCTCATCAGCCATTTTTCCTGTTGCCTTTTGTAAAATATCTCCAAGCAGCATCGAGTTGACATTGTTGTATTCAAAAAGAGTTCCCGGCTCTTTTTCCATCCCAATTTGTTGAGCGTACTCCAGCTGGTTTTGCAGAAAGAACATGTTCTCATGCTCATTCTCAGGGTACTCAAGGCCGCTGGTCATGTCTAACAGATCTCTGATAGTGACTTCAGATCTCTCATCGTTAAAGTAATCAAGATAGAGCCCTACTTTGTCATCAAGACTGCCAATCTCATCTCGATCAATTGAAATGCCTATAAGGGCTGCATAAAAACTTTTTGCCATGGACCAGGATGTGCCAAAAGAAGACGCATCAAATTCTTCTGCGTATCTTTCACCAATTAAATATCCATCCTTAATGAGCACCACGGCTTGGGTTGCGGAATCTGCAAATGAAAGATCAAAAAGTGTGTTTACCTTTTCCTCAGAAATATTGACTTCATTGGGGTTTTTTTGTGTCCAGTTACCATTTGGAAATTCCAAAGATTCTGCAAACGAATTATCAAAAATAAAAAGTAGTAAAAATACAATCAAAGTTAGGACTTTATTTTTAAGTGTGAAAGTCATTTTTTCCTCACGATTTCTAATAAGAGATTGTTGGGTACCTTATAACAAATTGTTCCTTAGCAAATCAACAAATTGTTCCATGTTCATCTTCCTTGATCCTTTAACCAGTATCACGCTTTTCTCATCAAGCAAATCGGACAGCAAAGCTACAGGGAAATCCTCTGTTTCCTGAAGAGTGTAAACCTGGTCAAATTGAGATTCGTGGTCTTTCTGCTTTGCTAAGGGAATGAAGTTTTGGAACTTTTCACCTTTTAAAAAAATCGCCTTAAGACCGTCCAGTCCTAAGGCTTGCTCTAGAATCTTGGCATGCTCAGTTTCAGAATATTGACCCAGTTCAAGCATATCACCCATTATTAATAGCTTGTTTTTAGGGTACGAGCAATTCGTAGCAAGGTCATTGATTGCCGAGGCGAAAGAATCTGGATTGGCGTTGTACGTGTCGTTGATCAATACATGTTTACCTATATGTTCAATGCCATATCTATCCGGCAATGGGGAATCAAACTCACAAATTCTCTCCATTGATTCTGAAAATTTCACGCCTAGTTCCCTGGCTGCTAATACCGCCATCAATGCATTGTGACAATTGTGCCTTGGACCCAGGTTAATTTTCTTGGGGGACTGGAAATGTCTTGAGCTAGAGTTTGAAGTCTGCTGGAAAGACAAGCTGAAATATCCTGGAACATTGCCTTCTTCCTGACCTGAGACAATTTTGCAGCTCCAATCCTCAGTTAATGGTTTAGCCACTGAATCCCGCTGTAGATTACGGTGTACTTTAACCCCGAAGGTCTGGCTCATCCCCATAAGCTTAGTTGATTTGCTCCAATCTTCAAAAGCACCATCAATGAATGACCCATCCGCTGCAACACCATCCAGTAACTTCATCTTTGTCTCGATGATGTTGGCCTGGTTCCCAAAAATTCCAATGTGGCTATTGTTGATGTTGGTTATGGTGAGCACATCAAAATTTAAATACTCGCTGATCAAGTCAAAATCTCCCACTTTCCTCGCACCGCACTCAAGCACAAGGAACTTGGTATCTGCTTTGAGTCTGAGGACCGTGAATGGAATTCCGAATTGATTGTTCTCGTTGTCTTTGGTTTTAATCGATTTTTTGTCAACAAGAATGTGCGCCACCATTTCTTTCAAGGTGGTCTTGCCGTTGCTGCCTGTAATCGCTAAGGTTTTTGGATTGACTTGTTGCTGCTGATGCCTAGCCATCTTCAGTAATGCCAGGTAAGTATCCTTAACAACTATACCTGTGTGGTTGATGATCTCGTCGGTAGATATGTAAGCTTCAGCTCCCGCTTCTAAGGCAGATTCACAAAAGTGATGGCCGTTGTATTTCTCACCACGCAAGGCCAGGAATAATGAATTCTTGCTGACATTTCTTGAATCAGTGGTTAAGTATTTGAATTGCTTATTTTCCCCAATGAGATTACCGTCAATTATTTTTGCTAAGGAAGCTAAATCATTTACCTGTATTAATTCAAACAATTTTAATCTCTTATGAACTTTTCTGGTGCCCCGGAGAGGATTCGAACCTCTGACCCCCGGATTAGGAATCCGATGCTCTATCCTGCTGAGCTACCGGGGCGTGGGAAAATTATAACACTAATCTTTCTTGGCTTAATTTGGTATCTTTTAAGCATGAGCAAAGACGTACACCTACATCTAATCGAAGTAAGCAAAAAACATTGTAAACCTCTGCAAAAACTACTCCAGAACAATGGCGTTCTTGAAATCAATGTCCCCAAGAACCTGCCTCTGTTTGATTGTTTAGCTCAAACTGTGATTGAGCAACAACTTGCCTATGCAGCCGCTGAAACCATTTGGAAACGACTGAACAAGGCAGCCACCTCGGCCAATCAAACACTATTTCTGTTCTGCAACCAAAATAACCGAGCAACCCTTAAAAAGATCGGCTTGTCGGGAAATAAAATCAAAGCAATCTTGGGTGCCAGATCGGCAATAGAAAATGGTGACCTTAATGCTGAAAATTTATCAGTTATGAACTACGAGAAACTGCATCAAACTATTACTTCCCTCTGGGGATTTGGTAATTGGTCTGTGGACATGATTGCCATATTTTATTACGGGATGACCAACGTCTGGTCTGCTCAAGATCTGATATTAAATCGAGGAATTAAATCACTCTGTGAAAAAAGTGACTTGAGTCCAGAGAGTCTCTTGGAGTTGGTTGACCCTTATCAGTCCTATTTGGCACTGCATATTTGGCGAAGCAAAGATGCTAAATTCGACTGAATACTAAAGACGCATTGGCACCACCAAATCCAAAACTGTTGGACATGACAATATTCAAGCCTGCGCTTTCCTGCGTAGTTAAAACAATAGGCAAGCCTTCCGCAGCCGGGTCTAAGTTTTCTATGTTTGCAGAAGCTGCAAGAAAATCAGACTCCAACATTAACAGTGAAAAAATAGCTTCATGAACCCCCGCTACTCCCAAGGAATGTCCCGTCAGTGACTTGGTAGAACTAATTTTTGGGATGTTTTCACCAAACACCTGCTTTATGGCTTCTAGTTCTTTTGTATCCCCTACTCGGGTGCTAGTACCATGAGTGTTTATATAATCTATAGAATCGCAATTCTGCATTGCCTGATGCATACATCGAACTGCTCCTTCGCCGGAGGGTTGAACCATGTCGTATCCATCAGATGTTGCCCCATAACCGGTCAGTTCTGCATAAATATGGGCGCCACGGGCAACCGCATGATTGTATTCTTCCATCACCACAACACCACCCCCGCCTGAAATCACAAACCCATCTCGATCCACATCAAACGGTCTTGATGCAAATTCGGGCGTATCATTAAAATGGGTTGAAAGGGCTTTCATCCCATCAAAGAAAGATGTTAACACCCAATGCAGCTCGTCGCCGCCGCCGGCAAAAACAATATCCTGCTTATCATATTGAATCAGTTCAGCTGCATTACCTATACAATGTGCGCTGGTTGCACATGCTGAACTGAGTGTGTAGGACACCCCTTTGATTTTAAAGGCTGTTGATAAACAACCTGAATTGCTACTTGCCATTGATCTTGTTACCAAAAAGGGGCTAACCTTGCCTTTTTCCCTGAGTGAATCAGCACCAAAAGTTATGTTTTCAGGAGAACCACCACCGGTGCCCATAATCAAGCCAGTCCTTGTGTTACTGACAAGGTTTTCTTCCAACCCAGAATCTTCAATCGCTTCTTGCATTGCCAAATAGTTATAACTTGTGCCATCACCCATAAAGCGTTTTAACTTTCTGTCAACATGCTCATCGAGATTGATGTCTATGGATCCAGCGACTTGACTGCGAAGCCCCATATCAGCAAACTGTTGCGAAAAAGTAATGCCAGAATCACCTTGTTTTAATGATTCTTGGACTTGTTCTTTATTTAAACCAATCGAGGAAAGAATTCCCATTCCCGTCACAACAACTCTTCTCATTAGTTTGCCTCTGATAGATTCTGAAATAAACCAACACGCAAATCCTGACCGCTGTATATGATCCTGTCATCTGCCTGCATCGTAGCATCGGCTATTCCCATTATAAGTTTAGATTTAATGATTCTTTTAATGTGTAAATGATAGATTAATAATTTTGTTTCTCGAGTAACCTGTCCGGTGAATTTGATCTTACCGCCGCCCAATGCCCTGCCTCGACCTTCACCTCCTATCCAACCAAGAAAAAAGCCTATCAATTGCCACATGGCATCAACACCCAAAGACCCTGGCATGACTGGGTCAGCATAAAAATGGCAGTCAAAAAACCAAGCGTCTTTTTTAACATCCAATTCCGCTATAATCTCGCCTTTCCCATAATTGCCACCGCTTTCACTGATGTGCGTGATCCGATCAAACATCAACATTGGCGGCAACGGTAACTGTGCATTGCCAGAACCAAACAGCATCCCTTTAGCACAAGTCATGAGTTCTTCAAGATTATATTTATTTTTCCTTTTCATCGATTCCAATTCTACCAGAATGAAGATATTAGTATGGTAAGAAGGTTAGACTCCATATTTCAATTGCAAGGTTTTAACCTTCCCAAACCAAGGGACGCTAACAATAAAAATCTTATTGTTCCCAGCTAAGGTAATTGGTTCAATTTTTTTACTGCCTTGCAATTCAACAACCAGTTTTGGAAGGGCATCTGGATGAGTCACTATCAGTACTATTTTTCCCTTGTGTTTATCCATTACTGTCTTGATCAAACCTTTAACATTGGTGACGTCAATCACATTGATCGGCAAGCTTAAACTTTTTGAAACGGGTTCCGCTGTTTCTTGGGTGGCTCTTAGTTGTGTCGCATAAATCGCATCAACGCCGGTAACAACATCAATGGATTCAAGTATTTCTTGGAGTGAGTTTGCTCTTTCAAATCCGAGTTGATTTAAACCGGGATTGACCCCGGCACTTGAATCGATGTCTGCGTGTGTTGTTAAAATAACAGTGGTGGTGCTTTGAGATTCAAAAAACCATGAAAGCAGTGTTGCAAAAGCAATGAAAACCAATGCGGCAATTACACGCCTGATACGTCGTTTCTTTCTTTTGGTTTTATACTCTTCGGTTCTATCAATCATCTGGATCCTTTGTTTCTATGACTGTGTATTCTGCATCAATTATTGAGTCATTAGCACCTGTTTTATTTTTTCGCTGCTTCCATAAAACTCGAATATAAAAGATTATTGCAACCAGAAACAAAAATGTCCCTATGACAACGAACACAAAACCACCTACCATTATGGCAAGAACAAACGCCACTAAACCAAAGACAATACTCAGTGCTCGTATTATTAATTCTAAAGGCAACATCGTCTTTCTGACCACCTTGATTGATCATTCATGAATTAAAGATACCATTCTAGCTTTTCAACGGAAATGATTCGAAAAAACTTTCCTTATTTTGTAAACTATTTTGTTGAATGTTCTCTATTTGTTCTCTATCATTGTACACACAGAAATTAATCATAACTTAGGAAAAAATGATGCTAACACCAAGTGAACAACGAACATTCAAATTTGTGCAACAATACTTTCTGAAAAATGGTTACGCCCCTACTCTGCAAGAGATTGCAAAGGGAATTGGAATAAAATCAAGAGGCGTTGTACACCGCTATCTGAGAGCACTCGAATCGTCCAATCTAATTACTATCCTATCGAACCGTAGGCGCGGTATTTGTTTGAATCCAGACGCAGATGAGAATGCATCAATGGCACCCATTATTCCGCTGTTAGGACGCATTGCAGCAGGTCAGCCTATTGAGGCAATTGAGGGCCGGGATGAACTTAATTTAGCTGATTTCCTAATGAGCTCAGATCGGTTTGCCCTGCAAGTCACTGGGAATTCAATGATTGATGCAGGGATCCTGGATGGAGATACCGTCATCATTAGACAACAACAAACTGCAACAAACGGAGATCTTGTGGTGGCACTCATCGACGGCATTGAGGCAACTTTGAAGCGACTTAAAAAACTGCCTGATGGAATGATTTTATTGATGCCAGAAAATAAATTAATGGAACCCAAAGTGTATCCAGCTCAACGAGTTCAAATTCAGGGAGTGGTTGTTGGCCAACTCAGAAGCTATCAGTAAAACAACCCAACCGTGTTGGCCCCGAATGATCGCATTGGTCGATATGAATTCATTTTTTGCCTCCATCGAGCAACTTGATCAACCAGAGTTATTTGGACGCCCCATCGCTGTCACCAATGGACATCAAGGAACGTGCATCATTACTTGTTCCTATGAAGCCAGGTATTGGGGCATCAAAACAGGTATGCGTCTCAAGCAAGCAAAAAAACTTTGCCCAGAATTAATTCAAAGACCTTCCAGACCAAAACGCTACGCAGAGATATCTACTAGAATCATGCACGGTCTAAAAAACATTACTCCAGATGTGGAAGTGTATTCTGTTGACGAAGCTTTCCTAGATATGACACATTGCCAAAAAATAATTAAGTCGCCTGAGACAGTGGCGAAAGAGATCAAAGAATTGATCTTTGAGCTATCAGATTTATCTTGCTCCATTGGCGTCAGCGGTGATAAAACCACAGCAAAATATGCTGCCAAACAAAACAAGCCTGACGGCTTAACCATCATCCCTCCAGAAAAAGCGGAAGAGGCACTCCAAGCTGTTCCCGTAACTGAGCTATGCGGAATAGCAAAGGGCATTGGTGGATTTTTGAATACTCATGGGGTCTACACTTGTGGCGATATGAAAAAAATTCCGATCAGCCTTCTGGGTCAGCGTTTTGGCAACCCGGGTCGTCGTATTTGGTTGATGGCTCAAGGTAAAGATCCTGAAAATATTGCAACTTGTATTGCTGGGCCTAAATCCATTGGTCATGGCAAAGTCATGCCTCCCAATACTCGGGATAAGCAAACAATTTTGGTGTACCTGCAGCATATGAGTGAAAAAGTCGGTGCTCGTCTTAGGCGCCATGATCTTCAGGCATCCCGATTTTTTATTGGCATCCGTTCCCAGTACGGATGGATTAGTAGTAAGATGCAAACCGAGTACCCAACCAATGATGGCCAGCAAATTATGCAGTTATGCCACAATCTAATCGACCAACAATGGCACGATCAAGGAATCAGTCAAATCCAAGTCACCGCAATGAATCCAAGACAATGTAATCAGCAACTTAGTTTATTTGAAAACAGCCAACAGGAAATATCTTGCAACAACAAAAACAGAATTATGGATGCAATCAATCAACGTTATGGTGACCTGACCATAGCTCCGGCGAACCTACTCCACCGATCCAGTATGCCCGATGTGATTGCACCCGCGTGGCAACCGCATGGACATCGGAGAACCGTTTAGTGTGTGGCGGAGCAACATACATGCACAATGGCGAGTACTCTAGAGTTTACTTTCCAAATCCGAAGGCAAAATTACCGGTGCTGAATAAGAACGATGAAATATCCTTGGTATTGTGGGGCAGAAGAAAAGAACAGGCAGGCAAACTACCGATGGGTGGCTGGGCAAGACTGGATTCAATTCATGCTGGTCGCTGGGACAGGTGGTTTCCGAAACCAGTAAAAATACCGGTACTGAGTTTCATGGAGAAAGACCATGAAGGCAAAAGCCATTGGTTCGATCTGGTAAAAGGTCAATGGATACAAGGATTGATAGCCGTTGAAAAACAAGAGCAACGATTATATGTTGTTACAATAGAGCCTGAAATGGAGCACAGCATCCACGACCGCTGGCCCAGAATTATGAGTGGGTGATACAATTGCAACGGCAACGATAAAAAATCATGATGGTAGTATTTTTAGTCTTAACAATAATAATTTTTGGTTTAATCCTGCCCTATTGGGCAGGGGTTATAGCGAAACGCAAAGGCAAAAGTTTTGTGCTTTGGTGTATTCTTCAAGTGCTGTTTTTATTCCCGATTGTATTGATCGCATTCCACTCCCCTGTTGAGAAGGAAAAGTAGACTCATTTGCTGAGGTTATAGGTGAGGCATAACGCGCTCTGCTATGAGTTCCATTGACTGCTCTGGATCTTTATACAATCGGATAGCAAATTCGTCCAAGCCAGCATTCTTGAACTGAACCATTTCCTCGACAAATCGATCGACATCATTAAAATCACCGGTAAAAGTCAGGTGGTTTAGAAGCTTGTCAATAATGCCGTCTGGAACGCCTTCAATGACATCTGTGTTGTTAGCATAGGCGTGGGCAAATGCATGGAGATTGTCTTCAACGATTTGCGATTCTTCTGGGTCTAAAAATGTGGAGATGTACCAATTTTCCAGCATCCCGCGCACAAAAAGTTTAGCCCTCGCTTCTGTTACAGCTTCCTTTCGATCTGACTTGACGTGCCAAGAAAAAAGATTACTGATTGCAAAAGTCTTTCTGTCGCGTCCATTATTTTTTAAGGATTTATCGATAATATCCATGCATTCATCTATACGAGCCAGAGTAACATCGCTCATCATCAAACCATCTGCTACTTTGGCAGACATTGACAGCATCTGTGGTTTGGTTGCACCGACATAAATTTTAGGTCTGGGTTGGTCTATCCACTGCGGTTTAGGTCCTGTAATCTGAAAAATGTCCTTATTAAACGAGATTACTTTGTCTGCAGACAACTCTTTCAAAAACTCAACACATTCCCTGACGCCCTGTACCATATTTGGGTGCATGGTTCGTCGGTTGGGTTTTAACCCCATTGAGATTAATGTTCCTCCCCCACCGCCGATAACAATCTTTGCCCTGCCTTTGGACAGTTGATTCAAGCCATACAAAAGGTTGGAAAGTTTCAGGGGATGTGTTTCAAATGGACTGATTGCAACCGGTCCCATCCTGATTTTTTGGGTTGCTTTGGCCAGAATAGAAAAATTAATGAATGGATCGATTGCCGATGGATAGTTTGCTGTTAAAACGGCATTAAAGCCAAGTTTCTCTGCGATAACACCCAACTCTGAAAATTCTTCCGTTGTGTGTGTCGGATCTAAAATTATGTCAATCTTCATTGAAGACAAATAATCCTATCTGTTTTATTTTTTTCTGTTTTGTATGCGCCACTGCTCTGGTTCAACGAATGGACCGCCCCAAATACCCACTTGTGCAACCATTGCCTCAACCATTTCGTTTTCATACCGATTTGAGTATCTTAAATAAGCCACAGCCATTCCAGATCGAACCATTTCAGCCTGCAAGTCCACCCCATTGGCATAACAGATACTGAGTGTTCTTCCATATCTATCTTTGCCTTCATCCGTGCATTGGACCTCTTGTCCATTGATTAATTGTTTGAGTTTAGTAGAGGCTTTTTTACCGCAAGCCCACACGCCTTTGGGTCCTTTGCAAAACTGAGTTTGACCATAGTAGTTTTTCTCCGGCGCATCAATGCCGCTAAACCTGATCTTGGCATTATTAATTGTAATTGTGTCGCCATCAATGACTCTCGCTTTGCCTACAATATTAAAATCAAGCTTCTTTTTTTGAGCCTTATCTAAAAATTTTTTATCGACCAAAGTATCGTCTTCGTAGTCTTCAATCAGATCCATAGGCAGTTCCTCTGCTTGGATTGGTGATTGCCCTGGAGGTGCTTCAAATGCTACTCCTCCACCCTCTTGGCTGTTAACAACGGATATTGAATTTAAAACTACCGTAAAAACAACAACAAAAATTGTGACAATTGAACGCATCCTTAATAACTCCTTTTGGATAAATACATAGCGATTGACCTAGTGACCCTTTTGGGGATCACTTTAGATAATACAGCAAAAAATTTATTTATAGAGCCATTAATGATAAACCCTTTCCCTTTCATAACCGCTTCAAACCCTTGTTCGGCAACTGTTCTGGCTTCCATCCACATCCATTTTGGTGCATTCTTCACCTCGTGCATCCCAGCTGCTTCATGAAATTCAGAACGGGTTAATCCTGGGCAAACAGCTGAGCAATAAATCCCTCTATCCTGATATTGACCGTGGATACTTTCAGAAAACTTGATCTGAAAAATTTTAACCGGGCTGTACAAACCTGCCATAACCGGCGAGGGAATAAGTGGGGCTAGAGAAGCAAGATTGATGATTCTACCGTAATTATTTTGGATCATTCCTGGCAAAAATAAATGGGTCAGTTGAACCACTACGCTGACCATAACTTGTAAAAAATCTTGGTGCAAATCCCAGTTCATTTCCTCAAATTTTCCACGGGGACCGTAACCTGCGTTGTTGACCAAAGCATCTATATGAATTTCTTTGTCAAGACAGTATTGATGTATTTTAGGGGCTGCTTCTGGATCAGTTAAGTCCATTGGCAATGTATAGACTTCGATTCCATCATGTGCTTTTAATTCGTTTGCAATTTCCAAGAGCCTCGCCTCTCTTCGTGCTGTTAAGACAAGATTAAAACCGGCCTCGGCCCAAACATCTGCGAAAGCCCTACCTATCCCGGCGGAGGCACCGGTGATCAGGACGGTTTTATTTTGATGCAATTCTGTCACTTTATTACTCGCTATTAATAAATCATCATATCCGATCCAACGGAAACTAGTCCATCATAGATCTGTGATATTTCATCCAATAACTCTTCCTCGGTAGCACCCCAAAAAAGTATATGATGCAAAATTAATAAATCAGGTTTGGTTTTTTTAGCAATCTCGCCTAATTCATAAGTGGAAGTATGGTGTGTTGCATGGTACTTCTTCCAGACCTCGGTTTTCTTATCAAAACCAGCTTGTGAATAGACCTCATGGACAAGGATATCTGCTCCTTCGCTGTAACGGATCAAATTCTGACTTGGCCTTGTGTCACCGGATATTACAATCGTTTTATCTGGGGTCACAAACCTATAGCCGAACGCATTGTCCCAAGAACCGTGGTTTATTTTGAAAGCGGTTACTTCAATCAAATCGTCCTGGAAAACAACACCCTCAGTAATTTCATGCGTATTCACTTGCCACCCCAAGGCATTGGCGGGCTCCAATCCATCCAAGCGATAGCTGATATCGCTTCGATAGGCTTCAAGAAGGTCTTCTGTCATTTGAGTTAAACCTTTTGGGCCATAAACCTCCAACGGGATGTTTCGCCCGAGAACCCACGGTGTAAGAATAAGGTCAGCGTAGCCTGCGGTATGGTCAGAATGAAGATGTGTCAGGAAAGCGAGCTTTAAGTTATTGGCATTCAATGCTTCAATTTTACCTCCCCACTGTTTTGAGAGTGCGGATGCCCTCCGCACCACGCCAGGACCAAAATCAACAATGTAGGAATTACTGCCAACCACAATTGCTAGTGAAGGGCCTGACCTTTCCGGATCCGCATTGGGAGTGCCGGTTCCCAGCAGTATCAGCTGGGTTTGTGTTTCTTCGGACTGGGATTTTACAGAGTCTGAAGCCATGAACATCAGAACCAAAAAGACGATTACGATGTGTAATGGATGGATATTTCTAACAGTCGTCACTTGTGCGCGTCAGAATAATCGTTGCGCTCGTGAACATCACTGGTGGTGTACTCGACGAACTCCCAATCGTTGCCATCGGGGTCATAGAAATACACGCGCTTCCGGGCGGGGTGCTCGTTTGCCTTCAGATTCGGCTCGTAGCCAGCTGCACGCATGCGCGCCTCCAATGTGGTAACGTCGTCCACCTCCCAGCCCAGATGATTCAGTCCTGTGTCGTTACCATAGGGCTTACGCTCAAGCTTGGTCGGTACGGTTTGAATCGCGATGTAAAACTCGTCGTTGCCGACATGACGCCAAGGTCGCCCGTAGCTATCTAAGCCTTCGCCGCGGACGTGGAAGTCTGGAAAGGCGGAGGTGATGAATCGGGTCATTGCTTCGGCATCCGTGGCCGAAATGTTGGCATGTTCGAGTTTGATCATGTCGGTTCAGCCATGCTTTTTCTTTTTTCTTTTCTGCTGTACTTTTTCTTGTTCTTATGAGTTTTGGTTATGGCATGAGGTGGTATTTGCTTCCTAACCTTTGGTTTTTTTTCTCCGCTGCTCACCTTACCTCATCCTCCATCGTCTTAATCCAATCGTGAATCAATCTTACTGCTTCTTGGTGAATCAAGGATCTACCTGATTCTGGCATCATAACGGCAGGATCGTCTGAAATCATTCTAAACAGTAAAATAGACGCGTCCGGATTGCCTGGAACGATAGAATAGTTCAAACCCCCACTCCCACGCCCTGCTGCAACTGGAGGTTTTAATATTCCCAATTGCTTGGGTCTCTGCTCGCCGTAGTTTAAATACAGACCGGTTGAACTTGCAGATCCTTTTGGCGAATGACAATGGCCGCAGTTAATAGCCAGATAGGCCCTCGCTCTTGCTTCGATATCTTTTGAGGGGTCAGTAAAATCAGCAACAGGTTTCACTGTTTGGGGGTAATTGTCAATAATACCCATCTGCGACCATTTAACCAACTGGTTCATGGTTTGGTTTGGGTAATCAAAATCCATATTTAAATTTCTCGGCTTAGGCCCTATTGGAACAATGCTATCGCCACTGGCATGGCATTCTTTGCATTGATTCTTGTTGGGTACCCGATAGCGAACGGGTCTAATTTTCCCTGCTGTATCAGTAAACCTAGTGTTGACAGTCTTGCCGGCGACTTTAAGATAGGCTTCGGTTTGGTCCTCATTCCAGACATAGGCCAAGGTTTCCCAACGATCATGTTTTCTGAGTAATAATCGCGTCTCAATTAATTCTTTTTCAACATCTGAATCGTTGATTCTTTTGCTGTAAGAGAAAGTTTTAATCAAAGCAGTTCCCACCGGGAAATGAAAAACGGAGTTCTCAACATAGTTTCCTGTTTTCTCTACCGGGACATACACAAATCGATCTTTATCTGCATAATCAGAAAACAAAACGGTGATCAAGCTGTATGGAAGTACCTCAGATTTCGGTCTTTGCTCCCCTAAGTTATCAAAAAACCCATACGTTGAGAGCTTGATTGGAAAATCTTCAGAAAGAATTGCCTCATCGTTCACATTTGCCTGTGTATTTGAGAACACAAATAATGCTGCGATTACTAACCACAATATGCTCTTTTTAGCCCTCATTTTCTACTTTGGAAAAGCTAATGTGACTGCAGGTAACGGCCTTACATTGCCAGAAAAAGTGTCAATATCTGTTTCCGGTTGATGAAAATAAGGAAAGACAACATACCAAAACGCATCCAGATTGAGAAAGGTTGCATCGCCATTACTGTCTATCACCAATTTCTCATCAGTCGGTTGACCAAACAAGTACTGCCAAAATGGCATAACTCCATCCCATATGATGTCTGGAACATTTGTTGATGCAATCTCAACCAGAATAGGTCCTAAATTTCCACGTTGATCTGGTTCGTATCCACCGGGCCCAAATTGATTGTCATGAATTTGGATTCTTTTTGGGAATTTCCGGTAATTCGGGTCGTCTGAATCCTCACCTGCAACAACTGCCAGATTAACTGTCGCATTATCCCCGATTACATTGTTAAAAATTTCGACGTTCTCACTTGCCAAAACGATCACACCCGAACCCATTGGTACTTCACCTACAATGTTGCCTTCAGGTGCAAAATTGGGCGTGTCATTTTGTATCGACTGATTGCCAAAAACTCGTATTGTGTGCCCTCCTTGCTTGGGTAAATAAGGAAGATCAAAAATAAGAATTCCTCCGGTGTTGTGGGTAGCTAAATTGTTGTAGACATCTGCATGGATGGAGTTCTCTATCTCAATACCAGCAACGTTGTATTCAGCACGACTGTTCCTGACAATGATGTTTTCTGATTGGCCAACATAAATGCCTGCATCCGATGCTCCTATGGCAATGCATCCATCAATCAAAACATTCTTGGATTCAACGGGATAAATACCGTAAGCGCCATTGGTTGCCTTGGGCCCTCCTGTCCATTCGGTTCTGATATTTAGAAAATAAATCCCATCAGCACCCTTAACCTTGATGCCATCCCCTTTGGTGTCCTCAATTGCAAAATCTTTAAGTACCACATTGTCAGAAGTGATTAGGAGTCCTTGGGCGCCAGTTATTTGACCTTTAAAGTTTAGTATTGTTTTTTCATGGCCTGCGCCGGAAAGTCTGATGTTGTCTACATCAAGTGAGAGGCCGTCCGTAAATTCGTAAATCCCTGCGGCTAAAATAATCTCATCCCCAGGTTGGGCAAGTATCAATGTTTCCTGAAGTTTTTCTTGAATGTTTTTTTCGGGAGAAATATATATCTGTTCAGCGGGTAATGAACTGCAAGCGAACAATAGAATTAAGCTTATTGCTGGATAAACACGCATAGTAAACATAATAACTAACCTAATTAATGGCGGAGAGGGAGGGATTCGAACCCCCGGACGAGGATTACCCGTCAACGGTTTTCAAGACCGCCGCATTCGACCGCTCTGCCACCTCTCCTA
>DTSX01000119.1:0-1881 GCA_012965065.1 Gammaproteobacteria bacterium
CTGTCACTTTCTGAAGAACTGCCGTTTCCTTGAGATTCCTTGGCTTTCTTTTGAGCTTCTTCAAAAACCTTTTGGGCAATGCCAACTGACGCTTCGCCTAAGGATTTTAGTTTAGTTTCTATTGTTCCTTTGTTGTCTCCTTTCAAAGCTTCCTTTAGGTCACTAACCGCTGATTCCACTTTTGCCCTTTCATCAGGTTCAATTTTCTCGCCCAGTTCTTCAAGTGATTTCTCAGTAGCATGGACCAGTTGATCTCCTTGATTTTTTATATCAACCAATTCTCTAAATTTTTTATCTTCCTCTGCGTTTGCTTCTGCTTCAGAAATCATTTTCTCTATTTCTTCGTCTGCTAATCCACTGGAGGCCTGAATAACGATTTTTTGTTCTTTTCCGGTTTCTTTATCTTTTGCTGAAACATTCAATATCCCATTGGCATCAATATCAAATGCAACCTCAATTTGAGGCAATCCTCTAGGTTTTGCAGGAATATCTGTAAGATCAAATCTTCCCAGGGACTTATTGTCCTGTGATCTCTCTCTTTCTCCTTGTAACACATGAATGGTAACCGCCGTCTGGTTGTCTTCTGCTGTTGAGAATATTTGTTCCGCTTTTGTTGGAATGGTGGTGTTCTTTTCAATCAGACTTGTCATGACACTCCCCAAAGTTTCGATGCCCAAAGACAACGGTGTTACATCCAGAAGTAATACATCCTTAACATCGCCTGACAAAACACCGCCTTGAATAGCTGCACCAATAGCAACCGCTTCGTCAGGATTGACATCCTTTCTTGGTTCAACTGCAAAAAATGATTTAACTTCATCCTGAACTTTTGGCATTCTTGTTTGTCCACCAACCAGAATGACATCATCGATATCACTGATACTAAGACCTGCATCTTTTAATGCGATTTTGCATGGTTCTATTGTTTGAACAATCAGGTCTTCAACAAGAGATTCTAATTTTGCACGCGTAAGCGTGGTATTTAGATGCTTAGGGCCAGATGCATCAGCTGTTAGATATGGAAGATTTACATCTGTTTGTGCTTGGTTTGACAACTCAATTTTAGCTTTTTCTGCGGCTTCTTTAAGACGCTGGATCGCTTGGGGATCATTAGATACATCCATCCCAGTTTGTTTTTTAAATTCATCCATCAGGTGGTCAATGATCCTGTTGTCAAAATCTTCACCACCAAGGAAAGTGTCTCCGTTTGTAGCTAAAACCTCGAATTGATTTTCACCATCAACATCTGCAATTTCAATGAGAGATACATCAAATGTTCCACCGCCAAGATCATAAACCGCAATTTTTCGATCGCCTCTTTTTTTATCTAGGCCATAGGCCAAAGCTGCAGCGGTTGGTTCGTTGATGATTCTTTTCACATCCAAGCCTGCAATTTTCCCAGCATCCTTCGTCGCTTGTCGTTGTGAATCATTAAAATATGCAGGCACAGTTATAACGGCTTCTTTTATTGTTTCACCCAAATAAGATTCTGCTGTCTCTTTCATTTTCCTCAACACTTCAGCTGATATTGCTGGTGGGGCTGTTTCCTTTTCATTGGCAACAACCCAGGCATCGCCATTTTTAGCTTCAATAATTTTAAAAGGAACTTTATCTAAGTCTTTTTTCACTACTGAGTCGTTGTATTTTCGACCAATTAATCGTTTGATTGCAAAGAGCGTATTTTCTGGATTGCTAACCGCCTGTCTTTTTGCTGATTGGCCTACTAATGTTCTGTCTTCGTTTTTTGAATACGCAACAACAGAAGGCGTGGTTCTGTCCCCTTCAGTATTCTCAATAACCTTGGCCTTACCGCCATCCATAACGGCAACACAGGAATTGGTTGTACCTAAATCTATTCCTATAACTCTTGACATTTTTTAC
>DTSX01000119.1:1981-5440 GCA_012965065.1 Gammaproteobacteria bacterium
ATGACTCTTTCTATAGAGCCTCTGCTCGCATTTTCAACATCCCTTAATGTTCTTTTTCTGAGGTTCTCGATTTCAGCTTGAAGTCGCAGGACTTTATCCCAATTTTTTGATGCTTCCTCTTGTGATTTAGCTAGTTGCTCGTCGAGACTCAGTTCTGATTGGTCTTCAGGTGTTTGTTGTTTTTCAACATCCTGATGATCCACCGATTGATCGGCATCATCCTTATTACTTCTGTTTTTCATTTTATCCTTATCCACTATCTTGAACATACAGGAGATATGTAGGGTCTATTTCTATTATTTCAATGATTTGCCAAGAAGTTTTGCAATGATTTCAACGATTGGTATAACTTTTTGATAAGCAATTCGAGTCGGCCCAATGACCCCTAAAACTCCAATTGCACCGTCTTCAGTTGTATATGGAGATGTGATTAAAGTGCAATTATCAAACATTTGATACCCTGATTCTTCACCTATGAATATTTGGATCCCATCGGTTGACATGCTTTTGTCCAATAACTCCAATAGCTGTTGTTTTTCTTTAAAAGCATCAAAGAGCTGTCTTAATTTCTTTATATCTGAGAGCTCGTGAAAATCCATTAAACGCCTTTGCCCTGCAACTATGTATTCGTCTGATTCAGTAAAATCCAAAACCTGATCAGCTATATCAATAAGATCAGACATTGAAGAATTTACTGATTCTTTGGTTTGCATCAGTTCATTGATTAAATGTTTTTTAATATAGCTAAGACTCCTACCTTCATAATGCGTATTTAGATAATTGGATGCTTGTTTGAGCTCATCTTTTGAGTAATCTCTCTTCATCTGCAAAATACGGTTCTCTACTTCTGTTTCATTCATAACGATGATTGCCAAAATTCGTTTCTCGGACAATTTAATAAAATCTATTTCTTTTAATCGTGTTACTTGTTGTTTAGGAATTGTGACAATACCAGCAAGTTTTGTTATTGCTGATAGAGTATTAGAAACACTGATAGCTAATTCCCGACTGTTGCTTTCATGGGGATTAACTCTTCTTTTAATCCTCTCAAGTTCAGTCGCCTCAACCGGCTGAAGTATTAAGAGACTGTCTATAAAAAAACGATAGCCTTTAGAAGTTGGCACTCTTCCAGAAGAAGTATAGGGTGAGGCAATGAATCCGAGTTCTTCAAGGTCTGACATCACATTCCTTATTGATGCCGGGCTTAAACCAATATTATCTGCCAAAGACAAGCTTTTGGACCCAATAGGAATTCCTTCTTGGATGTATTTATCAACTATTGCTGATAAAATTCGCCTTGCTCTGTGTGATGGCATGTTAACATCGGCTTTGTCAATTATGTTCACGGAGCTGTATTTCAATAAAATTACAAAAAATATTAATGTTGATTTGATTGCGAAGAATTATAATTTGTTATCATTTCCAATTAGCAATAACTAGTCAAGAGTTAAATATTGAAGACGGGCTTTAAAAAAATTTTATTTACTGTAAATCCCATAGATCTCAACTCCATGGAGAGTTTGGATATTATTCTTGGTGACTTGCAAGATATGCACACAAACATTGATCTATATGCAATTAATTCAGATGTGAATGCCCTCTCCTCACCATTATCACATAAAATTAATCGCCTAGAAGCCGATGAAATTTTAAACAACGACCTTATTATTTCTATTGGTGGAGATGGAACCATGCTGCAGTCTGCAAAATTAGCTCATAAATTGAATATTCCAATTACTGGGATCAATAAAGGCAGACTGGGTTTTTTGACTGATATTAATCCTGATCAAGCTGCAGAAGTAATTAAAAATATCATTAATGGTCAATATGCAGAGGAAAATAGGCTATTGATTAAAGCCACTGTAAACAAACATCTACAGGACCCTATTATTGGTTATGGGCTGAATGATGTGGCCATTAAGAGAAAAGAAACGGGAAGAATGATACGAATTAAAATATTGATTGATCAAAAGTACATTAACACACACGAAGGCGATGGATTTATTGTTGCCTCTCCAACGGGTTCAACAGCATATGCCCTGAGTTGTGGTGGTCCAATCCTAAAACCGGATATCGAGGCACTAATCTTAGTGCCCATTTGCCCTCATTCATTAAATGATAGGCCATTGGTAGTTCCTGCTCACTCAGAAGTTAATGTTTCTGCTGAGCTAGGGAAAGGTGAAACAGCAGAAATAGATTTGGATGGTGACACTTTTTCCGAATTAAATCCTGAGGATACATTAACGATTAAGGTTTCCTCACAATTTATAAAACTGATACACCCAAAAGATTATGATTATTTTAACACTTTAAGAACCAAGCTTTATTGGGGTCAAGACAAAAGAACCTCTACACATTAATTTTAACTAAAAAAGTACACAATGAAGGTAAAAATCACTCTAGTTATTCTTTTGCATTTGTTCATCTCTGCCTGCGTATACAGAATGGACATTCAACAAGGAAATCTATTGAAATTGGAAACCCTAGACCGCGTTGAAGTTGGAATGACGAAGAGCCAAATTAAATACCTTCTAGGTGGACCATTGGTGGGTACACCATTTGAAGAAAACCGCTGGGACTATATTTATTACTACCAACCTGGCAATAAAGCTGACACTCAAAGATACTGGTTGATTGTATACTTCGAAGGAAATAGAGTAATCAAAATTGAAAAAGATGTGCTAACCAATCCTAACTAGTCTTTACTCTTTGAATTTTTTAACAAACTCACCAACAAACTGATCAATAAAAGAATCTAGCTTTTTCTTTACCAAGAGGTCAGTTATGGGATTAGAAATCTGGTATTCCATAGTGTAGCTGACTCTGGTTTTTTCTAACGAAACCACTTCAAAAAACCAAGTACCTTTAAAACTCTTAAAAGGACCTTCTTGGAGACTCATTTCAATTTTTTCCGGTCTGTATAACCGGTTAAGAGTGGTAATTGAGGATTTAAATCCCAAGAGATTTATACTCAATGAGGCAGTAACTAGATGGTCTTCTATAGAAAGAATTTCTGAAGAATCGCACCAAGTCAAAAAAGAAGGATAATTTTCAATATCAGAAACAACTTCATATAACTTTTCGGCAGCAGCTTCTACTTCAATTATTCGTTCAATAATAGCCAAGTGTTTAAAACAACCCTATGGCATTTAAGAAAATTATAAGGACTCCAATTGGAGCGACGTATCTTGCCAGAAATCTCCATAATTTATACTGAAATTTACGGTTAATATCAAGCTCATCAGAAGAAGACTTTTTTGACATAAACCAGCCCGCAAAAACTGTGAACAAAAGCCCACTTGTGGGCAACAGTATGTTGGTAGCAAGGTGATCAATATTTTCGAATAGTGTGCCTTTCCAAAAAGTAAAGTCTGATAATCCATTATCTGATAGTACGGTCAGTAAACCTAGGGCCCATATGATTGAACCCATAATGATTGCCGACAATCCTCTACTCAG
>DTSX01000120.1 GCA_012965065.1 Gammaproteobacteria bacterium
AGATGTGCTGCAGCATTAAGGTCTGTGTCACTAATAATGGTTTTCACAATTTTATGGGTGGCAGTCCTTGTTGATCCACCCGCACCGTATGTAACTGATACAAATTTAGGTCCTATTGGTGCAAGTCGCTCTATCGATTGCCAAAGTTTAGCTTCAAGCTTCGGTGTCTTCGGAGGGAAAAATTCGAATGAGATGCTTCTAATCATGCTGTTTTTTTAGAGCACTCTTTATTTAAGTCTTCTGGATACCATTTTTGGATCGTATCGATTCTAATATCTTCCCAGGCTCTTGTATCCAATCTAAACACAAGAACATTGTCACTACTTGCATGTTGTCTCATGTAAAAATGGTTTTTGAGGCGTTCTTGACTTAGAGTACAGGGAATAGTCCTAAGATCACCGGAATTCAGACTGGTAAATTCTATGTTCACAATTCCTTCGCTCAGAGCTTTCAGTAATCTATCTGTATCCACTTTTGAAACACCATTCCTCTAGTTAAGAAATTAACCTAATGGTTTTTTGACATCAGTTTTAGGATGAAAAAAAACCCGAAAGCTTTTGCTAGACGGGCTTAAAGGTCTGTTTAGCTATATTTATAATGCGCTTGCAAGCTGACTCAAATCCGCGCTTTTTCAAGCGTTAATAGTAATCTGCAATTGTTATAATCGCAAGCCTTTGCTTCAAAATACTTAAAGGACTATTGAAAAAGAAAAAACAGTAAAATTTACCACCGATCGTTTTTTTTCATGTCTTGTTCGGTAATTTTTATGGGAAAATTTTCCCTGATCTTTGCATCTGTTTTTGCAGGAATGTATTGAGGGTAATAATCTCGCATCATTTCCTGTAATCGTTGGTGAGCCACATCAAAGATGGTCTCTTTCCCTTCGGCTTCCCATTCTTGGGTAGTTTTTCGATTGGCAAGATTCGGGTATAAAAATTCAGTTTCCATCAATGCAATGGTTTGTTCATGCTTCAAATAATGCCCATCACCGTAAATCACATCTTTTATCACATCATAGGAAAGAGTTTGATCATTAACCTCAATCCCTCTAACAAGTCTTTGGATATTGCCAAACATATCGTTGTCGATAATTGCAGCCTCAAAAGACCATCCCATTAGGCTGCCTAGAGCACCCGGATATGCAGAGACGAAATTACCGCCCGCAAGCATCGCTGCTGTGGTAGTAATGGCTTTTTCATAGCCTGCCTGTGCATCCATGGTTTTTGCATCTGTCATCCCGCAAGCTATGCTCGAAACCAAGCCATAGTGATTGCACATCTGTGCCGTAGCAGCCATGATCAAAGCCTGTTCACCACTGCCACCGGTAAAAGCCCCCGTTCTTAGATCAGAGACAAATGGCCACATTTCAAAATCGCAGTAAGATCCAGGATTGATGAGATTTACCACACAAAGGCAAGCCAGAGTTTCAGCAAAGGCTTGGACCAGAGTGCCGGCCAAGGATGCAGGGGCTGTCGTACCTGCCTGAGGAGCAGTGCAGACTCCTATCGTGAGACCAAGTTCTGCCATTCTCACCATAACCTCGGCGTTATCTTTACCAAAGCGGAGTGGGGCAACAATTGGGCAGCCTCCTATTTCAACAAAAGGACGCTCCATGAATTTCCCTTCACCACCTAAAAAAGTATCAAAAAGATTGATCAAAGGATCTACATGCTCAACATTGTCTACTGCTAAAGCAATATTTTTTTGCGTACCGGCAATTGCTGCATAGGCAGCATTAATATCATGGACATATCTCTGTTGACTGTATTCCGTTACCGCAAAGGGTTGTCCATAATGATGTATGTGTTCCAGTTGGTCACACAGCCGTGCGGCGTCATAAATATCAACAACCTTTGTCGGTCGATAGCTATTGGTCTTGTAATCAAAAATTGAAATGGGTTCACCGGAAGTACTCAAATACATTTTTTTACCGGTGACTGAATAGTCGTATTTCGGATCTACACCATAAATGATGTGTTCTTTTGGAGCTATATCTAGAAGATCTTCGACCAATGATTCTGGAAATTTGAGACGATTGTCAGAACCTAGGACGCAACCTTTAGGCAAAGTGTGGTCTAAAATTTCTGGAATAGGGTCTCCTATTCCAATGGTTGCCAGCACGTTAAGTGCAGTGCGGTGTATTTTTTCTATTTCTTCAGTGCTCAAGGGATGGTACTTACCACCTTCCAGACCAGGGGTAACAACGTTGTTAATTTCTGATTTTTTCCGGATCGCTCGACGTGCTTTACTGCCCCCAGCCCTTCTGTTTTTTCTTGTCATAAAGACTAAAAACGATCTTTTGTAGGCTTGATCACGTCCAAAGGTATTTCAATGGGGAAATTATCTCTGACTTTTTTGTCAATTTTCTCATCAATATAAACGGGGTAATGGGAATTAAGTATTTCTCTTGCTTTTTTCTCAGCGCGTTGCCTGATATCCGGTGAACCTTCATTTTGCCATTCTTCTTGTGTGCTTCGGTCTGCAAGACTTGGGTAGAGGTATTCGGTTTTCATCAGAGATAGAGTTTGCGGGTCTCTTAAAAAATGTCCTTCGCCTTCAACTGTGTCTTTGATTGCTCGGTAGGAAAGTGTTTCCTCATTCACTTCGATACCCCTGACCACTCGCATGATCATTCCCAACATATCATTGTCTATGACCAAAGATTCATAGGAGCATCCCATCAGGCTTGCCATCATCCCGGATGACTCAGAAACATTGTTGCACCCTGCCAAGGCTGCCATCGCAATGGTTATGCCTTTTTCATAGCCTGCTTGAGCATCAGGGAGCTTAGAATCGGTCATTCCAGCACCAACGGAACTGGCAAGATCATAATGATTGCTGATTTGTGCCGATGCAGCCATCATCAGCGCTTCTTCACCGCTGCCACCGGAAAAAGAACCAGTCCTAAGATCTGTGACAAAAGGCCAAGGACCAAATACCACAGGATGGCCTGGTTTAATCAGATCAATGAGCAACAGACTTGCCAGTGTTTCTGCAAAAACTTGGACCAAGGAACCAGCCAATGCTGCAGGAGCAGTGGCACCTGACTGCGGTGCAATCACTACCCAAACCGGAGCATTCATCTCGATGGAAGCAATGGCAACTTCGCAATTATCAGTCCCATAACGCAATGGTGAGACCACCGTGCAACCACCACCATGGCAAAAAGGCCTTTCTAAAAACTTGCCTTCACCGCCTGCAATCATCTCCAGCATTTCTATGGTCGGTTTCACATGTTTACCACTGGCGAAAGTAAGTGCAGTATGTTTTGTAGTGCCAACAACACTGGCATAGGCGGTATTGATATCAGTTTTCAGCAGGTCTGTAAACTCCGTAGCAACAACAAGTCTTGAATAACTATGGATGTTGTCCAGATAGTCAACCACCCGGGCAATATCATAAACATCATTAATGGTTGAGGGACGATAGGTTGTTGCTCCCAGATCTAAAATGGTAACAGCTTCACCACCACCGTAAAGGTGAACTTTTTTGTCAGACATTTCAACATCGTGTTTTGGGTCACGACCATACATAACGAAATCCCGTCCAGCACGTGCAATCACGTCTTCAACCAAGGATCTCGGAAAACACAAGCGTCCTTGATCGGTAAAATTACACCCATGTTCCAGCGCCACTTCCTTGAACTGGGGTAAAGGGTTGGTCATACCTATATTTTCTAGGACGTCTAATGTTGTTTGGTGTATCTGTTCTATTTCGTGATCGCTGAGGGGTTTGTATTTTCCTCCAACCATTCCCTTGGTGACAACGGGTATGACAACCTCGTTTTCACTTATCGCTCTTTTTCTTTTTGATCTTCTTTTTACGGCCATGGTCGTTCTAATGATTCTTAAATTACTTTATACTTCATCATACTGTTTTATCAAATCAAAGGGGTATCATTTTTTATCGATTTATTGCATGAGTATTCCACAGAACGAACACCTAAAGCATACCAATTCCTACTATGCAGCAACAATAAACGAGCCCATCGAGTTTCCAGCCTTGATCGAGAAAATCGAATCCGATGTCTGTATCATCGGTGCAGGATTTACAGGCATAAATACCGCCATCAATCTCGCTAAAAAAGGCTTTGATGTGGTTATCCTTGAGACTGCAAAAGTTGGTTGGGGTGCGAGTGGAAGAAATGGCGGTCAATTGATTTCAGGGTTTACCTTCAGTCCCAAACTTTCAAAAATAATGGACGATGAAGCTGTCCAATCTGTTTGGGAACTGGGAGCAAAATCAGCTGATTTGGTGAGAGAAAGAATTCAGGAGCACCAAATCGAATGCGATTTAAAATCTGGATTTATTGAAGTTGCATTGAATAAAGTACAAATGCAAGAACTTGTTGAACGAAAAGAAAATTGGGAAAAAAGAGGATATCAACACCAGCTAACTCTGGTTGATGAAAGTGAAATTAGGAACTGTGTAGGGTCTGCAAGATATATTGGTGGTCTTATTGATTCTGGCAGTGGGCACCTGCATCCTCTGAATCTGTGTCTTGGAGAGGCTAAGGTTGCAACAAATTTAGGCGTAAGAATTTTTGAGCAATCAAGAGCCATTGCCATAGATTTTGGGAAGACTGTTATCACCAAGACCAACAAAGGTAAAGTCAAATCAAAGTATCTTGTTGTGGCTGGAAACGCTTACATTGGAACATTACATAAATCTTTAAGAAGAATGATTATGCCAGCTAACAGCTGCATCATTGCTACTGAATCATTGCCCGATGAAGTAGCCAATGAAATTCTTCCTAAAGATATGGCTGTTTGTGATTTAAATACCATATTGGATTATTATCGCCTGTCACCTGATAAGAGACTTCTTTTTGGGGGCAGATGGAATTATTCTGGTCAAGAGCCTAAGAACATCAAAGGAAATCTCAGAAAAAGAATGCTTAAGGTCTTTCCTGATTTGGATAAAGTAAAAATTGACTATGGATGGGGAGGCAATGTAGCAGTGAGTATCAATAGAATTCCTCAGTTGGGCAAACTATCTGACAACGTTTTCTACTCCCAAGGCTATTCTGGGCATGGTGTTGCTCCAACACATATGGCAGCTGAAATTGTTGCCTCAGCAATATCAAAAGAATGGGACATGCTGGATCTCCTGTCACAAGTGAAGCACATTCAACTTCCAGGCGGAAAATGGTTTGCAAGTCCAGCTATGGCAATGGGAATGGTTTATTACAGGTTAAAAGATTTTATAGCCAACAGATTCTAATTCTTCAATTAGATTTTAATGCCAGT
>DTSX01000121.1 GCA_012965065.1 Gammaproteobacteria bacterium
AAGATTCAGGTGCGGGTGGAATAATTGGTTTGGAAATTAATCAGTTGTTATCTCAAGGGTTAGGTGAGGTTGGCACAACACTCCTTTCAGCAGCTATCTGGATTATTTTTATGCCAATTTTTATTGGGTTTTCATGGGTTAAGCTGATTCGTTTGACGGGTCAGGCCGTTATCAATTTCGTTACTACTTTTGGCCAACTTTCTATCAGAGCGTTGACTCCATTAAGGCAGTTGATCAGTTCTTTTGGAGAGAAAAATACAATCAAAAAGAAAGAACATTTAGAAGAAACCGAAAAGGAACCACCTAAAAAAATTTCTAAGATTGATCCTGAACCTGACAAAAGAGTTAAGGAAATTAAAGAAGGAAAAAAATCAATCAAAGAAAAACAGACAAAACTTTTCCAATCAAGAACCAATGATGAACTACCTGATCTGAATTTATTGGACAAAGCTTCTGATGAAAAAATCGGAAATTCCAAAGAATCTATAGAAGCAATGTCAAGGCTTCTGGAACTTAAATTGAAAGATTTTGGAATTATTGCAAATGTTGTGGAAGTCTTACCCGGGCCCATTGTCACCAGGTTTGAAATCAACCCTGCACCTGGAGTTAAAGTTAGTCAAATCAGCAATTTATCTAAGGATCTTGCTCGATCACTATCGGTTTCAAGTGTCAGGATTGTTGAGGTTATTGAGGGGAAATCTGTCATAGGAATTGAGATTCCTAATGAGAAAAGAGAATTAGTTGTGTTGGGTGAGATTTTGAGGTCAAAAATGTTCGCAGATATGAAATCACCTCTTTCTATTGCACTTGGCAAAGATATTGCTGGCAATCCTGTATGTACAGATCTAGCAGAAATGCCCCACCTGTTAATAGCAGGAACTACTGGTTCAGGTAAATCAGTGGGGATTAATGCAATGGTTTTAAGTCTCCTCTATAAATCAACACCTAAAGAAATAAGATTAATTATGATCGATCCGAAAATGCTGGAATTATCTGTCTATGCAGGCATTCCACATTTGCTTTGTCCTGTGGTCACAGATATGAGGGCAGCTGCTAATGCTCTCCGCTGGTGTGTGATGGAGATGGACAGACGGTATAGGTTGATGGCAAGTTTTAAGGTCAGAAATTTAAACGGTCTAAATAAAAAGATCAGTGAATCAATTGAGGCAGGTAGCCCTGTCACAGATCCGTTGTTTGATCTTGAAACAAAGATACAATCTGGAGAGAATCCAGTCGCCCCTGATTTGGAACCCTTGCCAAAGATTGTTGTCATCATTGATGAATTGGCAGACATGATGTTGACAGTTGGTAAGAAGGTAGAGCACCTCATCACAAGATTAGCCGCCAAAGCAAGAGCATCAGGAATTTACATGATTATTGCAACCCAGCGACCCTCTGTCGATGTTATTACTGGACTGATCAAAGCCAATATACCGTGTAGAATTGCTTATCAGTGTTCGGCCAAGGTAGACTCTAGAACCATCTTGGATCAAATGGGTGCGGAAAGCTTACTCGGTAATGGCGATATGTTGTTTATTCCACCAGGGACCTCCACCCCAACAAGGATCCATGGAGCTTTCGTTTCAGATGAAGAAGTCCGACGGGTTTCAGAATATTTACAATCCACTTCGGAGCCAATTTTTATAGACGAGGTTACATCCGGAGAAATTGATGGCTTCCCGTGGGTTGATCCCAAAGGAGTGACCGGTGGCTCAGAAGATAGCGAATCAGATCCTTTGTACGATGAAGCTGTTAAATTGGTTACTGAATCCAGAAATGCATCCATTTCATCCGTTCAAAGAAGACTTAGAATAGGTTATAACAGAGCTGCAAGACTTGTGGAGCACATGGAGGACGTGGGTATCGTCGGCCCCCTTGAATCAAATGGTAAAAGGGAAGTTTTAGCACCACCACCACCTGAAGCTTAAGCCAAAATGCTAAAACTAAAGGAGTGTGGCTGCATTGTGGCAATCCTTATTAGTTTACTGGCTTTTAATCTTAGTTATTCCACTGAAGGGCCTTCGTTAAATATCAATGAATATTTGAATGAAATTCATTCACTTCAAGCGAGTTTCAAGCAATCCATTTACAGTCCTGCAAACGATGTCATTGATTACACTGAAGGTTCTTTTCTTCTTAAAAAGCCAGGTAATATAATGTGGCAATTTACAGTCCCCAGTCTCAAGAGAATCATTGTCCGTAACCAAAAAATTTCAACTTACGACGCCAATTTAAATCAGGTAGTCATAGTTCCATTTTCAGATCGATACCAATCATCACTCGCCAATATTTTACTTAAAAATGACAGCCTGATGAGCTACTACCAGATTAGTTCAGAAACATCCAACAACAATATCTATTCGGTTTTTCTGGTTCAGAAAGAGAGCAATAATCTCTTTACAAAAATGAAAATTACTGTTGTTGAAATGTTGTTAACTGAAATAAAACTATGGGATGCTAGTGGCCAATCTATAGCTATTGTTTTCGATGATGTCATTCTAAATGCCCCATTGTCTGACTCGTCTTTTGAAATCCCCGTACCCAAGGGAACCGATGTTTTTGATCAAACATCATGAATTTCATGAGTGATAAAACTAATTTCTATTTTCAAATAATCGGATCTTTTTCAGTTGTAGTGCTTTTAACATACTTGCATTTCATGCAGGTACCTTCAATGGATCTGATAAACCTGAATCAAGTTGACAAGTTGGCCCATGTTTTAATGTTTTTTCTTACCATGATGTGGTTTATGTATGTCACTCCTAAGCCCCATCAGCTGTTAGTTGGTGTTTCTTTGATTTTATTTGGTTTGGTACTTGAATACATTCAGATGAACTTTTTACCTGACCGTACATTTGAATGGCTTGACTGGATAGCTGACGGAATCGGCGTGGTACTTAGTTTTTTTATAGTTCCGGTTCTAACAGACAAATTTTTTGATAGTTCTGTCTAATTTTTAGATAATTTTATAGACTTTCAATGTATATATGCTAGATCCAAAAAGAATAAGAGACGACAGGAATTACGTTGCTAAAAATTTGGCTCGTCGCGGCATGAAGTTTAATCTCGATGAAGTTATTGAACTTGATTCTCAGAGAAGGAAACTGCAATCTCAACTAGACAATTTACGCAGTGAAAAAAACAGGGCCTCTAGAGAGATTGGTTTAGCAAAATCTGAGGCTGCAGCATTATCAGAGTCAAAATCTAGAATGCGTGAACTAAATCAAGATTTAAAAAATTACGAAAAAAAATTAAACAAACTGTCTTCTCAACTCAATGCATTTTATTTGGATTTTCCCAATTTACTTCACGATTCAGTGCCGGACGGAACCGATGAATCAATGAATCAAGAAATACGTGTTTGGGGTGAACCTAGGGTATTCGATTTTAAAGTCGAGGATCATGTAAAACTGGGGCAAGATCTAGGTTTGTTTGATTTTGAAACGGCGGCAAAAATATCTGGGTCACGTTTTGCTGTTTTTAAAGATGATTTTGCTAGGCTTCACCGGGCCTTGATTCAATTCATGCTGGATGTCCACACGCAAGAAAATCATTACACCGAGTATTATGTCCCAAGTCTTGTAAAAAGCAGATCTCTTGAAGGGACAGGGAATTTGCCCAAGTTTGCAGATGATCTTTTTAAGATAGATAGCGACGATGATTTTTATTTAATCCCTACCGCTGAGGTTCCATTGACAAATCTTGTTCGAGATACGATTTTACAATCCGACGAACTGCCAAAAAAATTTATTGCTCACACACCCTGTTATCGTTCTGAAGCTGGCTCTTATGGTAAGGATACCCGAGGCATGATACGGCAACACCAGTTTGAAAAAGTCGAATTGGTTCACATTGTTAAACCCGAAGAGTCCTACGACGCTTTAGAAGAATTAACACAGAATGCAGAATCTATTTTGATTAAGTTGGGCCTTCCATATCGAGTAGTGTTGCTTTGCTCCGGGGACAGCAGTTTTGCAGCTGCAAAAACCTACGATATTGAGGTCTGGTTGCCATCCCAGGATCGATACAGAGAAATATCTTCTTGCAGTAATTGTGAAGCATTTCAGGCGAGAAGAATGAAGGCAAGGTGGAAAAATGAGCAAACAGGTCAAAACGAGTTTGTCCACACACTCAATGGATCAGGACTGGCAGTTGGTAGGACTTTGGTTGCTATTCTTGAAAACTATCAGCAAAAAGATGGAACAATTACCATACCTGAAGTACTTTGGCCCTATGTAGGGAATCAGCAAGTGATAGGGTAATATTACTTAGACTTTTCTTTCGACTCTGGCGACCAATCCTTTATGTGTATATCTCTTTGGGGAAAAGGGATAATGATGCGGTTTTTTTGAAATTCTTCATCGATCTTAAAATTGAGTTCACTGACAACATCGTATCGTTTTTTGATATCAAAAATTCGAACCCTTAGCTCAAATTCAAGGGCACTTTCACCAAAACCCATGAACAATGCTTTTGGAGGTGAGACTCTGCCATCGGTTATAACACTCTTATTTTCGTGACTTACGGCTTCCAGGATATCCTTTACTTTATTAATGTCACTGCCATAGGCAACACCAACTCTAATTCTGAGTCTTCCATAGGGATTATGCAGTACCCAGTTGGTTACACGCCCAGAAATCAATTCAGAATTTGGAACCAACATATCTTGATTGTCCAATGTTTCAATTTCAGTGGCACGTATGCTTATTTTTTTAACAAAGCCCTCGACATCACCAACGGTTACAAAATCTCCAGCTTTGATCGGTCGTTCAAATAAAAGGATGATTCCTGAAACAAAATTATTTGCTATCGATTGCAGTCCGAATCCAATTCCCACAGAGAGTGCACCAGCGACTACAGCTAAACCGGTTATGTTAATACCTGCTATCGATAAACCGATCAGTAAAGAGATCGTAAACCCCGTGTAACCCACAATTGTTACCAAAGCATCTCTGGCCCCTCTATCGCTAGAAATAATCTGTCTGAGCCACCGTTTATCAATCCATCTTTTGATCCACCCGGTAAAGGCCAATAGAACTGTGAAAGCTATGATCCCTCCAACAATATTTGTCGGTACGATGCGTATCCCACCTATGGGAATCCCATCCCTTGCGTAGGAAGACAAAGTTCCCAAAATGGTCCCCGTCGGGTCCCAAATATTAAAAATGATTACCAGAAAACCGATCCAAAATAGAGCATCAA
>DTSX01000122.1 GCA_012965065.1 Gammaproteobacteria bacterium
GCCAGTTGGAATAACTTTTTAAGCCATCTCTCAACTCTGGTTCTTCGAGTATATTGACAAATGCAAATCGTCTTCCTGAAGCCTTTAAAATTCCGCAAACTTTTGCAGAAAAACCACACTGGGGAAAATCTGGGGTGCCTTTCATATAAAGCAATAATGGAAAATCTTTTAACTGTTCTTCGATCCGTAAATTAATCTCCATGAGTAACACCTACTGTTCTTGATGAATATCTATTATAAATTTTATGACAGAGAAAGTGTCCATTATTTTCATTGGTTTCTGACTTACGCCTTCTATCAAAAAGGAATAAAAAATTGTTATACTCTTAGAGTTGCTATGTAGGAAAGGGAAAAGATCTTTAAATTATCAATTTTAAAAAAAGGGTAAACAATTATGAATCCACTAGATAAAATTTCAGGAACAATCGTTACCGGTCTCGTCATTTCGGTAGTCATTGCAGTCGGGACAAGTTTGACAGGAGCAAGTGCCGCCAATTCACTGGTCATTTGGCTTCACGTTGCTGCCGGTGTTACATGGATAGGCTTGCTCTATTATTTCAATTTTGTCCAGGCCCCTTCTATAGGGGAAGCTAATGCAGATGCTGAAGGCCCAGGTCCTGCAGCAATCACAAAATATGTTGCCCCAAGGGCACTCCTCTGGTTCCGTTGGGCGGCCTTGGTAACTTGGTTGTCCGGCGCATTATTCCTATTTCTAAATGGAACCCTTGGAGACGCTTTTGAACTTGGACTGCGAACAGGAAATCCCTATGCAACTACCATAGGTATTGGTGCTTGGCTGGGAACCATTATGTTGTTCAATGTCTGGATTCTTATCTGGCCAAATCAGAAAAAAGTACTCGGGATAGTGGAAGCAACAGCTGAAGAAAAAGCTAGAGGTGCTAGAATTGCATTTCTTGCATCCAGAACCAATACCATGCTGTCCATCCCAATGCTCATGAGCATGGTTGGCGCTGGTCACGGTTTCTTTATGTAAGAATTACCCTTATCCATCAAAAAGGCCCAGCTTGCTGGGCCTTCTTTTTTAGGTTTTGTGTTTGACTACAAGAGCTTTGATCAATTGCAAACTGTTAGAAGCAGTCCAGTACAAGACCATACCTGCTGGGAAAGTGTAGAACAGAATAAAAAATGCCAAAGCCATTAAATACAATTTTATTTGTTGCTGTTTCAACAAATCACCTTGTAAATGTTTGTCCTGAAAATTGAGGGCGCTTAAGGCTGTAATCAAGGTCATTAATAACGGCAATAAATTAAATGTCCCACCAAAGTAAGGGATGACAAATGGTAGATTCATCCATTGGTCTGGTCTGGATAAATCATTAATCCATAAAAAACCTTGCCCTTTGAGCATGATACTTTCACCTAACATGTCAAAAACGGCAATAAAAATTGGGATCTGAATCAATAAACCAGCCAAACTCTTGACCGTGAACATTGGGCTAATCCCTTTTTCTTGGTAAAGAGCAAGCGTCCTTTGATGAGCTTCTTCACCGGTGTAGTTTGTTTTTATCTTTTTCAATCTCGGTTGAAGCCAAGCCTGAATTGCATTAACTTCTTGCTGCCACCTTTCAGCGACATTTGATAAAGGGTACAGAAGTATTTTAATGATGAGAGCCAACAAGATGATGGAAATACCAAGGTTGCCTACCCAGGTAAAAACCCATGATAGAATCATCTGAAAACCGAAACATATCCATCGGAGCCAATCCCACAATGCGGTGTAGAGCAGATGTTTGAGTTGAGAAGAAACACGCATGAGAGCCGAACGTTCGATAGGACCCAAATAAAGAATGAAGTGATACTCTCCAGATTCTGAATTCGAGGCCAGAGCAAACGCATTTGAATTCGGATCAATTTCTTGGATTGAATAAGATTGAATCGTTTCACCCGGAGAAATCAGGAAAGACCAAAATCGGCTTCTGGCCCCATGCCATAATTTCTCTGAGTGATTTTGGATTGTTTTATGCTTCATTTCCTCGATGCCTTTGGGCGAAAAAGAAATTAAGCTAGTGCCATTGTACAGACCGCCCAAGCCGACGATATCTTCAGGGAGAAGCATTTTGTTTGCTCTGATTTTGATTGTTATGGGCTTGGAAGAAGAAATCTTCAATTCAAGCTTATGAGATGATTTCGAGATTCTGTACGACAATCTGGTAACAGGATGGGTAAGACCGTTTTTCAGTTGAAATAACAACTCTACATTCTCAGTATTGTCTATAGTTTTTGCCTCAAAAAAATCCTCTTCAATAAATTGAAGCTGTTCTATGGAAAAAAAATTCTCCCCTTTGTTCATTAAATTTACGTCAATTTTGTTCTCATCGTCGCAACTCGGATAACAAACTGTCCAAACTTTTGGCAAGGGTCGATTTTGGTCAAATTCCATCTCTTGGAAAGGTGTATCAATAAACAGAGCCTCTGCAGATACAAACGTGGGTAAAATTGATACAGTCAAAAGCAAAATTATTGCAATTATGTTGCTTGTCTTCATTTGTAAAATCGCTTCATTTCCTTCATCGCGGATTCCAGTAAACCCTTATCGAGATCCCCTGAACTGATGGGCAGATAATCTTGATTCAATACTTCATAATAAGCGCCGTAAGAAACAACCACCTTATCACCGTAAACTATGGCGTAGGAATCATAACTTCCCGTTACCAAAAATTTCCAAGACTCACCACTAAATAGATTAAAACCACTGCTGTAATCGCTTTCTGGATTGGAGCAGCCAAGGACTTCAGTGAGCAAAGTAGGCACTATATCGTTGTGTGAAGTTCGTTGAGAAAATTCTTTGGGTTCCTTGTCTGGCCAAAGGATAAACAATGGAGTTTTCAATTGGGCACGGCTGTAGTTGCTGGCATGCCCATAATAACCGGTGTCATAGTCATTCAGCTCGTATCCATGATCCGAAGTTATAATGATTACAGTTTCTTTTTGCAAACCACTACCCTTCAAGGACTCTAGTACCGTATTGATCTCTGAGTCTACAAATAGAATGGATTGAGTATAACGCCCAACTTCTTTAAGGTGCTCATCCGTTTGCTTGGTCAGGAACTGTTCTGGAATAAGATTAAAATCTATCACATCAATGGCGTTCATGGGTGGGTCGTAATGGAGGTAACTGAAAAATGGCCGTTCGGATTTGTACTTTGACAGCCACTCCAACCATTTTGTTGTGACCAAACGGTTACTCTCCTTCTCCAAAGGACTGAGTTTTTTTACATTCAAATCATTTACCCGAGCAAAGGCGGTTCTATCCAAAACAGTGGGACTGCCAAATCCTGCTGAACTGATCCCCAGCACCTGGTATTGATGATCCATAAATTTATCAATTAAAATCGATGAACGCTGGTTGTCGTGAAACGTCCGCCAATAGGTTGAGGGTATCCCATAAAAGATAGAAAACGCACCCATTCTGGAGGATGTGCCACCACTGTAATGGTTGTTAAATTGGATGGCTTTTTCTTTAAATTTTTCGATGGTTGGGGTTATTTTTGGGTCAACCATTTCAGGTCTTAAGGCATCGACCACAATCATGAGCACATTCAATGGCTTACTCGATTTTTCAGAGCAGGTCATAGGTTTTATTGGATAACTCAGTTCTTCGGCAAAAGCTTCACCCAGTTTTTTAACAACCCTCTCATTCCTAAGAGCTTCGGAGTCGATCCATCCCAACCGGGCTAAATCACGTTTTGCATGCAACGGGCGATATGCCGGTAGGTACCTTGTAAAACCTGTAATGGCATTGTAGTAAGTTGCATCTGCCCATATGTGTAGGCCTTGGACATACCCCCAACAAATCAAAATCAACCAAGCAATTTGTTTGCCGTATAAAGGTTTTTTTTCTGCACGCTTCAGCCGGCTGAACAATTGGTTTGCGAGCATCGACTCAAACACTAAAACAACTAGGAACTGGATAGTAATCAATACATAGGTGAGTGGGTTAAACAGAACACCGGTCAGTAAACTTAAATGGTATCTATTTTCAGCAAAAAAATTTGCATCCACTATCAATGAAGTATTGATGAATGTGGCAAAGAGTATGGCCAGAAAAAAAATTAGGCGTTTGTTTGGAACAATTAAACTAAGGGGCATCAACAGTAATACAATTGGCAGGTTACTCAAGATTATGAAGTGTGTAACCGAGGCCAAGGGAACATAACTGAGAGCCAAGGCATCCGCTGGGAACGAGTAAAAAAACAGGTAACGGAGCCCAATTAGAGTGGCAATGAAACTATTGATCAGTCCAAACCAACCAAGCCATCGCAACAATATTTTTTTCTGCGTCCCCATAAATTCGACAATTACTTCAGTAACTTTATTATTTCCTTGGGACCAACGTTTCGCGTTTGGCCCAAATTATACACCCACTGCTCTCTGATGCTTTTTATCTCGGTCATGATTTGATCTGTTTGAGAAATCACCTCGTTTATTTTCTCTGAAATTCCATCTATGTCATCGGGCAAAATGATTTTGCCTACTTTATTACGTATCCATGATTCGAAAGGCTCGATTCCCAACTCTTGCCACTTTGGGTTTCTTACTCTAGGAGGAAGGTCGATAAATATTACCGGTTTACCCAGACCGAGAGAGTATTCAATGGAAATACCAGACCAGTCGGTAATAAGTAGCTGAGACCTAAATAGAGATTCATTTTCACTCATTGACAAAATCAAATTAAATTTTGGATGATCACTAAAATTTGCCTGTAAACCCTGCAAAACACCCGGGGTTCTTTTGACTGTCTCGTAGTGTGGCCTTACAGTGAGCGTGTGGCCTTGATCAAGTATGGCCTTACAAAGCTTGGAACCAATTGTATTGAGTATACTTTGATCTCCCCAAGTTGGTGCCAACAGGACATGAACCTCTTCATTTTGGGGGGGGTGAACTGCATTCTCCATTAAGGCCTCTAAACGATTGCTGCCGTATGGAATGAGATTTTTTTTCTTCAAATCATAGATCTGCTCTCTGGCTCTGATTTCTTTTGCTTGATGTGGTCCTGCACAAAGAAGGCTGTCGTAGTGATCAAATGAATTGGAGTTATCAACCATGTGTGTGCTGGTCAAACTATGAAACAGATACACATAATGAACAGGGTGAACGGATCGCTTTAATTCAAAATTATTCAAGTCCATCATAGTTAATACCAATAGTTCGGCTTCCAGGTACTGGAAAAAAATGGTTCGTAAAAAGCCTTCAGGAATCCAAAAACCTTTTACATAGGGATTGCCGGTTTGCAACCCCGGGTCATTGTGATCGGATGATACATAGCAAATACGTTGCTTATATTCTTCAGTTAATCCTGTCACCAAGGGTTCAAGGTGATGCCAATCTTGGTAACTTTCTGCAAAAATTACGATTCTTTTTTCGACAGGATCAAGTTTTTTAAATTTTTGGTATTCTTGCCAATGTGATAACCAATTAAACACAATTAACGGTTTTATCGTTCCTTATTATGTTCTTGAGGTGTTTTCCTGAAAAAGGACTTTAATTTATACCAATAGGTTTTGACAACCAGACCCAGCGTTGCAAGCATCCCTATCACAGCTGAGAGCAGCATGCTGCCTGTGCTGGGATCCAAATAAGCCTGAACAGGCTCGATAAAGCCAACACTTACAAATGCAATCAGTAACACTGAGTTCCTTACATTCTCGCTCATGCTTTGCTCCCTTGGATGTTTGATGCCAATTCTAATCGATTATAAAAAAAAACAGAGAGATTTATCTCAATATTATTTTTCCTTAACTTTGATCATTGGATATATTTCATCCCTAGCTCTTTTTAAATGAACTTCATCATCAATCTCTGCCCAGACTAGATCTTCAATTACCAGACAATCAATATCAATCTCTTTAGCAGCAGCAACCAATGCGTCAGTTTCGTAATCGTAGAAAAGCGAATGTACAAATTGTTCTTTTGCATGGCGCTGCATACAGGCAAAAAGTTTAGGACTAACTTTTACTATCCCCACAAGTTCCCCACTTGGCTCGCTGTTAAGTTGTTCTTTTTCTTTCGACATACCAACCAAATGATTATCTTTGGTTTCAACAAAAACTTCATCGCCTGATTTAGTAAATCCAGAGAGCAAAATGCATTCGTCGGATGGAGAATTGATCACAGCTTTAAGGGCTTTTTCTTCGTAGATAATGTCCGATTCAAGCAGTAAAAAAAGACCGTTCACATATTCCCTGACACAGTATAGGGAGTACATTGTGCCTGAATTCTCAAACTCCTGATTCCAAATTGTTTGGATATTACCTGGGTATTTCTCGGTCAGGATTTCAAAATTCTGTGGCTCATAGCCTGTTACTATCCAGATTCTTTCAATCCCATGTTTTAATAACTTCCTGATCGATTCTTCAATAATTGGGTGACGGTCAAAAATAATGAAACCTTTTGGTTTTTCGGCCATAGCATCGGACAATCGTGTTCCCATCCCAGCTGCCAATATGACGGCTTCTTTGATCATTTTTTACGGCCCAAGAAATTCATTAAACAAGGCGCAAAGTAGCTTGATTTTCTCTTCGGTAATCTCACCCATAGTTGAAATCCTGAAAATGGTTTCACTTAAATTTCCCTGCCCTTGATAGATAACAAAACCATTGGTTTTGAGGAAAGCATGCAACGCTGCATAGGAAACCCCAGTTGGCAGGAGGTAGGAATAGAGCACTGAAGAATAATCAGCAGTTGGAAGCAGTGTCTTGACCCCTAATTCCGACAAACTGCCTGCGATTCTTTTAGCTCGGGAATCAAATAAACGGTTGCGCTGATGCCATCCACCAGAATCAAAGAACTCATCCAGTGCAACTTTGAATGCAAATGCTACATGGGTAGCAGGGGTAAAAGGGGAAAAACCATCTGCGTATTGAGCTTGAAAATAATCAAACAAATTAAAATAGACCGTGCTTGGTTCTGTTAGAGTATTTGACCATACATCTGGATGGGCCATGACGAAGGAAATGCCAGGAGCGCCGTGAAGGCATTTGTTAGCCGTTGCAGCCAGTGCCGCTAGGTTGATTTCTTCTCCCAGGATCTTCTCTGCCCCGAAACTGCTTACGGCATCTAAAAAGATTCGAACATTATGATCTTTGCAAACCTTTCCAATTTCAACAAGTGGATTCAATCGTCCTGTAGTGGTTTCATGATGAACCAAAACAAGATTCTCAATTTCTTGGCATTCGCTAAGTTTTTTGTCAATCAAGTCAACGTCAATTGGTTTTTCCCAATCAAATTTGAGAATTTTGTAGTCGCGATTAGACGCTTTTAATATCCGTTCCATCCTAGCTCCATAAACACCATTATCAATGACCAACGTGGCCGAACCTTTGGGGATGAAAGTAGTTAGCATTGCCTCAACAGCACCGGTACCGGAAGCAGTTAAAAGCACCGATCGGTAATTGCAGCTAGACAATCCGGAATAAACTTCGCCCAATCTCTTGTTAATGTGTTGAACAAGTTCTGCAAATTCTAATTCACGATGACAAACATCCTTTCCAGAAAGTGCCTCTCGAACTCTTTGGCTCAAATTTACCGGTCCAGGGTTCAGTAAAATTTCGCTGCCAGATTTATTCATTCAATCAAGTTCCTGTATGTGTCGCTTGAATCTTGATGCCACTTGGGGCGGAGCTATTTTTGGTCTTAGCAAGTTGTTGCTGATGCCTGGCTCAGTTGGCATGTGAATAAAAGACAATTTATTTACCTGACTTGACAAATGTTTTTCCAGATCCGATAAGCTAATGTGCTTGGCCACATGAGAATACCCGGATGCTGTAGCAACCAGAGAGAAATCAATGGTTTTGGAAACGGTTTTCTGAGAACCAGTAGACTCGTATTCACCATTGTCCAAAAGGATATGAATTAGATTCTTAGGATTTTCATGGCAAAGACTGGTTATTGCGCCTAAACGCATGAGCAGTGCACCATCTCCATCGACAACGATCACTCTAGCTGTTGGTTTTGTCTTTGCCAAACCCAATCCAATACTGACAGCACAGCCCATTGAACCAACCATATAAAAATGGTTGGGACGATCAGCAATAGAATACAATTCTCTACTGGTGTAGCCGGTTGTTGCAATAATCAAATCACCCCTTCCAGTGTTATCAACTATGGTTCTCAGCACCTTTTCCCTTTTCGGGTCAGGATGTGTCGATGGGCTTTCATAGCTGGTTTGTTCTTGTTTTAAGGCTTGATCTGAATGAGAGTCAATTTGATGAGGTTTAACTGAACCTTCCTTCATTACCAGTGCATGGGATATCCCTTGTCTCATAATCGAGGAAGCCACTGTTTCCAAGGTGTTCTTAATTTCTGAATTCTCAGTGGGGAAAAACGACCAAGGTACTTCCATTAAATCCAGTAGATCGGTAGTGATTTTACCCATCAATCGATGCTGCGGTTCATCGGGCGAAGCTGAAGGATCCCCTCTCAAGGTAACCACTATGAGAACAGGGATCTCAAATGTTTGCAATAGGGATGTAATAGGATTAACGACATTTCCCAAACCAGAATTCTGGAGCATAACCACGGGATATTGGCCTCCCAAATAGACTCCAGCAGCAATGGCAATGGCATCTCCCTCATTGGCAGCAGGAATATAATCAATCTCAGGAGAATCAATGATGTAGTTGATAAATTCTTTCAAAAATGAACATGGAACACCCGAATAGGAAGTGAAACCGTAATCCGTTGCTTCTTGAAGAAACAGTTCTGTATCAATCATAAGAAATTTCCTGCCCCAAGAAGGTCCTCCAAGGTATCAATATCAAGCCAATGTCCGGTGGTGTAAACAACCTTAACTCTAGTTCCTTCAGAAACAAGATGGGTGAACAGATGGTGAAACTTGGCAGCATTAAAATCAGTTTCCTGTCGCATTTTGTTCATCGACTCTTTTAATGTTGGGATGATGTTTTTAGAAAATTTCACCACGCCCATCCACTCACCATCAATGATTTTAGGATCTAGGTTTTCAGCAGAAACTTTGAGAAAAATTTCATGGCTATAAGAATCTCTTGAATGCGGTTCAGAACAATGAACGTAGTCTGCTGCTCGCTCTTTGTTAACTGAGTCCTGCCATTGGGTATCAACAACAATAACAACCTCGTCTTCAAAACCATCCATTAATTGCAATAGATACGGTTTGAACAAAACATCGCCGAAAGAGACAAAAAGATCTTGGTTGACGTCTATTCCGAGAAGTGCCTTCTCAAAGGAAACCAACTCACTGGTATCGGCATAATCATCGTTGTCAACATAGCGGAGACTGGGCAAATCAATGGCTTCTTTTTGATACCCCCTGACCACAGTAATCTCTCTGATTCCATGTTTGTTATATACATCAACAATGTGGCTCAGTATTGGTCTTTCCTTGATTTTGAGCATTGATTTTGGTTGTTGTTCCGTCAAACTGCCCATTGCCGAACCTCTTGAGGCAGCAAGAATAATAGCTGACTTTGTCTTAGGTTGTTGCGGCAGATACAGTTCCTCTGCTTGCAACAACTCAGAGACCCCTTGCAATCTGAAGATTTCGCTGACACTGGCTATCCGATCCTCCAACTCGACTACTGATTGGTTTTGAATAATTGAAGCGGCTGTTTGCTGCATTGCTTCAATGGCGCTTCGAATCATATGATTGGCCCAAATGGCAATGGAAAAACCTGCCTCGGTAAAAATCTCTGTCGGGGTAGAATAATACTTCGTTGGCACTATAATTACCGGTAATCGATCGCCCCACTCCTCTTTAAAGGCAAGAATTTCTGATGGATTAGTCATTGCACTATGAATTAAAATGGCATCGGAACCCGCCTGGTGGTAGGCTTCCGCTCTCTTGATTGCTTCGCTTAACCCCCAACCAGCAATAAATGCTTCAACTCTTGTAATAATTGAGAATAGATCATCTTTTTGTGCATCTTTACCGGCCTTAATTCGACTGCAAAATTCATCGATGTCTGCCAGTTGTTGCTTGTTGCCGCCTATGAAGCTATTGGTCTTAGGATAGAGCTTATCCTCTATGCATACGGCTGCAATTTCTCTTTGCTCAAGCTTGCTGACCAATCGTCTGACATTATTGAAATTTCCATAGCCGGTATCTCCATCAAGCATGATAGGAACAGAAGTTGCATCCGACATGAATTCAAGCACTTCCAAAACTTGTGTCCAGCTGGCCTCATTGCTGTCTCGAACTCCATATTGTGCTGAAATTGCAAGTCCTCCAGCCCACAGACCCTTGAATCCCGATTCCTCTGCTATTTTTGCACTGATACCATTGTGCGCCTCAAGCAAAAATTCTAAATTTTGACTGTCAAGTAAGGTCCTAAATTGACTGGTTTTCTTCTCTTTTATCATTCGCTCCAAACGATGATCACAATAATCCTTTGAATTTTTCAGCAATTGCTTCAACATCTTCTGCATCAGCATTACTGTATTCAGGATAGGATTGGAATCGTTCTGGAATCTTGATGGTGGCATCAAAGCCTATTTGCTCAGACTGAAGAGCAATCCCATGTCCTGGATCTTTTTCTGCTGAAGGATCCATTAAAAAAGCGTGGCCAGATTTGTTGATGATGGAATCCGTGTAAGGTTGCACTCTGGTATTTATTGCCCACTCTACTTCAGACAAATCATAGGGATTGACATCAGGACCGACGACGACCACAATTTTTGCTGTCTTACCCCATCTTCCACTTGCATCCCAGACAGATTGTAAAACAAACTTACCGAATTCAGAATGAGGTTTCTGAGCACCGTCAACAGACAATTGAACAAAATAACTAAGATTTGGAGTTACTACAACATCTTGAACTTCAGGGATTTTTGCCTGTAAATCACTCAACAATTCCCCTTCAATTGGCATGCAAGCCATATAGTTGTGATCAAATGGTGGTTGCATTTCCATTGTCGAATACCATATTGGGTTTTTGCGATGGGTGATGGATTGAATCTCTATAAGGGGAAAAAGTTGTGCATCATCATAGTAACCCACTGGGTTAGAGTGAGGACCAATGGTAACGTCTTGATCAGGCAAAAATTTTCCCTCAAGTATCCATTCTGCTGTAGCCGGAACTGCAATATCAATTGTCTCACAGTCAACCACATCCACTGGTGCGCCTCTCAAACCACCTGCAAAATCCATCTCATCTAAACCGAATGCAATACTTGTTGCCGCTGCTATTTGTACAACAGGGTCAACAATGCATGCAATAGCCACTTCAAGTGGCTGCTTCATCTCCTGTGCTTTTGCCCAATGAATTCCAACATCGTTTCCTGGGGGATTCCAGAATGCGAAAATTGATAGGCATTTCTTTTGCTCGTCTTCGGAATAAACATCACCGTGAGGATGTGAAGCATTCCACAGTTGCGTTAGCCGATAACACCCTGTGTTGGGTATACCGGTCTCTGGATCTTTTGTTATCACCACGGCATTTGTGATATAGGCAGGTCCTTCTTTTCCAAACCACACATGCGGCAGCTGTTTTCCTATATCGATGTCTTTACGTTCAATCTTAATTTCCTTGCAAGGTGCTTTAGAGCTCTCAATTTTTCTGGGTTTATGCCATAAGGATTTATCAGTCAAAACTTCAGCATGCCTGAGTTTGCTTTCCAGGGGGTCTTCTTTACCAAGAATCATGGATGTTCTTTCACGAGTGCCATATGGATTAAACAAAACTGGGATATCAGGACAATTGTATCCAGACAAGTTATTGAGCATCAGAGCGGGTCCATTGGAATTGTGTATAAACCTCATCAAGGGTTGCAATTCTGTTGTTCCCCTTGCCACATTGAGTTCTATATCAATCTCTTTTAATTGATCTTTACTCTTTAGTAACTGAATGTACCCTCGCATGTCATCAAACGCTATCATCTGCTCCCAACTCCTAAGTAGCAGCCAAAACTGCAAATTTTCAACTATAAAAAGTGATTATTATACCAAGATAAACATTAGGATAATTTTTTTGTAAGCTATAGAATAACCCACTGATTAGTATTTCTGAGGCATTGTATGGAACGAAAAGTTGCGATAGTTACCGGTTCAGCCACCGGGGTTGGTGCTGCTACTGCAGTTTTACTTGCTGAAAAGGGGTGTAATGTAATTATCAACTACACCAAAAGCAAGAAAGAAGCAGATGAAACAGCAGAAATCATTCGAAAGAAAGGAATTGAAGCCATTGTCTGCCAAGGGGATGTTGCAAACGATGATGATTGCAGAGCAATGGCACAAACTGCAGTTGATGCTTGGGGTAGAATTGATTATTTGGTCAACAATGCAGGGAAAACAAAATTCAATCCATTCCCTAATTTAGAGGGTTTAACAAAGGAGGATTTTCTTGATATCTATGCGGTAAATGTGGTTGGGGCTTATCAGATGGTCCGTGCAGTTGAACCGCATATGAGAAAATTAGGCAAAGGAGCTATTGTCAATAATTCTTCCATTGGGGGGGTAACGGGAATTGGTTCCTCAATTGCCTATGCTGCCTCTAAAGCAGCTTTAAATATGATGACTAAATCTCTTGCACATGTTCTTGGCCCTGAAATTAGAATTAATAGCGTTGCTCCAGGGTTGATCCAAACGAGGTGGTTAAAAGAAGGTCTGCAAGATGGGGCTTATGAAAAAATGCTTCAGCAAGCACAAAAGCAATTGCCACTGAAAGAAGTTGCGACAGCAGAGGATGTAGCCGAATCCCTAGTCTGGTTTTTGGAAGGAGCTAAGCTGGTTACGGGTGAGGTGTTAATTGTTGATAGTGGCATTCACCTAGGGATACTGCCTGGATATTCGAGAGGTGACGACTGAGGATTGAATTGGTCTATTCTTTTATCAACCAAGTTTGATTCTTAAGTTCAATCTCTTCTTTTGAGCCAAAACCCAAAGAATTATCCAACAATCTGATCCAATCGGGTTTAAAACGGAAGACACTTATCGATCTGAATTGCTCCGCGATTTTCTTTTCATCCTCTGTCTCTGGAAGCTCCAAAAGTCGATGAATGGAACTGAATTTTTGCCTGTATACATTGAGGACAGCCTCACGTTTGTGTTCTGGAAGTTTGTTCACACTGCCCTGCAATTGCAATCCTTTGATCTGCATCCAATCGCTGACGTCTTGATTAATGGTCGCTGATACTCTTCTATTCTGAGAAATTCCCTGAATATGCTTGGATTGGTCAAAGGAAATAAAATAGATATTCAGTTCTTTATCGGAGACATAAAACACACTTGCAGACCATAACTCTTGTTTGGCCATGGTTGCAATTGATATTGTATGGTGTTTGTTGAGAAATAATTCTATGCGTTGGAGTAAATCATTTACTGGATCATGACTACTCATTTTTTGAACCAATGCCTTGCCATCTTTTCACAATGTCATTGTCAAGCCCAATCAAATCTAAGACTCTTCCGACCGTGTGATTGATGATGTCATCAATTGATTCTGGATGATTGTAAAAAGCAGGGTTCGGAGGAACAAGGGTTGCCCCCATAAGTGATGCTTTGTAAAGAAGTTCACAATGACCTGTATGCAGGGGTGTTTCTCTTGGAACAAGAATCAGTTGCCTTCTTTCCTTCAAAACCACATCGGCTGCCCTGACAATGAGATTATTGGCATAGGAAGTCACAACTCCTGACAAAGTTCTCATTGAGCAAGGGATAATAACCATCGTCTTGGTTTTAAATGAGCCACTGGCAATACTCGCACCCAGATTTCTGTTGCTATGCACAACATCAGCCAACTGCTCAAGAGTTTTCAGATCGAAATCGGTTTCAAGAGAAATATTCAGCTTACCGCCTGGGGTAATTACCAAATGCGTCTCAATGTCCGAAAGATCCTGCAAGACCTGCAGCAAACGAATCCCATAAATAACGCCGCTTGCTCCTGAAATTCCAATAATGATCCTATCCATCATCAGCACATTATAACTTTTAAGCTTATGGAAGCTATTTTAAATGGGTCTTCGATTCAGTTCTAACCAATTCAACTTTATACTACCTATCTGATGAACAAAATAAGAAAAGCCTATGTCGATGCTGCCAATGATCAAATTCACTACCTGTACTCAAACGGTCAAGGCATACCTTTATTGCTTTTTCATAGAACACCGGCGAGTTCTGTTATCTATGAAAGAATGATGGAAAAAATGATGGGCAGTCGGCCAATATTTGCATTAGACACCCCAGGATTTGGGGAATCATTTAACCCTGAAGGAATGCCGAGTGTCATTGATTATCGTGATTGGTTTTGCGAAGCAATTGATAATCTTGGAATTTCATCCTTTCATATCTATGCTCACCATACAGGGACTCACATAGCCACTGAAATTGCTGTTTACTGGAAAAATCGGGTGCAATCTTTAATGCTCAATGGTGTTGCTTACCTTACTGAGAAAGAACGACTGGAATTTGCTAAAAAAATACTTCCTGCTACAAGGCCAGATGAAGACGGTAGATATCTGATGGAAACATGGAAGATCATCAAAAGTCTGTTTCCCTCATTTGATCGAAACCTAGTCCATTTGGAATTCATAGGGGCTTTAAGGGCAATGGACGGAAGAGATCAAGCATTCCGTGCAATTTGGGACCAAGAATTTACTAAAGTTCTTCGCCAAGTGGAATGCCCTGTATTTGCTATGTCTGCAGCTAATGATTTCTTTGCAGGATACCTTGACCGAATAAAAGAAAACATTCCTTCTGCCCGTATAGCATTACTTGGAAATGCAATTGTGGCGTCGCCAGAACTGGATACCGATAATACGGTGAGATTGTTGAATGAATTTATGTCTGATGTTGAATCCGGCTAAGGACCGATTGTTATTGCAATTTTTTCAGAAATCAACGGTGGTTGATGAGGAATATGACTCCCATCCCCTAAAAGTAACTGCAGAGTGTGCATACCAGGTTCTAAATCCAGAAGAACACGGTCTTGGGCTTTACCAAAATGAAGATAGTTATTATTACTGGGGATAGGCATTGCAAGATCCGGGAGATCGTTGTCAATAATCAAGTGGTGATGACCGGTATCAGGTGCATACGTTCCTGCGGGTGCAAGTTCCATTCCTTCCAAACCAAAAACAACCTCCACAGGTGACTGAACCAGAGCACCATTGTGCGGCGATTCTATATAGAGCCTAGGTAGAGTTACTTGATCATCAACGGTCTCAGTATGCAAAATACCTGAAACAAAGAGAATACAAATGCCAATTAAATTTCGGGCCGTCAAATACTTTGATATATAAATCATAACTTCAATGTCTTACTCCATCTCCAGTATATATTGCCACTCCATCTTTGAAAGAGGCAAGACAGAAAGTCTGTTGCCTCTTTGGAGCAATTTCATGTCTGCAATCTGTTTTTGTTGCCGCAACTCACCAAGCGTGATCATCCTGTCTAAATGTCTGATGTAGCGAACATCAACCATCAGCCATCTAGGATTTTCAGGATCACTTTTGCTATCAAAATATTTCTCACTGGGGTCAAAAGCCGTATGATCCGGGTAAGCCTTGCTCACAATCTCCATGGTCCCTACAATCCCCGGTTCCTTGCAATTTGAGTGGTAAAAAAAAGCCTGCTCGCCAACCTGCATTTGGTCCCTGAAAAAATTTCTTACCTGATAATTTCTGATCCCGTCCCAATGATCCACTCCAAAAGACTGTAAATCATCAATACTGTAGGTATCGGGTTCTGACTTCATCAACCAATATTGCATAATTCTATCGCCTACTCACCAATGTGCTCCATATTTTCGTACCAATACCTTCTCCAGTCTTCTGGATCTAGGTTCGAACATAATCCTTCATCAAACTCCTTGAGATAACTTGGTTCCATCAAGTCATCGTATTGAATGGCTGTATCAACCAATTCACACTTGTCCTTGAAATCTATGATCTCTGGATCCATAGCAATCGCTGCCATCAGTCCGCTTTTGGTTAAGCTGTCCGATGACATTCGGATTCCATTATCGGCCACCGTGTCAAAAATAATAAATTTAGGTGCGCCGGCTGAAGATTCACTCCACTCATTCCACAATGGCAAATTTCTTGATCGACCTCTGCCTGGACGCCCTGAGTAGGCAAATTCAGCCCAATAAGACATCATGGCATTAGACAATTGGGTGACTGATACGAGATTTTTTGAGCCAATCATGTAGCGGGTCATTAAGTTTTTATCAAGATTACCCATCACGAAAGGAATCTCAAACGAATGGGCTGCACCCAGAAGATGGCTGATGTCTGTCCCTAATCTTCTTGGCTCTTCATCCCAATCAAACCGATAAGCAAAAATATTGCTTTGACCGGATTGGACCAGTTCTCGAGCGGGTTGATCCACAGCGAGTAATTTCCATGTATTGGATCTATGTTTTGCGATCGCTTCATAGAGTTCCTTGTCCCTGCTTCGAGGGAGTCCAAAAAATGTCCTAACGAATCTTGGGTTGCCTATAAGAAAGAGTTTGTTTTCATCTCTATTGGTTCCAAAAATAATTGGCACACCTGGAGAAATACCTTGTTGCAAGGACGCTATAATTCCATCCTCATGCAACACATGGCCATCTGGGAAGGGTCTTAGCATGCTATTTGTGCTGACTTTAGCCTGTAGATATGCCCCAAAAATCTCAACAGTAGAGGCTGATTTAAGAACATCCGCAATTTCTTCAGTTGACAAACTTTTCTGGATTGCAGTTGCGTCTGCCCTATTTGCAGCCCTTTGTTTTAGAATTAAGAGTTGATTAAACAATTCTTTGGAGCTGTAATTCTTCCAAGGAAGAGGATTACTAAGGTAGTTTTCAGAATGATCAATATCCCCTGGTTTTATGCCCCCACTCTGACTAATTGCCTTGTGAAAAAGACCCTGTGCCAATGGTGAAGAGAGCAATGCAGCAACATTGTAACCACCTGCTGACTCACCGAAGATCGTAACGTTGTCTGGATCGCCCCCAAAATTTAAGATATTCTTTTGAACCCAACGCAAAGCTTGAATGGTATCAAGATTTCCGTAGTTGCCAGACCGATCTTCACCATTATTGGACTCGGCCAAGATACTGGGATGCCTAAACCATCCAAATGGACCCAGCCGATAATTAATTGTTACAACAACAACTTTGTGCTGGAGCACCAGTTCGGTTGGGTTGTAAAAATCAGAATTACCCGCCATATTGCTGCCACCATGAATCCAAAACATTACTGGGTAATTGGCAATTTCAGATCCTATTTCATCAGGGGTTAGCTTAGGCGCCCAAATGTTCAAATTTAGGCAGTTCTCTGACCCAATAATTTTATCCCAATCCTTCCTTTGAGTAGTACCTACGAGGGAACCTTTTTGGACACAAAAAGATCCAAATTTTAAAGCTTCTCTAACGCCAACCCAAGCCTGAGGAGCTCTTGCCTCTTTCCATCGAAATTCAGATGACGGAATATCTCCATAGGGAATACCCAGCCATTGATGCGTCTTCCCATTATCCCCACCAATAAGAATGCCCTGCTGAGTTTCCCTAATCGTGTCCTCATCAGGCAATAAATCTATTCTGGGCTGACTGCAAGACATCAGGATAAAAGCAATCAAGAAAGAGAGAGTCGGTATTTTATGCGTCATTGTATATTACTGTTTTATACCAAACCCATTTTAAGCGGGAATGTGTTCAATTCCATTAAATTATCAATTAAACGTCTTATGATATTAAAAAATAACGTAGTAGAATAGTCGGTATTATGGCCGTTGTAAAGAATTTCAAATTTAGATTTTTGTTGCTTTTTATGTTCATACTCTTGAACATTCAATCGCAGCATGTTCAAGCTTCACCCTGGGCAGTACCTGGAAACTTAATCCTTAGACACGACATCCAAGTGTTGGTAGATTCAGGGGTTATAAGTATACCTATGACCACGTGGCCACTGGCCTGGGGAGACATAGCCTATAATTTATCTAAAACTGAACAAGAAATGACATCCTTTGAACTCGCCTCATTTCAGCGTATTAAAGAAGCACTACTTAAAGAAGAAATCGGAGGTATATCCGCAAACACCTCACTGAAATTTGCTAAAAACCCAGAAACAATTACTTCTTTTAATGATTCAGTAGGAGCTCGCAGTGAAATTGAAGGTGAATCAACTTATCTTGGGAAAAACTTTGCAATCAATCTACATGTCAAAAAAGCAGGAGGCGAAACAGTATTCGATGAATCGTATATCGCAGTTGCCCTTGGTGATTATTCCATTTCATTAGGATCTAAAAAGAATTGGTGGGGTCCTGGCTGGGGGGGTAGTTTAATTCTTTCTACCAACGCCAATCCTATTTCAGGCATCTCGATAGAACGAATTTTTTCTGATCCTTTTGAATCAAAATTGCTAAATTGGATTGGCCCATGGGATTTATCATTGTTGCTAGGCGAACTGGAGCATTCTAGAACACGATCGGACGCACTATTTTTTGGGATGAGAATAGGATCAAGACCACTAACCAATCTTGAAATTGGTTTTTCAAAAACATCTTTGTTCTGTGGTGAAAATAGGCCTTGTGGTTTTTCCAGTTTCAGCGATATGTTATTGGATAAGACAGACTCTGGTTACAATCTATCTGGATTTGATTTTAGATCCTCCCATCACATCAAAAATTTTCCATTTGCACTTTATGGACAAATCATTGGTGAGGGAATCAGTGATAACCACCTTGGATTATTTGGACTTGAAACTTGGGGTCCAATCAATGATTTCGATCAATTGGAAAGTTACCGAGTTTTTCTTGAAGCTGCGTCGACGAGTTGTGAGTTTTATAATAACGATGATTCAAAATATGGTTGTGCCTACCATGATTCTTTGTATCCAGATGGTTATCGATATGAAGGAGTGAATATAGGCCACAGTGCAGATGGTGATGCTCTAGTACTCACCTTGGGAGGGATAATTGTCGCTCAGAACTCACAACTTATTAAATCCTCATTATCTCTTGGTAAATTGAACCGAGGTTCGAATTATCTGTACAAAGTGAGTCAAAATAATAACGATTTCTTCAAATTTGACCTTGGCTATGAATTCGATCTCTTCTGGTTTGACATCCCGCTTGGTAATTTCGATGTAGGGTTAGGCTTGGATGTAATGAAAGATAAAGTCAACAACACAACCCAAAAAGATCCCAGAATTTATGTATCGTATTCTAACTCTCTCGATTTTAACCCCAAGAAAGTTAGAGATTACAGTGAATACCTTGCATTGATTGAAGTTAGTGAGGA
>DTSX01000123.1 GCA_012965065.1 Gammaproteobacteria bacterium
TTGGCCTTCCAAATAAAAGATGACATTTTGGATGTCGAGGGCCATACAAAAACCATAGGTAAACCTGCAGGATCTGATGAGAAAAAAGTCAAGGCAACCTATCCAAGTCTGTTTGGACTGGAAGCATCCAAACAAAGGATCAACGAGTTGCTAACAACGGGACTTGGATTATTAGAGCCATTCGGTAAAGCCGCTGATGGGCTAAGGCACCTAGCCATGATCATCGTACAAAGGGAAATGTGACTGCTGACCTGTCGCGCTTTTCTTATTTGTTTAGAATTTACTCCCTGATCCCAACTCCTTTTTTGAGAAGGTAAATTGCGGTGCATAACAGCATTATAAAAAACGCTAGAATAACGAGAATACCAGTAAAGATATCGATATCTGACTTACCCAAAACGCTGAATCTCATGGCATTAACCATATAAAGTATTGGATTAAAATAAGACACTTTTTGCCAAAAATCTGGCAGCAATGTAATTGTATAAAAAACACCTCCCAAATAGGTTAATGGTGCCAAAACAAATGAAGGTATGATTGCAATATCATCAAATTTTTTAGCAAAGATAGCATTTAACAATCCTGCTAATGAAAATACCCCAGCAGTCATTACAATCACAAGAATAGCCAAGACAGGATGTTGAATGTTTAACTGGGTGAAGAAAAGGGCAATCAGTGAAACCACGGCAGCAACAAAAATCCCTCGAATGATTCCACCTGCTAAATAACCAGTTACAATTGAAATTTCGCTCATGGGAGAAACCAACATTTCTTCGATGTGCCTTTGTATTTTTGCATTAAAGAAACTGCCCACCACATTGCCATAAGAATTGGTAATCACTGACATCATAATTAAGCCTGGAGCAATGTATTCCATGTATTGAAACCCATCCATTTGCCCAATTCTACGGCCTATCAAAGTTCCAAAAATAATGAAATACAAGGACATCGTTATTCCAGGTGGAATAATTGTCTGAACCCATATCCTCAACACGCGTCTGGTTTCCTTTCTGACCAGAGCAACCATGCCGATCATCTGTAAATTCATAATCATTCGATTGTGACTCCAATATTGCTTTCTGCTCGGGTCAATTCAATAAACAGCTCTTCCAATCGATTGGTCTTGTTTCTCATGCTCAAAACACCAATTCCTAAGGATGCAAGTTTTTCAAACACTGGGTTTAGAGTTTGGGCTTGTTTTACATGGACCTCAATCTCCTTTGGATTGGTGATCTCAATGAAGTAATCTTCAATTTCTGGTACTGCATCTATGGATTGATCCAAATTGAGTACAAACACTTCCAATTTGAGTTTAGTCAAAACGTTATACATGGAATCGTTTTCGACAATCTCGCCATCATCAATAATTGCCAGTTGGTTGCAAAGTTGTTCTGCTTCTTCCAGATAATGTGTCGTTAATATTATTGTTGTCCCATTGCGGTTGATCTTCCTCAAAAAATTCCACATTGCCCTTCTTGTTTCTATATCAACCCCTGCTGTTGGTTCGTCGAGAAGCAAGAGTCGTGGCTCGCTGACCAAAGCTCTTGCAATCATCAACCGTCTTTTCATCCCTCCGGAGAGGCTTCTAGCCATCTCTTTTCTTTTGTCCCACAACTCCATTTGTCTGAGATAATGTTCTGCCCTTTTCAGGCTTTCCTTTCTGGGCACGCCATAAAACCCAGCTTGATTGACGAGGATGTTAAAAATCCCATCAAATAGATTTAAATTGATTTCTTGGGGAACAACCCCTATACAGGATTTGGCAGCACTAAGATTCTTTTCAATATTGTGTTCAAACACCTCAATCCTTCCAGAGGTTTTGTTAACCAGAGATGTAACGATGCCTATTACCGTAGTTTTTCCAGCACCATTCGGTCCCAGAAGAGCAAAAAAATCGCCCTCTGCAACATTAAAATTGATGGATTTTAATGCTTCGACCCCATTGGCGTAGGTCTTGGTAAGGTTTTGAATAGTTAATGCATTCATGCATCAGCATTTTGCACCTCTGGAAAAATAAAGCAATAATGCGTTTTAATTTAGCTTAACAAGGATGGATCAATGGCAAAGATATGGCACCCAAACAACACCGTCAGTTTAGATAGAATTAACAAACTGAATCAAAACACTGTAATAGGATACCTGGATATAAAAATCACACATATAGGCGATGACTTCATCCAAGGCACGATGCCAGTAAACCAAAAAACTATACAACCGCAAGGATTACTTCATGGAGGGGCTTCTTTAACCTTAGCAGAGTCATTGGCCAGTCTGGGCGCTGCCCTTTACGTTGACATGTCAAAATACAACGTTGTTGGACATGGTATTAATGCAAATCATTTGCGTTCAGCAACAAAAGGTATGGTCACTGGCATTGCCAAGCCAGTGTATCTTGGCGGCAAAACCCAAGTATGGGAAATAAAAATTTATAAATCGGAAACAGAATTTGTTGATGAAACGCTTTGTTGTGTTTCAAGAATGACGGCCCTTAGAATGGCCCGGAGATAACTATTATCGCTTTAGTCTTTGGATTTTTAATCACCGCATTTCTCTATGCTTCAGTAGGCTTTGGAGGAGGTTCAACCTACAATGCACTGTTAATTCTTGCCGAGACAGACTACCAATTGGTTCCCAAAATTGCCCTGTTATGCAATCTCATCGTCGTCAGCGGTGGGGTACTTCGCTACCATAAAAATAAGCTCATACCTTGGAATTTAGCGTTGCCTTTGGTTGTTGTTTCTGTCCCTTTTGCCTGGCTGGGTGGCTACACTTCAATCAGTCAATTTTGGTTCAGTATTGCCCTTGGTTTATCCCTGTTCTTAGCCGGTATTACTATGCTGCTAAGACCAAGTGAAGTGTTGAAAACTGCGGATTGGGTGAACACGAAATTGGGGTACTTTGGTTTATCTATTGCAAGCGGAGGCTTGGGATTTTTAGCTGGATTGGTCGGTATCGGTGGGGGTATTTTCTTCTCCCCTCTACTGCATTTATTAAAAACTGCACCATCAAAAAATATTGCTGCATTTTCCAGCTTCTTCATCTTGGTCAATTCAATATCAGGGCTGATCGGACAGTTTATGAAGCACGACGATATACAAGTCGTGGGTCAATTCTTTGAATACTCATGGCTTTTCGTAGTGGTTCTCGTTGGTGGGCAGATTGGAAGCCATTTCGGCATTAAGGTATTTCGTCCAGAGATTGTTCGGCGTTTAACAGCGGTGTTGGTATTATATGTTGGAGTAAGGTTAATTCTCATGGCCATCAAAATACCAGGATGACAATGACTGAAAACATGAGTGATTCTATTAACATTAAGATCCAATATTTTGCCGCACTTAGGGAGATAACGGGTTGTGCTTGTGAAACATTATCAGTGCCAGTTGGCAGCAATCCTAAAACCGTCTATCAACAACTTAACAATCAGTACGATTTACCAACTCAAAAACGCTTAAAAATTGCAATCAACGATTGTTTTTGCTCTTGGGAAAGCGTATTAACCAGCGACGATACCCTTGTGTTTATTCCACCTGTAACCGGAGGATGACAAACTTTAGCATTACCTCTGAGCCTATTGTCTCAGCTGAGCTAATCATTCAGCTGGAAGACCCTGATTGTGGTGCAGTTGCAACTTTTTCAGGCATTGTAAGACAACACAACAAAGACCGGGAAGTGACTCAACTTCATTATCAAAGTTATAAAACACTTGCGGTGAAAGAAGGCAATAAAATCTTAGGAGAAGCGAAGGAACAATTTAACATTGTTAACGCCCTGTGTGTGCACAGGGTCGGAGATTTGAACATTGGAGAAACAGCCGTTTGGGTTGGCGTGAACGCAAGCCATAGGGATGCCGCTTTCAATGCTTGCCGTTATGTTATTGATGAAATCAAGACTAGGGTTCCCATCTGGAAAAAGGAAATATATGTCGATGGAGATTCCGGTTGGTTGGAAGGTGCGGGCTAAGTCAAGGACTCTGTCGAGCTAAATACTCTCGTTGAGCCAATTCTTTGGTCACCGATAGCATCTCTTCCAAAGTTCTTATAGAAGGACCGTTGGCTGCGAATTTTCCATTGATAACCAATGTTGGTGTGGACCTGATCTTGTATTTTTTAGTCAGTCGTTCTGCCCGATTGAGCTTGCTTTCAACAGTAAAGGATCTAAAGCGATTCTCAAACTGGTTTTTGCTTACCCCATGTTTCTCAAACAATGCATAAATCTCTTTTTCGTTCATCAAACGTTTTCGATCGAGGTGTATGGCTTTAAAGACTTCTAAGTGTATGACATCCAATTTCCCCAATGATTCCGCTGTGTAATAAATCCTTGCGTGCATTTTATACCCTTCGCTGTAGACAACCGGCATTCTTACGAAATCAATGTAACTTGCTTTGTTTTTCTCGAACACCTCAAGATTACTTTCAAAATTGAAACAGTGGTTACATGAGTAGGCAAACACTTCAAGAACTTCAACCTTATCATTTTCAATTCTCACGTTTTCTGCCAATGGCAGAGTTCGATAATGTTTATTTTCTTCGTATTTCCATCGGTTTTGGGCATTGCTTGGAGAGATTGCAAAAACCAACGATCCCAAAAGGAACCACAGAACAGGAGTCAGTACTCTGGATTTCATGCTTTTATTTCGAGCCAAGAGCCTGGATGTACTCTGAGACTGCCTCTATTTCTTCTGCCGTCAGACGTGTTGCTAATGATTGCATCATGTCGTTGAGCCCCGCTTTTCTTTCAGTATTTGTGTAATCCTTCAATGCATCTTTTGTGTATTCAGCGTGCTGACCAGCAAGGGAAGGATAGCCCGCACCTGGATTTCCCCTGCCTGTTGGACCATGGCATGCAATGCAAGCAGCAACCCCTGTTGATGCATTGCCACCCCTGTATAAAGACTCGCCCTTTTTTGCCAGTCCATAATC
>DTSX01000124.1 GCA_012965065.1 Gammaproteobacteria bacterium
CTCTCTGCTTTGTGGGGAAGTGCTTTTGTTTTCATCAAGATTGCCGCACCCGCAATTGGCGCAGTTGGCCTGGTGTTCTTACGATTGGTTTTAGCCTCGTTACTGTTGGGAGTGCTATTTATTAGAAAACAACATTTTAAAATGATTAAGGAGAATATATTCCCCATCATTTTAATTGGTGCTACGAATGTGGCGCTGCCATTTTATTGCTTTTCCTATGCAGCTCTGGAAATTAATGCAAGTACCATGGCAGTGATCAATGGAAGTACGCCCCTGTTTGCTTTTTTGTTTTCAATACTCTGGTTGAACTTTCAATTCAAATGGTTTCAGTTTCTGGGAATACTGATTGGGATGTCAGGGCTGGTGGTATTTGTGGGTTACGAGTCCTTGGAATTCAAGCTATTCCCAATGTTCATGGCGATGATCGGTTCCGCCTTGTACGGTCTCTCAATGAATTACATTTATAAACTGAATGTAGTGGACACCGGAGTTATGGCAGCCGTAACGGTGATTGCAGCAACATTTATGATCGCGCCTTTCTTGCTGCTGGATCCGATTATTATGGACAACTGGGATTTGAAAGTTGTCGGGAGTGTTATTTTCCTAGGCGTGTTCTGTACCGGTTTAGCGTATCTTCCCTATTTCATTCTCATTAAAAGGGTCGGACCAATCAGTACTTCCCTGGTGGCATTGCTTGTGCCAATATTTGGGATGCTTTGGGCTTATCTTTTATTGCAGGAAAAGATAACATTGGTGATGTTGACCGGTTGTATACTGATCATTGGTGGTGTGGTGCTAACCAGTCGATTGGGTAAGGCTAATCGGTGAATTACAGTGTATAGGATAAAAACAAACGGATGAAGAGCGTGGGTAAAAAACTCTGTTGGCAATATTTGATCGCAATTGCCATTGCAGCTGTCCCTTTACAGACGATGGCACAGAGCAATGAAAAGATTGTCAACGTTTTCAATTGGGCTGATTATATTGGCACCGATACAGTTAAAAACTTTGAAAAAGAATACGGGATCAAAGTCAATTACGACGAATACGAATCCAGCGAGATGGTTGAGGCAAAACTATTGAGTGGTCGCACCGGTTATGACATTGTGGTGCACAGCAGCATGTATTCAAAACGTCTTTTTCCTCTGAATATTTTCCAAAAATTGGACAAAACCAAATTAACCAACTGGAAACTTTTAGACCCGAAGTTGATGGCGATATTGGATACATTTGATCCGGGTAATAATTTCATGGTTCCTTACAGTTGGGGATCCACAGGCATTGCCTATAACGTGGATATGATTTTAGAAAGAATGCCAGATGCCCCGCTTGATAGTGGAGCAATGCTGTTTGATCCCGAAGTGGTTTCTAAATTCGAAGATTGTGGGGTAAGTATTCTTGACTCTCCAACGGATGTCATTCCAATAGCATTGGTCTATTTAGGCTATGCCGACAACACCAGAAATCCCGAGGAGATACAAGCGGCAGAGGATCTGCTGTTGAGTGTGCGTCCCTACATCAGAAAATTTACTTCCACAACCTTCCTCAATGATTTACCCAATGGCGATCTGTGTGTGTCTATGAGTTGGGCAGGAGATTATGCAACGGCTTCGGCAAGAGCTGAAGAAGTGGGCTCGGATATCAATCTTGCCTATTTTGTACCAAAAGAGGGATCCCTATTGTGGGTTGACACCATCATCATCCCGGATGATGCGCCCCATACCGAGAACGCTTATTTGTTCCTTGATTACCTATATAGGCCGGAAGTGATGGCGGACTTTGTAAACCTGACTCACTACGCAAGTCCCATACCTGCAGCGAATGCATTCATTGATGAGAAAGTTTTGAATGACCCTGCAATTTACCCAACCCCAGAAATAATGGAACGTTTGTTTCTTACCGAAGTTGATTCCCCAAAATACCAACGCCAGAAAACCAGGGTTTTTACCAGAGCAAAATCGGGACTAACATATTGATAAAAACTGTATTATTTTGAAATGAGCAACGACAATCAAACAACTAAAAAACAACCTTTTATCGAAATCAAAGGAATCAGCAAGCACTTTGGTGACTTCGTGGCAGTCAACAAAGTTGATCTGACTATTTTTAAAGGCGAGTTATTTTCCATCCTGGGTGCATCCGGCTCAGGCAAAACAACTTTGCTCAGAGTCATGGCAGGCTTGGAAACACCAACCGAAGGTTCCATCATCATCGATGGGATCGATATGACACACATACCACCGTACGAACGTCCGGTCAACATTATGTTTCAGAACTATGCCTTGTTCCCACACATGACCGTATTTGACAACGTTGCTTACGGGCTAAAAAAAGAAAAAATGCCCAAGGGAGAAATAAAATCAAAAGTAGCACAGATGCTTGAACTGGTGAAGTTGTCCGAATACAACCATCGCAAACCGGATCAACTCTCAGGAGGACAGTCGCAACGGGTTGCTCTTGCCAGGGCACTCATCAAACAGCCAAAAGTGCTTCTTCTTGATGAACCCATGGCAGCACTGGATAAAAAATTGAAACAAAACACGGCATTCGAGCTGGTAAACATTCAAGAGGAACTTGGAGTCACTTTCATTATCGTAACCCACGACCAGGAAGAAGCCATGACCCTATCGGACCGGATTGCTGTGATGGAGGAGGGAAAATTCCTGCAAATTGGCCCACCCAGTGAAATTTATGAAAACCCAAGATCAAAATTTATTGCTGACTTCGTTGGCAACATCAACATGTTTGAGGCAACCATACTCTCAAAACAAGCAAGCAAAATTGTGGTCAATTGTCCGACATTAGGTGGCCAACATGAGATTGATTTCAACGGCAGCATTGCCGACGATATAGAATCGATCACTCTCGCGATTCGACCTGAAAAAATCATGATTAACAATCAACCGCCTAGCTCTGAAAACACTTATATAAAAGGCATCGTTGAAGATTTCGGTTACTTCGGCAACCTCTCAATTTACCGAGTAAAAACTTCGGATGGGAACATTATCCAGGTTAGTAAACAAAACCGATACAGATCAGAGAGAATCATCAGTTGGGATGACGAGGTTTATCTTTCATGGGAGCCTTCTAACCTTTTGTTGTTGACTGAATAATGTCTGCTGTACTAGCCAGCATGGATGCGACATTCAGAGAAAGACTCTGGAAGAAGTTTATAGTTTTCATACCCTATTTATGGCTGTTACTTTTCTTTCTAACTCCTTTTTTAATTGTTTTCAAAATCAGTTTTGCTGATCCAGTTGTAGCCCAACCACCATTCACGCCCTTGTTTCAAAATTTAGCAGAAACTAGTCTGTTAGAAATAATCAAGGAATTGGGTTTTTTTTCAGGCATAGCAAGTTATATTCAATACCTTTCCATCTCCATAACTTTTGACAATTACCTCTATCTGTTTGAGGATTCTTTGTATGTGGTTACCTACATCAATTCGGTCAAACTGGCTTTTATTTCAACCTGTTTTTGCCTGCTGATTGGGTACCCAATCGCTTACGGCATCGCCCGATCCCCGCAACCGACCAGAAACATACTGTTGCTCATGGTGGTTATACCATTCTGGGTTTCATTCTTGCTCAGAGTCTACGCTTGGATGGGCATATTAAAAACAAAAGGGCTCCTCAATGGTTTTCTTCTTTGGACCGGTATTATCGATCAACCACTGGAATTGCTCTACACAGACACCGCCGTTTATATCGGGATGATTTATTCATATTTGCCATTTATGATTCTTCCCCTGTATGCAAATCTTGAAAGATTGGACATTCGATTGTTAGAAGCTGCAGCGGATCTTGGAGCCAGACCATGGAGGGTATTCAAGGACATAACCTTCCCCCTCTCAATGCCTGGGGTAGTTGCAGGTTGCTTATTGGTATTCATACCAGCCATTGGCGAATACGTCATTCCAGCATTGTTAGGCGGTGCAGATACATTAATGATTGGACGATTGCTTTTCGATGAATTCTTCATGAACAGAGATTGGCCGGTGGCATCGGCGGTGGCAATAGTTTTGTTAATGTTACTTGTCTTGCCTATCGTCTATTTTCAAAAAAGACAGAACCAAGAACTTCTGGAACAACAATGAAGAAAAGATCTACATTTATCTTCTCTGCGCTGTGTTTCGGTTTTGCTTTTCTTTACGTACCCATTCTCCTGGTCATTATTTATTCTTTTAACGACTCAAGACTAGTGACCATTTGGGGGGGTTGGTCCATCCGATGGTACATAGAGCTGTTCAACAACGACAATATTTTGGATGCAGCTCTACTGAGCTTGCGGATTGCGATGGTGAGCGCCACATGTGCAACAATTATGGGAACTTTGGCAGGCATAGCTCTGACTAGAATCAGGCAATTCAAAGGTAGGCTTTTGTTTACCGGAATGATTATTTCGCCATTGGTTATGCCAGAAGTGATTACAGGCTTATCGTTGTTGCTGCTCTTTGTCAGCTTGCAGAATTTAATCGGTTGGCCAGGACAAAGGGGTATAAACACAATCACCATTGCCCATATCACATTCTCAATGGCTTATGTTGCAGTGATAATCCAATCCAGGCTTACCAATATAAATGAATCCATAGAAGAAGCAGCCTTGGATCTGGGAGCAAAACCGATAAGAGTGCTTTGGGATATTACCCTGCCAATAATACTCCCTGCCATGATCTCAGGATGGCTGCTTTCATTTACCCTGTCCTTGGATGACCTGGTGATTGCAAGTTTTGTTTCCGGGCCTGGTGCAACCACATTACCGATGTTGATTTTTTCAAAAGTACGCTTGGGGATTGCCCCAGATATCAACGCTCTAGCAACAATTCTGATAACCATTGTGGCCATTGGGGTATC
>DTSX01000125.1 GCA_012965065.1 Gammaproteobacteria bacterium
ATGCGTGGTGCTGACGCGGTAACCCATATGCCTTGGGACAAAGAAGCGATGGAAATGCTGATGAACGTCCCGCCACCATTAAGAAAAATGGTCATTGGTAACACCGAAGAAGCTGCGACAGAAAAAGGTCAAAAAAAGGTTACTGCCAAACTTTTTACTGATCTGGCACGAGAAGTTGGGATGGACACAGAGCTTATGGATAGATTTAAGAGTGGGGGTTAAGCTTTCTCAATGCCCAGATTTTATCCCCCAAGTGTACCCGTATGAAGATTGAAATAAATAACAACAACTTGTTCAAAGAAAAGGCCTATATAAGTGGTCAATGGGTTGATGCGAATGATGGGTCAACCATAGAGGTTACCAACCCAGCAAACCAAGAAATTATCGGTCATGTGCCAAATTGCGGCCTAGAAGAAACCAACGCTGCCATCGATGCTGCTGCAGAGGCACAAAAAAAATGGAGGCAGTGCCCAGCAAAGGAAAAATCCTCAATTCTAAGATCTTTTTACGATCTTATCTGCGTTCATCAGGAAGATTTGGCAAGGATCATTACTTACGAGCAAGGCAAATCCATGACTGAAGCAACAGGTGAAATTACTTATTCGGCTTCCTTTATTGAATGGTTTGCAGAAGAAGCAAAGCGTATTTATGGAGATGTGATACCTGGCCATCTACACGACAGGAGAACCATAGTTATCAAGCAACCCATTGGGGTTGTAGCTTGTATAACACCATGGAATTTTCCTTCAGCAATGTTGGCAAGAAAAATCGGACCAGCACTTGCAACAGGTTGTTCATTGGTATGCAAACCAGCAAAACAAACTCCTTTTTCAGCACTGGCTCTTGCTTATTTAGCAGAACAGGCAGGCTTGCCCAAGGGATTATTGAACGTACTAACAGGTAACGCACAAACTATTGGTAAAGCAATGACGGACAGTAATTTGGTCCGCAAGTTGACATTTACTGGATCAACTGAGACCGGAAAAATGCTGCTCAAAGAATGTGCTAAAACTGTTAAAAAAGTCTCCATGGAACTTGGAGGGCTTGCGCCGTTTATTGTTTTCGAAGACGCCAATATAGAGGCAGCTATTGCAGGAGCAATTGCAGCTAAATACAGAAACACAGGCCAGACTTGTGTTTGTGCAAACAGAATATATGTTCACCAAGATATTTACGACGAATTTTGTGAAGGATTTACTAAAGCGGCTGCAAAAATCCAGACGGGTGAGGGTTTAGACCCGACTACTGATCAAGGCCCTCTTATTGACGAAGCTGCTTTAGCTAAGGTTGAAGAACATATCAATGATGCACAAAACCAAGGCGGACTGATTCTTCTAGGCGGACGTCGGCATAAGCTTGGGGGGTTGTTTTTTGAGCCTACTGTTATCAAAGATGCTAACGATGCAATGCTCATAGCTCACGAAGAAACATTTGGGCCAGTAGCGCCTCTATTTTCTTTTGCTACAGAAGAGGAGGTGATCGCTAGAGCGAACGACACGCCTTTTGGTCTTGCTTCTTACTTCTACACCACAGACTTGGCAAAAAGCTGGAGAGTCTCGGAACAATTAGAATACGGTATGGTTGGTTTAAACACCGGTATTGTGTCTACTGAAATGGCACCATTTGGAGGCATCAAAGAATCTGGCATGGGCAGGGAAGGATCAAAATATGGCGTGGAAGATTACCTCGAAATAAAATACATCTCTATTGCTGGAATAGACCGATAATCAATAACATTACAATTCATCGGTGTCAGGTTATGATGCAGTCTAATTATTTTTCATAAATCACTGTGAAACCAGCAAAAGCCAAGTTGACCTCAGGGCCGGTTTCATCGGCCATACTTTCGATGATGGCACCAATGATCATCGGATTGATGGTTCTCATAACTAACAGCCTTGTTGATGCTTATTTTGTTAGTCAACTTGGTTCAGCACCTCTGGCAGCCGTAAGCTATGCTTTTCCTGTGTCGTTTATAGTTGGCGCCATTGCTATGGGGTTGGGTACGGGCACAGCTTCTTTAGCCTCAAGACTTTTTGGTGCAGGTCACCAAGAGAAAGTAAGGCAAATTGCTACCCACTCGATGCTGTTGGGTTTAATAGCTGGATTGTGTGTGGTTATTTTTGGTTTGTTAACACTGGAAGAGATTTTTAGTTTACTGGGTGCTGATGAACAAACAATGCCATTTGTCAAAGACTATATGGAAATTTACTACTGGGGTGGTATTTTTTTGGTTATTCCCATGATTGGAAACGCAGTATTGCGTGCTGGTGGGGATGCCAAAACGCCTTCTGTGTTGATGGCCTCAACAGCGGTTATCAACGCCGTTTTAGATCCCATTTTAATTTTTGGTTGGTTTGGGTTTCCAGCATTGGGAATCAAAGGCGCAGCGTTGGCAAGTGTTCTTGCCAATGTGGTTTTTTTGATTGCTTCCTTATCTATTTTAATCTTCAGAGAAAACCTCATTCAGTTTCGAAAAAATACTGTTGCGGCCATCCTACATTCATGGAATCAAATACTCCACGTGGGGCTTCCCGCTATAGCAAGCAATCTCATCGTACCAATGTCAAGTGCCTTGGTAACTGCTTTAATCAGCAGCTTTGGTCAATCAGCGGTAGCTGCCTATGGGTTAGCAGGCAGGCTCGAAGCATTTATCATTATTATTTTTATGGCTTTGGGTGGGGCAATAGCTCCTTTTGTGGGACAAAATTTTGGCGCTCAAAAATTCGATAGACTCAAACAAGGTTTTGTATTCTGTGTTGCTTTTTCATTCATTTATGCACTCTTTTGTATTGGTTTTTTTATTCTCTCTGTTGACACTCTTCTTGGATTCTTCACCACCGATCCAGAGGTGATAAAAACAGCAAAAATTCAATTATTGTACTGCCCTTGGGGCTATGGATTCTTGGGATTGGCTGTCATAGCAAATGGTTCATTTAATGCTGTAGGCAAGCCTATGCCTGCAATGACCATTTCAATTGGCAGAACTTTACTGGTGTATGTACCACTTGCTTATTGGCTGGCCAGTTCTATGGGTATTAGGGGTGTTTTTATTGCTCAAGTGTTGGCCAATTTATTGGCAGGCATTGTTGGTTTTGTTTGGTACCAAAACGTTTTCAAGCAACTAAGACTAGATCATCAAACGATCTAACTATCTCCACGCAGTTGCTCCAGTATGGACTCGTTTTCCAACGTTGAAGTGTCTTGGGTGATTTCCTCTCCTTTTGCTAAAGATCGAAGCAACCGCCGCATAATCTTTCCAGACCTAGTTTTAGGTAAATTATCGGTATACCGGATCTCATCTGGCTTTGCAATCGGGCCCAGTTGTTCTGCGACCCAATCTCTTAGGTTTGCAGTCATTTCTTCTGCATGTTTCCCTTCCGGGCGAGTTCCTTTGGGAACCACATAGGCAAAAATCCCTTCGCCTTTGATCTCATGGGGTTTTCCCACAACAGCTGCTTCAGCGACATCTGGATGTGCAACCAAGGCAGACTCCACTTCCATTGTTCCTAGGCGGTGACCGGAAACGTTCAAAACATCATCAATTCTTCCCATAATCCAGAAATAGCCATCTGCATCACGATTGGCGCTGTCTCCAGCAACGTAATACTGCTGACCAAAGCGTTCCCAATAAGTATCCAAATACCTTTGGTTGTCGCCCCAAATTGTTCTTAACATAGAAGGCCATGGTTTTTTTACTACCAAATAACCCCCTTGGCCTGGGTCTGAAATAGGAAGTCCTTCCTCATCAACAATATCCATCATTATCCCTGGTAATGGCTGCGTGCAGGAGCCGGGTTTTGTAGTGGTGACCCCTGGAATCGGGCTAATCATAATTGCTCCTGTTTCAGTTTGCCACCAAGTATCTACAATGGGGCACTTTTCCTTACCAATGGTCTTGTGGTACCACATCCATGCTTCTGGATTGATGGGTTCCCCAACAGTACCAAGCAGTCGTAATCTTGAAAGATCGTATTTATTTGGCAGTGCATCGCCCAGCCTCATGAGGGCTCGAATTGCAGTTGGAGCAGTATAAAAAATGGAGATTTTGTGGCGTTGACAGATTTCCCAAAATCGCCCTCCGTCCGGATACGTGGGGGCTCCTTCGTAAATCATAATTGTCGTTCCAGCTGCCAAAGGGCCATAAGCCACATAACTATGTCCCGTAATCCAGCCAACATCTGCAGTACACCAAAAAATATCGTCTTGTGCCAGATCAAACACCCATTTATTGGTCAATTTAGCACCCAGAAGATACCCAGCAGTTGAATGTTGAATGCCTTTGGGTTTTCCAGTAGATCCTGAAGTGTATAAAATAAACAGCGGGTGTTCTGAAGAGACCGGGGTTGCCTCACAAGTCTCATTTTGTCCATCAACCAATTCATGCCACCAGATATCTCTGTCTTGTCTCATTGGGATTTTGTGTTCAGTCCTTCTCAAAACCACAACATGTTTTACTGAATCACAATTCTCCTGTAATGCTGTATCGGTTGATTCTTTAAGCGGTATGACCTGGCCACCTCGATAACCGCCGTCTGCTGTAATCACCAACGATGCCTCAGCATCTTGTATCCGGTCCCGCATTGCTTTTGCTGAAAATCCGCCAAAAACCACTGAGTGAACTGCGCCAATCCTAGCGCAGGCCTGCATTGCAATGATTGCCTCTGGAACCATGGGCATGTAAATGATAACCCGGTCTAATGGTTTTACTCCTAAGCTCAACAAACCATTGGATAAACGGCAAACTTCTATTAAAAGATCGGCGTAAGTTAAAGTTCTAACATCGCCGTTTTCCCCTTCAAAAATAACTGCTATTTTCCCAGGATTCTTATTCACGTTAACATCCAAACAGTTGTAGGATGCGTTTAATTTTCCATCAGCAAACCATGTGTAGTTTGGTGCTTGGCTTTCATCTAAGGTTTCGGTAAAAGGAGTAAACCATTGAATTTCTTGATGTGCAAGATCGGCCCAAAATTTTTCATAGTCATCAAGAGCTTTCTGCTTTAGCCTTGCCAGCGATTGAATGGTAAGTTGGGAATTGGATACAAATCTCTCAGGCGGCTCAAAACGCCTGGTTTCATTTAAAATAGATTCGATTTTATTTTGGCTCATTTGGCTACCCGCTTATATTTCTGAAAGCAGTTGCTCGAGTACATCCTTTGTCTGCCTCAAATACGCCTCACCAAAGAGGCTTAAATGATTCAGCAAATGATATAAGTTGTATAAATTTTGCCTGACCTTGAACCCATAATCTAGTGCCCATTGGTAATTATAGGCATCGTAGAAAACCTGAGGAAAGCCTCCAAATAATTTTGTCATTGCAAGGTCTGCTTCCCTGTCACCATAGTAAATCGCCGGGTCAAAAACCACAGGCGTTGTGTTATTGATTGTGCCCCAATTCCCAGACCACAAATCACCGTGCAGTAAAGATGGTTTAGGTGTGTATTGGTCAAAAAAAAGAGGTAAGGATTCCATTAGGCGCTCCGCTCCTTCTTCTAGACTTGACCGGTAACCGTGTTCAAAAGCCCACATAAATTGCGGTAGCAATCTTTTTTCCTTAAAAAAACTTATCCAGTTTTTGTTCCAATGATTCTTCTGTGGGCTTAACCCAATCCAATTGTCCTCACCTAAGCCAAATGAATCGTTACTATTCTGGTGCAATAGGGCCAATTGTTTGCCGAGAATTTCTCCAGAAAATACATTGTCTTTTTTAAAATCAAAATATTCACAAACAAGGAAAGAGCACGTTGCTGTTTCCCCTGCAAAAAAAACCTTAGGCACTTTAACAACCCCTGCTACAGTGAGGGCTTCGAGACCTATTTTTTCAGCTATCAAGAGGGGTAAATCATTGAGTGAAGCTGTTTTTAGAAAATAATGCCCGTCAGCGCCTTGTACCTTCTGTTTAGTAATTCGATCGTATGATGGCGAAAGAATAGGATTTTGTTCTATCAGTGGGAGATTCGAAACTGCAGCAATTTCTTGTATGGAATTTGCCAAAATTGTTGCGGTTTTTTAAGCCTTTTGTTCTAAGTGTCTGCGTCTGTGTATCGGACTTGTTTTAGGGATATAACCAAATAAAAAATCCATTTGGTCAGCAAGTATATTGCGGCCTTTGAGATAAATATATTCAGCATAGTTCGGCACAAATGGGATGGCCAAAAGTTGAACGCCAGCCTGCTCAGGGGTTCTCCCGCCTTTATGGTGATTGCAACGTTTGCATGCTGTCACGACATTGTTCCAAGCATCTGAACCACCTTGACTCATGGGTCTAACGTGATCCCTGGTTAATGATCTTCTGCTAAAACGACGACCGCAATACAAACAAAGATGGGAGTCACGCTTGAACAATGTTTGGTTGTTTAACGGCGGGATGTATTGGTTTATTTTGTCTTGGAAGTGTTTCGAACGACCTTTGGTTGCAATGATTGAATTGACGTTAATTTGGCTTCTTTTCCCAGTAATGGAGTTGATTCCACCAAAAACCGTATATATATCAGCACCAAGTGTGTAAACAACTTGATCAACTGCATACAGGCTCGCAGCATCCTTGTAATCAATCCACTCCAATGGCAAACCCGTTGTGTCGATTCTTAAAGCCTCTTGACCAAGATGTCTCATTTGTTCAAACTCTTGTCTTTGTTAAAGTCGTTCATGTTGTGAATTATGACGAAACTCTGAATATTTATCACCCAAAAATTTAATTATTTCCCCAAAGCTAAGAATTTTATTGTTAGCTACAGACGAATTTTTTTGGGCTTGTGCACATAACAAGCTGTGATTTTTTAACCCTTACCGCTGTTCTAGGTTTTAAATTCTGAAACCAAGGAAGTGATTGAATCTTTAGCATCACCAAAGAGCATTCGTGTGTTTGTTTTAAAAAATAAAGGGTTTTCTATGCCTGCAAACCCTGGGGCCATTGATCTTTTTAAAACAAATGTTGTTTTTGCTTTATCAACATTGATAATGGGCATGCCATATATAGGGCTTTGTGGGTCCTCTCTGGCTGCTGGATTTACAACATCATTAGCGCCAATCACAATACACACATCTGTTGTTTCGATTGTGGGATTAATATCATCAGGTTCAATTAATTGATCATAAGAGACATTGGCTTCAGCTAGAAGTACATTCATGTGTCCTGGCATCCTGCCAGCTACTGGGTGGATTGCGTATTGTACTTCACTGCCATTTTCCTCTAAAAGTTCTCCAAGCTCTCTAACAGAATGTTGGGCTTGTGCAACCGCCATGCCATAACCGGGGACAATCACAACTGAAGAAGCTGCCTCGAGGATCAAATAAGCATCTGCAACATTAATTGGTCTGACCTCACCTTGTTGCTCAGTAGATGAGCCACCAACGCTGATGACTGATCCAAAACCACTAAATAAGACGTTCGCCAAAGACCGATTCATCGCTTTACACATAATATTAGTTAGAATTAACCCGCTAGCACCTACCAAAGCGCCTGCAACAATAAGGACGTTGTTGAGAATAACAAAACCAGCCGCGCACGCTGCCAAACCTGAGTAACTGTTGAGAAGGGCTATAACCACAGGCATATCGGCACCACCAATAGGAATAACAATCAAAACCCCCAACAAAAAGGACAATGCCACAGCGGCAACCAGTATCTGCCAATCCATGGTTATGAGTAAGCCTTGGAGCGCAATCATTTCAATTCCCAGAAATAATAAAGCGACCATTAAAATTCCGTTGATCCATTGTTGCCCTTTATAGATAACCGGGTTGCCGGTGATGGTTCCCGACAACTTGCCATAAGCAATTAAGCTGCCTGTAAAAGTCAACCCTCCGATAACCACCGTTAGAAATATTGGTACTAGTATTCCTGTGTTGTGTTGGGCAGACAACAGATATTCAGAAGATCCAACGAGCAAACTGGCAATTCCACCAAACCCATTGAATATAGCAACCATTTCTGGCATTGCTGTCATTTTGACTTTCATGGCAGCAATCACCCCGACCAAAGATCCCAAAACCAACCCAACAAAAATCCACTTGTAGTCAATAATGCTTTGGTCAAGCAAGGTTACCACCACAGCAATAAGCATTCCCATAGCTGAAACAAGATTCCCTTTTCTTGCTGTTTCTGGGGAACCAAGCATTTTTAGCCCAAAAATAAATAACACAGAAGCTAAGATATAAACAACATTGACCAATGCTTTGTTGGTGGCTTCAGAAAAGATTGTGTTTAAGATTTCCATTTACTTCTTCTTGAACATACCGAGCATACGATTGGTAACCAAATACCCCCCAACGACATTAACTGTTGCGAAAAAAACAGCGACCATACCAAGTGCAAAGGATAATTCAGATTCAATATTTTCAGCTCTTGAAGTAAGAATTGCCCCAACGATTGTGATACCAGAAATTGCATTCGCACCAGACATTAAAGGAGTGTGTAAAATTGATGGAACTTTAGAAATTAATTCAACCCCTAAGAAAATAGAAAGCACCAACACAAACAACAGTAAAATAAGCACAGCATCCATCTCTTTAATCTCCTTTTTTGACAAATGTATTTACCAATTCACCAGCATAGGTAACTATGCAGCCTGATAAAATTTCATCCGTTAAATCAATGTTGACGACCGTATTTTCCTGATCCCAGCATTCATCAATCATGTTGTAAATATTGTTGGCATAAACCTGACTAGCGTTTTCAGCAACTTGGGCCGGTAAATTATTCATTCCTACTATTTGTACACCATTTGAGATTACGGTTTCCCCGGATACAGAACCCTCAACATTGCCCCCGGTGCTTACAGCCATATCTATAATGACGCTCCCGGGTTTCATTACAGCTATCATGTCTTGGGTAATTATGAGGGGAGCTGGACGTCCAAACACCTGTGCTGTGGTAATAATTACATCCGAATTACTGCAAGCTTTAATCATGCCCTGTCTCTGTAATTCAAGTTGCTCTGTCGTTAATTCTTTTGCGTAACCTTGTTGCGTTTGTTCTGCTTCTCCAATATCAATTTTAATAAACTTAGCGCCCAATGAGAGGACTTGCTCTTCAACAACTGGGCGAGTGTCGAATGCTTCTACTCTGGCGCCAAGCCTTTTTGCTGTTGCAATTGCCTGCAATCCCGCCACGCCAACTCCAACGATAAAAACTTTGGAAGGAGAGATTGTTCCTGCTGGAGTCATCATCATTGGAAAAACTTTGGCAAGTCGTCTAGCCGCTTCGATAACAGCACTGTAGCCGCCCAAGCTAGCCTGAGAGCTTAATGCATCCATTTTCTGTGCCCGGGTAATGCGAGGGACCAATTCCATGCTAATGGCGGTAACAGATGCTTTTATGAAAGCATCAACCAATTTTTTCTCTTTGAATGGATCTAAAAAACTAATGTGAATACAGCCTTTCTTTAGTGGTGATATTTCTTCTATAAGGGGGGCGTTTAATCGGCAAATTATGTCTGCATTGGACAATGCGTCAAAACGATCCTTGGTAACAACACCTCCAGCATCCGTGTAGTCTTTATCGTTGACTCCAATTGATGTGCCGGCACCAGACTCTATTAATACTTCGGCGCCCAATTCAACATATTTTTCTACCACTGGTGGGACAATGGCTGTTCTAATTTCATCGTCTTGTTCTTTAGGAAAGAATATATTCATTTTTGTGCTTTCAGAAGCCTATCCGATATTTGTTGTGGGACAATATCTTGGGCTGATAAATATGTCAAGATACAAAAAACTATTGGGAGATTATGCTATTCTGCCAATCATGTTTTTTGAATTTGAAATGGAGCGATTTCAGTCTCTATATGAAAATGAGGTTGACTTCAATTTAAGTGATAGTGGTGTTCATCCTTTAACCATTAACGACTTACTCAATGAGGAAGAAATGCGACATTTCTTGAATATGGAAATTGGTTATGGGTACTCTCAGGGAGATCCAACACTTCGACATAACATATCAGTTTGGTATCGAGAGAAAAATGCTTCTAATATACTGGTTACCAACGGTTCAGCAGAAGCAAATTTTGTAATGGCATGGTCTCTGGTGAATCCGGGTGATGAAGTAATTTTGATGCTCCCAAATTACATGCAAGTACCTGGTTTGGCTAAAATAATTGGTGCCGATATTAAATACATTTACCTGCAAGAACAAAGCGATTGGCATCTGGATATGAACGAACTTCGGTCACTGCTTACAAATCGAACAAAACTCATCTCAATCTGCAATCCCAGCAATCCCACAGGAGCTGTTATGTCAGCTGAAGAAATGAAGGAACTGGCTGATCTAGCCCGGCAATTTGATGTGTATGTCCATTCGGATGAAGTCTATCGTGGCTCAGAGCTGGATGGGAACGAAACAAAGAGTTTTAATGAATTTTATGAAAAGACAATCGTCACCTGTGGGTTATCAAAGTCCTTTGCCCATCCTGGCCTTAGGATAGGATGGTTGGTAGCTGATCAGGCTTTGATTACAGAGATGTGGGCTCATAAAGACTATTCATCCATTTGTGCTTCAGTCTTGTCTCAAGAAATTGCAAAGAAAATAATGCAGCCAGAGACTCGTAAACAAATCCTGTCAAGATCAACCAAAATGCTGTCTTCGAATTTACAGTTGTTTCAAGATTGGTTGAATTCACACCCGGGTCTTTTTAGTTTTGCCCCTCCACAAGCGGGGGGAATGGCATTTGTTGGTTATCAAATGGACATCAACAGTACTGAACTTGCCCACAAATTGAGAACGGAACAGAGTGTTTTAATTGTGCCTGGTGACTGCTATGGCATGGATAAGTATTTACGTTTTGGTATAGGTTCGCCAAGTGATTATCTTTCTCAAGGTCTCAATCTTGTCAGTGAGTGTATTCAACAACTAGGCTATTGAAAAATTTGATACTCAAAGTAGCTCTTAACGTTCCTATTGATAATCTGTTTGATTATAAGATTCCCTCAAACAACTCGATCCAACCCAAACAAGGCCAACGGATTAGGGTGCCGTTTGGGAAGCAAGAAAAAATAGGATTCATTCATGGCATTGGGTCACAAACTAAAGTGCCTGCAAGCAAACTTAAGCCAGCACTAAAAATCATCGACGATGAACCCTTGGTCAACAACGAACTTCTTGATCTAATTTCCTGGGTTGCAAATTACTATCACTACCCAATTGGGGAAGTTTATGCAACGGCTGTACCTTTGTATTTGCGTCAAGAAAAAACTCCAAAAATAGATGCAATGCCAACAGAGTCTTTTCAGTGTGAATCACACAAAAAGCTCACGGAAGAGCAAGAGCAAGGGTTTAAGAAATTATTGTCTTTTTTTAACCAACGCCAGATTGTTCTCCTAGATGGTGTTACAGGGAGTGGCAAAACAGAGCTTTACTTACAATTGGTTGACCGCAACCTCAAAAAAAATCAACAGGTGTTGCTTCTGGTCCCAGAAATTGGTCTAACCCCTCAAATTTTTGAGCGCTTTCAAAAAAGATTTGGCAATACAGTAAGCGTGGTACATTCTGGCAACACTAACAAGCAAAGAGCGGAAATCTGGCTGAAAGCAAAACAAGGTGATGTGTGTGTTGTCATTGGCACAAGATCTGCTGTTTTTACCCCATTTAAAAATTTGGGTATGATCATAGTGGACGAAGAGCATGATCCATCTTTCAAACAACAAAGTGGATTGTGCTATTCGGGCAGAAACGTTGCGATAATCAGAGCAAAACAAAACAAAATTCCCATACTCCTTGGGTCTGCTACCCCTTCGTTTGAATCTTTAATGAATGCCAAAAAAGGCAAGTATAAAAAAATTACCCTCAAACAACGAGTTTTTGCTACCCCACTTCCACAAACAAACATCATAGATTTACGGGTCCATTCTCAAGAACAAGGGCTGACTAAGTTTCTGTTAAAAGCCATAAAAAAACACATAGAGAACGACAACCAAGTCTTACTCTATCTGAACCGAAGGGGGTTTTCTCCCGCTACAGTTTGTTCAGGCTGTGGGTATATTGAAGAATGCCCACGTTGCGACACAAGCATGGTTCTACACAAAAGAAATAACCGGTTAGTGTGCCACCACTGCAACCATAACAAGCCATGGGAAAAAATTTGTACTGAGTGTGGTTCACCATCAAGTCCTTTGGGGGAAGGCACAGAACAGATTGAGCTTGCATTAAAGAACGAGTTTCCCAGAACCTCAATTGTAAGGATGGACAGGGATACCGTTAATTCTAAAAAACAAAGAACTCGCTTACTTGACCAAGCTAAATCAGGAACGGGACAAATTTTATTAGGTACACAAATGTTAACCAAAGGTCATGATTTTCCTAACTTATCTATGGTTGCAATAGTCAATGCAGATCAAGGCATGTTTGGCAGTGATTTCAGGAGCAGCGAAAGGTTTGCACAAACATTCGTTCAGGTCTCAGGAAGGGCTGGCCGACGGAAAACAGTCGGTGAAGTGTTTCTGCAAACATACAACCCAAAAAACCCTTTGCTAAATAAAATTATATCTCAGGGCTACAATGCGTTTTTTTCAGAAGCTGTTTTGGATAGAAAAGTCCCTCAATGGCCTCCTTACTCCCATTTGGCATTACTTCACGCACAGTCAACACAAAAAAACTCTGTATTCGACTTTTTGAACACTGTCAGAAAAAAAGGTGATGCTATCAACTTAGGCAATACGATGCTTCTTGGTCCAGTCCCATCACCAATTGAAAAAAAAGCTGGAAAATTTAGAGGCCAGTTACTGCTATTAAACACAAACAGAAAGGAATTACATCGAGTTCTGGATAAACTCTGTTGGACGATCAAAAACACAAAAAAGACCAGCAAGGTCAAATGGTCACTTGATGTGGACCCAATTGATCTGTCATAAAAAAATCAGACTCAGGTAAAATAAAAAAATTGAGTGTCATAATATTGTGAAAAAAGAAATTCAAAAACTGATATGCCAGTCCATAGAAGCTGCAAAATTAGTTACACCTGATGAATTGTCTGATATCCAAATTGAAATCAGCAGAACTAAAAACCCAGACTATGGCCAATTTTCTTGCAATATTGCTCTGCGTCTTTCAAAAAAACTAGGGCTGAATGCACTAGACCTTGCTCATCAAATTACTGACAACATCAAAAATCAAGAAGGCCTTGAAAAAGTTGAGGCGGTTCCACCTGGATTTATAAATTTCTTTCTCAGCGAAGATATGAAAGCTGAGGTTGTCAAACAAGTACTGCAACAGGGTGCCAAATACGGCTCCCAAACAACGCAAGAACCCAAAAATATTATTTTGGAATTTGTTTCTTCAAATCCTACTGGACCACTGCATGTAGGTCATGGCAGGCAAGCAGCATATGGGGACTCGTTGGCGAAACTTCTCCGAAAAGCAGGACATCAAGTCTATACAGAATATTACGTTAACGATTCCGGTAGACAAATGAACATTTTAGCTCTAAGTGTTTTAATCAAAATATTAAACCTAAAAGGTGCTTCTTTGACATTACCAAGGATCTCCTATCAAGGCTCTTACCTTGAACAAATTGCAAAAGAAATTCAAAACTCCACAGAGGTAAATATTGACAATCTACTGGAACAGGGGGGGTTGAGAGACTCATATCCTTCCTGTTCAGCGGATGAAGAAATTGACAAACTTATTGCTGATTTCCAACATCAATTAGGCATAGAAAATTTTGACCGCTTAACTGATTCTGTTTCCAGTCTAATGGTTACAAGTATCAAGAAAGACCTCGAACAGTTTGGAGTAGTCTACAACAACTGGTTTTCAGAAAGAGAAATGATCAAGAAAGGCTTGGTCCAAAAATCCATACAACAGCTAAATGACAACAATCTCACCTACAAAAAAGGTGGTGCTTTGTGGCTCAAAACCACGAATTTCGGTGATGATAAAGATCGGGTTGTTATCAGGGAAGATGGCAGGTCCACTTATTTTGCCTCTGATATTGCCTACCATTTTGATAAGAGGTTTCGTGGGTTTGATTTGTTGTTGGATGTTTTAGGCTCTGATCATCACGGTTATCTTGCCAGACTTGGAGCTGGTCTTGCGGCAATGAATGAGCCTCAAGAGAGCTTGGAAATTAGCTTGGTACAGTTTGTTTCTCTGTTTAAGGAAAACAAAAAAGTACAGATGTCTACTCGTTCTGGTGAGTTTATTACATTGAGTGAACTTTGTGAGGAAGTTGGCAAAGATGCCGCAAGGTTTTTCTACGTTTCTAGATCTCACGATCAACATTTAGACTTCAATCTTGACCTGGCAAAATCAAAAAATAACGAAAACCCGGTTTACTATATTCAATACGCTCACGCACGCATTCATAGAGTGCTTGAAGAATTAAAAAATAATGGCCTCACATTTGATAAGCAATCTGGTATTGACAATCTGGTAAAGCTGTCTACGCAACACGAAACTGAGATCATCACAAAACTGTCAGACTATCCCAGTGTTATTAAACAATCAGCAAAAAAGAAATCGGTCCATTCTTTGGCAAATTATTTGGTCGAACTTGCTCAACATGTTCATTCCTATTACAACGCGCATCGGTTTATAGTGGATAATCTAGAGCTCAGAAATGCTCGCCTTGCTTTAATTACTGCTACTTCATTTGTGATCAATGATGGGTTATCGATATTAGGAGTATCTGCTCCTAAAAAAATGTAAAAAATTTCTTTACCAAGAATAGTTACTGTTTTTTCTTGTAATCTATATTGAGGGAGCTGAGCTTTCTATATAAATTCGTTCGTTCCATATTAACGCGCCTGGCAAGCTCAGTAACTTTTCCACCAACAAGCTCAAGCTGCCTAGATAAAAATGCTTTTTCAAATTGTTCTTTTGCTTCCACCATAGTCATAGACAAAATATCTTTCTGGACCAACAAATCTCCACTTGGCCCTTGCAGCGTAAGTGTTTCCTCAATTTCCTCAATATTTACAATTTCCTTCCCAGGTCTCAATAAAGTTGCATGCACCATGTTCTTAAGCTGTTTTAAATTTCCTGGCCACGCATATTTTGTGAGTATATTTTGTGCCGCCAAACTAAACCTTCTTGGCGCCAGTCCCTCGGTTATAGCGAAATAATCAATAACACTTTTAAGAAGTTCTGGTATGTCTTGCAAACATTCCCTCAAGGGAGGTAAATTTATAAAAGCGCTGTCTGAAAACATTGCACCTAGTTCCTTGTTTTGCTCAAGTGATTTGTTTTTTGTGCTGGGGTTGACTCCGACAACAACTTTAATACCTTGTCCCAAGGACTGCTTTTGCAATAAATTACACGCTTGTGTTTGGTGTTCTGGCATCAACTCGGAATAGCCAGAAAGATAAATTGTGCCTCTCTCGATGCTGCCTATAATTTTTATTAGCCCGCTGGTAATGGCTTCATTTACCTGTTGGCCAGAAACCAATAAATTCAACTGTGCGGTTACGAAATTATCTTCTTCCTTGTGTTTTTTGTGGTGCATGTATTTCGCAAGCTCTTCCTTGTCAGTGCCAGCTTCTCCATTCAGAAACACAATTTGATTCCTGTTTACTTCAGCATCCAAGGCTAAAAAAGTATTTCTATAAGCGCTGCAATTATTTTTTAAAAGCAATGCAACGTCTTTCCCGGCCTTTTTTGTCGATGCGCTTAAAGCTTTTTCAGCTGATGTTACAAGTTTTTCAATTGAGAGAGGCTTCTCAATAAAATCAAAAGCTCCCAACCTGGTTGCTTCGACCGCTGTTTCAATCGTTGCATGCCCAGAAATCATAATTACTGGAAAATTCAATTGGTTGGTCTCTGACCATTTTTTCAATAGAGTAATGCCATCGATCTCAGGCATCCAAATGTCCAAATAAACCAAATCAGGTGGGTTGTCAGCAATGCTTGTTTGTGCTTCCTTTGCGTTTTTAACAACAAGGGTCAGATAGCCTTCTTCGGTCAAGATTTCTTGCATCAACCCTCTGATTTCAGGTTCATCATCAATAATTAGAATAGTATTTCGTTTTTTATTCACGTTTTATTTTTGATTCCTTTTTTTTGTTTTGTTGGCAATAGAATTGTCAAACAGGCTCCTTGATCTGGGTTGTTTTCTGCTGCAATAAAACCAAAATGTTCCTGGACTAATTTTTTCACAATAGCCAATCCCAAACCAGTGCCTTTTGATTTTGTGGTGACATATGGTTGAAAGGCGTCCTGCAAAAATGTTGGATCAAACCCATGTCCATTGTCGATGATTTTGAGCTCAAAATAACCCTTACGTTCATCGGTTAAGAGTTTGGAGGTGACTGTTATTTGTGGATTAGAGCAATCTTTTGTTGCATCAATAGCATTTTTAAAGACGTTGTTCAAAATTTGGCGCACCCGCTTAACATCCCCTTCGACAAATGTAATACGCTCGTCCAATAATACGGTGAAATATTTGACGTTTTTTTCTTCCTCAAACAACTCTACTGATTCCATCAACAGCTGATTAAAATCAAAACGCTCAAACTTCAGCTGGGGATCTTTGGCAAACTCACCAAACGCATTGACCATATCGCGCAATACCTCCACTTGGTTAATGATGGTTCTGGTGGAGTTTGATAAAAACGCTTGATCTTCCTTTCCAAGCTTAGAAAGATAGCGGTTCCTAATGCGTTCAGCTGAAAGTTGAATTGGTGTAAGGGGGTTATTGATTTCATGTGCCATTCGTCTAGCAACATCACTCCATGCGGCTTCTTTTTGTGCGTGCATAAATGAACTCACCAATAGGCTAATTTCGTCTTCTCCTGCTTTAGGGATTTGAACAGCATTTTTACCAGCTGCAAAGGAACGTGTGCTCTTTTCAAGTGACTCAATGGGCTTGACTAGTCGCTCTGCAAATTCTATTGATCCATAAATGGCGAGCAATAAAGCCAACAGCACAACCAAAGCAAGAGTAAAAATATAACTGTACTGAAGGGGCGTTTTGAGAAAGGTTAAACGCCCGTATCTCGCATAAGTTTCCTCGACCGAATCAGCCATCTTGCTTAAATTTGGGTCAACACTAAATAGGCTGTGTAAATACAACGGTGTTTCGTTTGATGAAAAGCCCAAAATTGGCACCAGAACCCTGATCAAGTATTCACCCTCAACGGAAGAATCAAGGCTCGCCCATGATTGTTTTGTTATGGCTTGATTCATTTCTACTTTTGACGGCAGCCTTGAACCTAGATTACCCAATCGTTTTGTGCTGGCACCAATGACTTGCAGTTCATTGTTTAAAACCACAAGCTCCAAAGCAAGAGAATCATTTCTGAGTTCATTGAGCCTTTTGTCCAATTGATCGGTGCCAGTCAATGCGAGCGCCATATTTGTGGTTTTAAACAGCCCTTGCTGTATTTTTTCCTCAAGTGCAGTACGTCCAAGTGTCAAAGCATTACTGAGACCTTGTTCAACTTCAGCATCAAACCAAACGTCTATTCCCTTGTTCATGAAATTTGTGGCAAAGACAAAAACAACCACTGCAGGCACAATTGCCAACCCCCCAAAAGCTAGCGTCATTCGGAGCCGTAACTTTGCGCCGAGTTTACTTTTTTTGTAATCCCTAACAAGCTTTCTGCCGCTCACTACGACTAGAATAAACAAGACAAAGAAAGAAACTGTGTTTACCAACAGAAGAGGGGTTTGTAGCCTATTGAACGCATCTGGACTGTCTGAGGCAACCATCAAGGCAACCAAAGACAATGCACTTAACAGGATTAAGCTAAACATGATGGCTTTTGCCGGTATTTTCTTCAATCGAATAGTGGCCATTGAATCCAGTCCGTTACAAAATTAAGGTTGTTGCGCCTGAGAGCCCTGATCCACCTTGGAACACCCTGAGCTTTAGTGCTCACTTGGAGAAACACTTGATAATTCAGATCAATATTAATTAATGAGTCATCAATAGTGGGTAGGTTTCTAATATCGCCCAAATATTGCGATGCTGAGACAAGGCTTGCGTGCGATATTACTCCTCCTGTGTTGACGTTAAGAATGGTGTATCGCTGGGTGAAGGCATTGTATTTCAGGGTATATTTCTGGCTTAGCTTGCCTATTTCTCGGTCGAAACGCCTTTTTCTGACATTGACTATCACAAAATCTAAATCAATATCGAAGACCAAACCAGAAT
>DTSX01000126.1 GCA_012965065.1 Gammaproteobacteria bacterium
TTCATTGGCGGTAAGTTCTTTGGCCAAATTTCTTGGTCGTAGAGTTTCTTGAAAATCTCAGTTTTTAAGTAGGGTATCCAGTTTTGAAATCTCGCGTTTTCCCTGTAATGTCGCAATGCGTCAATGTTGATTTCTGAGGCAACATAAGAGTCTCCAACAATATCATTTTTAGCCAGTACGGTGCCTTTGTAGTCGATTATTGAAGATCTTCCCCCAAGAGCGCCGTCAATTGTTGTTGGTGCATCGCCTTCAGCTCCCGGCATTATCAATGATCCGGTATTGGGTGCAATCATATAAGCAGTATTATCAATGGCTCTGGACCTGTTTTGAACTTCAAAAATCTCTCTGGAAACCCACGGTTCTGGCAAAGAAGCTCTGTAGAGTATTTCGGCACCATTGAGGGCAAATGCCCTGAATGATTCTGGGAAACAACCTTCAACACCAACCGTGCCAGCTATATTGCCAATTTTTGTTTTCGCAACAGGGAAAAAGGACTCCAGGGAATCGCCATGTTGTTCAATCCACTGATCGTAAACATCATGTGGGGTTGTTGAGTGTTCAACAAAAACCACAATATTCTTATGGTGCTTATAGATCACTTCACCGTTGTCATCAATGATGAAAACAGTGTTGAAAAATCGATCGGGATAATCGGCTAATTTTTCTTTCAGCTGACCGATGATGAAGGTATTTTTTTTCTTTGCGTAGTCGCTCAAAAAATCTGTTTCCCAACCTGGAATTTCTGCGGCCATTGTTGCTGCGTACTCCGCCTGATCCATATCCATAATTTCATCGACAAACCCCTGAATGGCACCCTCACCCAATGCAATTAATCTAACCGGGAGTTCCAGTGAGCACATGTGTGTGGCCATATCAATCATATTGCCGATATGGACCAGATTTTTCTCAACTTCAGGTCTTGTTACCACATGCTTGATTTTTGTTTGCAAACCAACAGCTAGATATGGGTCAATCATTATTCACTCCTATTGCTCTAATCAAGATAATCCTTTAAGTCGATATCATCAATCCCCGGAATTATGGGTTTTACTAGATCATCAACATAATCCATATCTTTGGTGGCATCAATGCCAACACGAACAGAAGTTTTATCTGGCAGCGCTGATCGGTCAATCTCCCAAGTAACAAAATCAGGAAATAAGTGAATTTTTTCAGCTCGGCCTATCCTTGTCCAAGTAGCCCATTCAACATCATCCATATTGGTGGTATCCACATCCTCGTCAACGATAATTACCCTTTTCGCCATCCAGGAGAGATCAAAGAAACCTATGTTGGTATTGAACGCCTCCCTGATCACTTGTTCCGGTTGATCGTCTGATTCCTTTGCAATGGATATAACCACGTGCATAAGTGGCCCGATCCTTGTATCAAAATGTATCGTAACCTGTTTGACAAAAGGTATGCTTTCCTTGATTTTGTCCTCAATGGACTTAGCCAGACCATAAATAGTCAGATAACCCAAGTTGTTGTGTTCTTTAGCCCTGCCTGCCATGAGCGTATAAAACATTGCATCCTGTCTTTTGGTGATGGCTGTCACTTCTGATAAGGGTGCCAATTCAGTGCCGTATTGTGCACCAAACTCTCCCATGGTATTTGAAACCATTTCATGCAAATCAACAACCGTTTCAATCACCATTTCAGCGTCTGCTGGGACAAGTAGATCGCTGTGTTCACAACGAACCATTTGCAAGCTTGAGCCGGCAATGCTTCCAGCTACTTCAAGTTCTGAAACATCATCGGGTGATTTGGATGCCGCCGCCATTAACAGCCATGGTGGGGCGCCGAGAACCATTGCGATTGACATTTTCTTGTCGTTCTCCCTGTACCAATCGTAACTTTTCCTTAAATCACTCAAGCCACTAGCATTGATAAGGACATGATTTCGATCAACAATGAGAACTCGATAAAATCCGACATTCAGATGCCCTTCAGGTTTTCTAAAAATACCTACAGCGGCGGTAATAAAAGGGCCTGTGTCCAGTTCAAAGAAAGTTGGAACAGGCAATTTCCTAAGATCAACCTGGTCGCCCGTCAAGACAATGTCCTTAATGGGACCGGTATCTACCTCTGTGGTTGGTGTTGGATTTTCTATTGCTGCAATAACTTTTTGACCAGCATCATCAAGAGTAAACTCCTCGCTACTGTTCTCATTAAAAATCAAACCGATTCGACTCATTGAGGTAAATAACCCACCAACTGCCGGCATATCTGCATTTTTGATGTTTTCAAAAATGAATGCTTTGTTTTCAGCTTCCAATTTTTTCATGATGGCAGACATTTCAAACTTTGGGTCCACCTCACGTTTAATTCTGACAAGATCTCCTGTGTCCTCGAGGAGATCCATAATCTGTCTAAAACCTCTTCTCATATTTATCTAAAGCATCTATGAAACTCTTCAATTTCAAAGCATTTAGCTTACATGACGGTTTATGAATAATCTAATACGATCATTAACCGGCATACAACACGAGTCACATTGTTTGCAAATAACCGATCTCCTGATAACCTTTATTCGATAGTTAACCAGAAAGACTTGGAGAAATTATGAAAACAAAGGCGGCACTTGCTGTTGAAGCAGGACAACCATTAATAATAGAGGAGCTTGACTTGGATGGCCCTAAAGAAGGTGAAGTTTTAGTTGAAATAAAGGCTACAGGTATTTGTCACACAGATGCATTCACTTTGTCTGGGGATGACCCAGAAGGTATTTTTCCAGCAGTTTTAGGTCATGAAGGGGCTGGCGTTGTTCTTGAAACCGGCCCAGGTGTGCAATCCGTTGTAGCCGGTGATCACATTATCCCGCTTTACACTCCAGAGTGCAGAGAATGTGAATTCTGTTTGAATCCAAAAACCAATTTATGTCAGTCAATCAGAGAGACACAAGGCCAAGGACTCATGCCCGATGGGACATCACGATTCTCCCTCAACGGTGAGTCAATCTATCACTATATGGGCTGTTCAACTTTTTCCAACTACACCGTCTTACCAGAAATTGCTGTTGCAAAAATTAGGAAAGATGCGCCCTTTGATAAAGTTTGTTATATCGGCTGTGGAATTACCACAGGCATAGGCGCGGTTGTCTTTGATGCAAAAGTAGAGCTAGGCTCAAATGTGGTTATCTTCGGCCTTGGCGGAATTGGCCTGAACGTGATTCAGGGTGCAAATATGATAGGGGCCAACAAAATTATAGGCATAGATATTAATGAGAAAAAAGTGGGTTTGGCTAAGAAATTTGGCATGACTGATTTTCTTAACCCCACAACGGAACCCAACATTGTTGAAGCGATCATTGATTTAACGAATGGTGGTGCAGATTATTCATTCGAATGCATAGGCAATGTTGACACTATGAGACAGGCATTAGAGTGCTGCCACAAGGGTTGGGGTGAATCGATTATCATTGGTGTTGCCGGGGCAGGTCAAGAAATATCAACCAGACCTTTTCAACTTGTCACAGGAAGAGTCTGGCGAGGCACTGCTTTTGGTGGAGCCAGAGGTCGAACAGACGTGCCAAAAATTGTTGACTGGTACATGGAAGGTAAAATTAATATCGATGATTTAATAACGCACACGATGGACTTAGGCCAGATCAACGAGGCATTTCATCTCATGCATGAGGGCGAATCAATTAGATCTGTTGTAATCTATTAAAATAACTACATTACCCAAGCAGCTTCAGACTGCGGAGTTTATCAAGAATAAGTGCCGAAGATTCTTCAACTGTAATATCCGATGTATCCACAGTAATTTCTGGATTTTCTGGTTCCTCATATGGGTCACTAACCCCCGTAAAATCAAGAATTTTTCCGGCGCGTGCTTGTTTATATAAGCCCTTCACATCTCTCTCTTCACAAACACTTAAAGGGGTTGCAACATGAATTTCAACAAACGACCCCACCTCGTCTATCATATTTCGTACTACCTTTCTGGTATTGGAATACGGCGCAATAGGGGCACAGATAGCCACTCCTCCGTGTTTTGTTATTTCACTGGCAACGTAACCGATCCGTTTAACATGAATGTCACGATCTTCTTTGGAAAAACCAAGCTCACTCGATAGATGTTGCCTTACAATATCTCCATCCAAAAGAGTAATGGGCCTGTCTTCCGTTTCCATAAGTTTATACATAATAGCATTTGCCAAGGTGGACTTTCCTGCTCCAGATAATCCTGTAAAAAAGACGGTTAGCCCCTGGTTATGTAGCTTTGGAAAACGCTTTCTTAATTCATGAATAACTTCAGGAAATGAATACCAATTTGGTATTTCCGTTCTCTGTTGAAGAAATTCTTTGAATTGAGTACCTGAAAGTTTTTCTATAGGGTCATCTTGTTCGATTTTGTCCAATGGTAGAAACGTTTTTTTATTTTTGGCAAAAACCATCTCCTTAAATGGAACCATCTTTATTTCTAATTCTTCTTGATACTGAGCAATTAATTCTTGTGCATCATAGGGTTGATAATATGGTTTACCTTCTGCATTGACACCTGGGCCAGCATGATCCCTGCCAATAATAATGCGGTTACAGCCATAGTTTTTCCTGATAATTGCATGCCATACAGCTTCTTTTGGGCCTGCCATTCTCATCGCTAGATTAATGAGGCTTAGCTCCACGCTGTTCTCAGGATAATACTTTATTATGTGTTGATAACATTTAACTCTCGTAAAGTGGTCAATGTCACCAGGTTTTGATATACCGATAACTGGATGTATCAACAACTTACTATTGTGTTCATCCATTGCTAATTTTGTCAGCTCAAAGTGAGCTCTATGCATTGGGTTTCTAGTCTGAAATGCAATGACATCTTTCCAATTGTTTAAGCGAAAAAAATCTCTTACTTCTTGGGGTGATTTTCTAAGGTGAGTGAAATCAAAATATTTGTTTGATTGTATGGGCACTAGTTCACCTGAAATATAGTTGTTGTTTGTGTGATTAAATAAATAATCAACACCAGGATGATTTGGATCGTTAGATTTGAATACAGAGTTTGCTTCTTCTTTTTTATCAGGTGCCCAAAACTCGTTAACCTTTAGAATCGCCAGAAGAAACCCCTCCGCGTTCCTCAAAGATATGTACTCATTTTTATCTAAAGACTTTAAAAACTGATCTGGCACATCAAGGACAATTGGAATGGGCCAAACTAAGCCGTTCGAAAGTCTATTATTGAGCAATATTTCTTCGTAATCTTTTTGATTATTAAATGTTGATAAAGGAGAAAACGCCCCGTTTGCAATCATTTCAAGATCGCATTGCTGTTTTAATGAGAGAGTGAGTGAAGCAGTTTTATTGGACAGCTCAGAATACTCAGATAGCTCGTCAGCTGAAAGATGAAAAGATACTAATGTTTTTCCATGGGGTTCAATCATAGATTTTTGACAGGCTACTTATTGTGTATTCAATAAAATAGGAAATTATATTAGCACATTATCTTAGATTTAATGCAAAAAATAAAAAGCATATTTTTGATTGAAATAGATATTATATTTATTATATTAATATAAATGTTCTTATTATAAAATATTGATTTATATACATATATCTACATAAATTTTTATCTTATATACTATAGCATACTTATATTACTATTATTATTAAACATAAAATGCCTTAATGGCTGGTCAATCCCAGGAAGCTGCATCGGACACAGTTTATCGAAAGCTTGGTGTATTTTGTTGAGTGACTTTTTAAGGTCATTGTAGTGAATATTATTACTGCCTATGCTCTCGTAAGTGTAATTAGGCTTTTTAATTCCCAATAAGGAATAAAAATGTGTTCTTGGTATGCCTGCTAGATCTGCAACTTTTGCAAAAGTCTTTCTAAATGTTTCTGGATAAATGACCCAGTCAATGTCTGTGGAGTAAATGTTTAATGTCTTTCTTAAATTATTTATATTCTTGCTTGGGTTTTTAGGGCTTCGGAATACCCAATCTTCTGCCTTTTTAAAATTAAAACCTTTTTTTCCCTTATATATATTTTCCATGTCATCAAGAACATCTTGGATATATTCATTAATAGGATAGACCTGAATATTATTTCTTCTTTTAAACTTAATGAATTTTTTATTGCTAATTTGGCCCCACTTCAAATTAAGAACGTCTGACTTCTTGAGTCCACTGATAAGTAATAAGTAAATAGCATTCCTAGTAACTCTATTAACTGTATGAGTATTCATAGGATCCCACAATCTATATAAAATCTTTGGTAACTCTGATTCTAGATCTATTTGTCGGTCTCTCCTTATGGTTGGATAAGTTAGGTTTAATTTACGGATTATTGATGCAGGGTTGGAGTTCGTATCTATAAGGTTAAGTGTCTGGGCATAAGAAAAGACTGACGATAAAAATTGTAAAGCATTGTTTGCAGCTGTTGGCGTTTCCTCAAGGGATTTATACCATTCAGTAATCAACTCTGTTGAGATTTGATTAATATTTTTGGTTAGCAATGGTTGCAGTTTGTTTTTTAATAAGTATGTCTTGCACTGGTCAGCATAATTTTTTGAATATTCACTTTTTTGCTCCTTATCAAAAATGAATTGCATGGCAATATTTTCTAAATTAAGCCCAATGGAATATTGTTTATTTTTAGATTTTTTCATTAAATTTGGATCTTTACCCTGTTCCAGCAGCCTACTGCATTGAATGTGTTTTGATATAGCTTCATCAAGAGAAAGAGTTTTTGTTGTGCCATGAGTAATGGTTCTGGGATTGCCACCGAAATGTATTCTTCCATAGGTGATGAATGATATTCTGCCCTTTGGGTTAACTTTTATCCTAAACCCAGGGTAATTCATAGACCTAATAAAATATGGCTGTTCTTTTAACTCTAAGGAGCCTATTAATTCAGGAGTAATATTTTCTTTTTCTACTGTCATTTATATATAGCATACATAAAAATACATAATAATAAATATATTATACATATCATTATATATATCAATATCTTATATATTATATTCTTATGTATAGAATCTTATGTTCTAAAATAATATGTATCGGAGTTTTGTTGTTGAAATTAGTTTTATAATCAATCACACGCATGGCTTCATTATCTACAACAATTGTTTTTCTACTGTCTGATTTAGAACTAATGGCTTACCATTGATTGTAATAGTTTGTGAAAAATCGCTATTTCTTTATCAAAATCTATGCTTTAAATAAAATATGGATCAAAAATCAACGACATACACCCTGCCTGCAAAGCTATACCACGAGAATGACTTTTTTAAAGTTGAAAGGGATAAAATTTTTTCTAATGAATGGCAGTGGGTAGGAAGATCTGAATTAGTAAAAAATCCTGGTCAGTTTATAACTGCTGAAATTACAAATATTCCTATTCTAATAATCCGAGATAGTAATAATATCCTAAGGGGCTTTCATAATGTATGCCGACATAGAGCTTCTAAAATTCTCTTAGACAAAGAAGGCAAGTGCAAAAGTCTTGTCTGTCCATACCACGGATGGCGTTACGGATTAAATGGAAAATTACAGAACTCCCCTTACTTTTATGGTGCTGAAGACTTCAACCCAGACAATTTTTCCCTCTTCCCTATTAAAGTGTCAGAAGAATTTGGGTTGGTTTTTGTAAATATTAATGTTGACTCTGAATCTCTTACCAGTTGGTTGGGACCTTTTACAGAAATGGTAAATCGTGTTTATAAAAGTAATTTTGTTTTTCATAATGAAATAACATTTGATGTTAATGCTAATTGGAAAACATACGTTGATAATTATCAGGAGGGATATCACATCCCCTTAATCCATCCTCAATTAAACAAGGATGTGGTTTGGCAAGAATATACTTTGATTAATACCGATTCAACAAGCATACATTCTGTTCCACCGAGATCTGGTAGCCATGAGCCAGGAAGTTTTGGGTGGCATTTCCCAAATATTATTTTCAATGCATACGGTAGAGGTGCTGTCTTTCAAAGAATTGAACCGCTGAAGCCAAAATGGTGTAGAGTGGTCTATAATCTTTTCAGGCCATCAGATGTATCGGAGGAAGATTTTGAGTCAAATGAAGGTCAATACCAAAAAGAAGTTAGTATTGAAGATCAAAAAATAGTTCCCTTGGTACAACAAAATTTAGAGACTGGCATATATCAGGCAGGCCCATTAAGCCCTAAATATGAGTCTGGATTGGCTTATTTTCATCAACTGTTAATGGAAAGAATTGGTATAGGAGAATAAAATGATATTAATTACAGGTGCAACGGGTAAAACAGGTTACGAAGTGGCAAAAAATCTTGGTGCGCTTGGGATTCCTTTTAAAACGTTAATTAGGGATCCAGATAAAGCATCACAAATTACTGAGTTGGGGGGTCAACCCATTGTCGGCTCAATTGAAGATGATGTGCTATTAAACCAAGCTTTGGAAGGGGTTAATAGAACACTCATACTCTTACCTAACTCTGAACAACAGCTTTCTTTGGAAAAACGATTTGTGGACGCAGCAGTGAAAGCTCAGGTAAAACATGTGGTAAAAATGTCCTCAATGGAAGCTCTCCCTGAAGCCACCAGGACCATCCCAAGGATGCATGTTGAATCTGAAAACCACATCAAAGACTCTGGTCTGTCCTGGACAATGATAAAGCCAAACTTTTTTATGCAAAACTTACTCGGCTCTGGGAAAACAATTAAAGAACAAAATAAATTCTTTTTTCCTTTTGCAAATGGAACAACAGCCATGATGGATGTTAGGGATATTGGGTTGTTTATTGCCAAGGTGCTGTCTGGTGAAGGCCATGAAAATCAGAACTATGAAATAACTGGTCCTGAGCTATTGTCATTCCATGAAGTAGCTGAGAAGTTTAGTCTAGTTCTCGGGACAGAAGTCAATTACGTCAATGTTCCCATGGATGCATACAAAACTACTTTGTCTCAATTCGTGACAAACCAATGGCATTTGGATGCTGTGATTGATCTCTTCGAGGATATTGCAGAAGGTGGGCTTGATTATACAACCACTACTTTTAGTGATTTAACTGGAAAATCTCCATGCTCTTTGGAACAATTCATTGAAGAACATCTGTCTTTTTATAGAAATTGAATCTAGAGAAATATAAGACTCCTTCTCTGAGAGATGACAATTATTGTTCCTGCCATCCTCTCTTGACCACAATTAAAGTCAATAAGATTGCTGGGATACCAGCCAAAGCTGCATATAAGAAAAAATTGTACCAGCCTATAGCTTCTATAAACTGGCCAGAAAATCCACTTATGGCCTTACCTGGCAAGGTCATGAGTGATGAAAAGAGTGCGTATTGAGTGGCAGTATAATTTCGACTGGTTAAGCTGGATAAGAATGCAATAAAAACAGAACCAGAAAAGCCCAACGCAAAATTATCTACACTAATGGTCAAGATTAGGTAGCGAATGTCAGGGCCAGACCCAATCAACAAAATATAAAATAAATTGGTAATTACGAGCAAAATACTACCAAGAATCAATGGTCTACCAATTCCATATTTGACAACTGTTAGGCCTCCTATGAATGCACCCAATATCGTTACCCCAATACCAAAAACTTGTGTGGTTGAAGCAATTTCAGTGAGTTGAAAACCAACATCGAGAAAGAAGGGATTTGCGACAATGCCTAAAATTAAATCACTGACTCGATACAGCCCAATCATCAGTAACAAAACGATGGACCAATAGCCGTTACGAAAGAAAAATTCTGAAAATGGTTCAACAACAGCTTCTCTAAACCATGTCGCTGTTGACCTTTGTTTTCTTGATTGGAGGTTGGGTTCTCTTATAAGCAATGTAGTTATGACACCGACCAACATAAAAAAGGCCATAACTTTATAGGCAAAATTCCATGTGTTGAATGCAGCAATGTAAAGAGTGCCGCCCCCTGCTATTAACACGGCAAGTCGATAACCCAATTGATATGCTGCGGCCATAGCTCCCTGAAAACGATTGTTTATAATTTCTATACGATAAGCATCAATTGCAATATCTTGTGTTGCAGAAGCGAAAGCGATAAAAACAGACAAGACAGCAAATAAACTGAGATTTTCCAGTGGGTTTATGGCAGAAATGGCCAGTAACCCCAACAAGACAGCAAACTGCGTGCACAACATCCAGGCCCTTCTTCTGCCAAGCGATCTAGACAAAAATGGCAAAGAAAGTTTATCGACAATTGGTGCCCACATGAACTTAATTGCATAGACACCACCGACCCAAGCAAACATGCTAATTTCAGTAATGCCTATCTCTACTGAAGCGAGCCAAGCAGTTAAAGTCGCAAATACCAAAGGGAAAGGCAGCCCTGCAGAAAATCCTAGGAAAAGCATGCTAATAACCTCAGGCTTTAGATAAATCTCTATGCCATGTGGGTCAAGTCCGCTATCAGAGTGAGTATTCATAATCCATGAGTAATGGTGCGTGATCTGAAAATCGTTCATCCTTGTATATTGAGGATTGAACAATGCTGTCTTTGAAGTCAGGAGTTGTTATTTGGTAATCTATCCGCCAACCAACATTGTTCTCCCAAGCTTTGCCTCTGTTGGACCACCAAGTGTATTCGTGGGGATTTTGGTTGATCACACGAAATCCATCGACATATCCTAATCGATTGAAAATTTTATCTAGCCACGCTCTTTCCTTTGGAAGACATCCTGAATTCTTCTGGTTTGCCCTCCAGTTCCTAATGTCTATTTCTTTATGCACAATATTCACATCCCCACAAAAAATGAAAGGTTTCTGGAACTTCTGCATCGTTCTTAATTTGATTTCAAATTCAGCTAAGAACCTATATTTTGCATCCTGTCTTACTTCTCCAGAAGACCCTGAGGGAAAATAGACAGATGCAATTGAAAAATTGTTAAAAACTAGCTCTAGGTAACGGCCTTCGCAATCAAACTCCTTTGAATTAAGCCCTTCAATCACTTGCTTGGGCTTGAATTTACTGAAAATAGCGACCCCACTATAGCCCTTTTTTTTAGCTGGGAAATAAAAACAAAAATAAGGTTCAGGCCAAAATTTTTGGCTTTCTATATCTTGCACTTGCGCCCTTACTTCTTGGAGGCAAACCAAGTCAGCATCTTCTTTTTGCAACCAATCAAAAAATCCTTTTTTCGCTGCTGCCCTGATGCCATTTACATTTGCCGTAATAATTTTTATGTTGTTCTCCGTTGACTCAATAGAACGATTGGAAACATGTTAATAAATCTCATGGCTACACAAATGATTTGAAGTGCTAAACTATCCAACACTCACCCAAAGTGTATATTGTATGGAAAACTACAAACAAGAATTTATTAAATTTTCCTTGGCAGAAGGAGTTTTAAAATTTGGAGAATTCAAACTTAAATCAGGAAGAATCAGTCCTTATTTTTTTAATGTTGGCTTGTTCAATTCAGGAGAATCCATTTATCAACTCGGCCAATTCTATGCAAAAGCTCTTATTGAAAGCCAACTAAAATATGACATGTTGTTTGGGCCTGCTTACAAAGGCATCTCAATTGTAACTTCTTTGGCAACTGCTTTGGCTCGAGATCATCAGATCAATAAGCCGTTTGCTTTCAATAGAAAAGAGATGAAAGACCACGGCGAAAAAGGTCTAACAGTAGGTGCTGGAATTAAAGGCAGAGTTGTTATTGTTGATGATGTCATCACTGCAGGTACTGCTGTTAATGAATGCGCTCGACTAATTACCCAACTTGGCGGAACTTTAGTGGGTGTTTTAATCTCTCTTGACCGCCAAGAAAGAGGACACACTACTCTTTCGGCCACAACAGAGGTTGCGTCAAAATTAAATGTCCCTGTTGCCGCTATTGCAAGCTTGGATGACTTAATCAACCATTTGGAATCAGGAAATTCAGAAGTTAATGGCTACCTACAAGATATCAAGAAGTATCGCCAGCGCTATGGTGCAGTTAGTAACTAATCTTGGCCAGTATGCCCAAACCCACCTTCACCACGTTGGCTAACATTAAACTCTTCAACAATTCTAAACTCCACTTGCTCAACCGGCACAAAAACCATCTGCGCAAGCCTAAGTCCGGGCTCAATTGGTATTGGATTGTTTCCTCTGTTCCAACACGAGATAAAAATTTGTCCTTGGTAATCGGAATCGATCAAACCAACCAAGTTGCCTAGGACCAAACCCTGTTTATGACCTAAGCCTGACCTGGGCAATATCACGGCAGCTAAATTAGGATCATTGATGTGGATGGCGATACCACTAGGTATTAATTCGGTCTCGCCGGGGGCTAACTCAATTGCTTGGCTAATACAGGCTTTTAAATCTATACCTGCAGAACCGTCAGTTTGATAGCTTGGAATACCAAAATCATCGAGGACCCTTTGATCAATAATTTTTATGTCTATTATTTTTTTCACTGAATGGATGTTCTCAATATTTGATAAAATTGAATTTTATGTTGCTTGCAAGGCTCCCATTATAACGATTCTTGCAAATGTTTTCGTGCTCAAGGCTTGCTATGTTGTTCTCGACTTGGTATAAAACTCGCTCACAAAAGCAATTTGATAGAATCAATTAAATAACTAGAAAAAATAGGGTTTAGTATGGCTAGAATCTGTCAGGTAACGGGTAAAAAAACACGGAGCGGGAATAATGTGTCTCACGCTAATAACAAAACACGTCGTAAATTTTTACCCAATCTTCATACGCACCGTATCTGGGTAGAAAGCCAGAACAGGTATGTTAAATTACGCCTGTCAAAAAAAGGTTTGAGAACGATCGATAAACTGGGAATAGACCATGTTCTGAGCAATATTAAACAATACGGGGAAACAACATAAATGCGTGAGAAAATTAAACTCGTATCCACTGCAAAAACTGGGCATTACTACACGACCACTAAAAATAAAAGACAACACCCAGATAAAGTAGAAATCAAAAAATTCGATCCTAGGATACGAAAACACGTTCTATATAAAGAAGCCAAAATCAAATAATTTTCATCATTAAGACTTAATAGGCATAATTGTAAATATGCCTGAGCTACCTGAAGTTGAAGTAACAAAAAGAGCTCTAATCCCTCATATAGAAGGCCGTACTATTGAAAAATTAGAGATCAGAGAAACTCGCCTCAGGTGGCCTATAAGGGTCGATCTGCTAAAAAAAATAGAAAATGAAATAGTCATTTCTTTATCCAGACGCGGCAAATATATTTTTATTAATACTGCCCCAGGAACTGCCATGATCCATTTAGGTATGTCTGGGAGCATAGGTGTGCTCGACCAATTTGTACCTCCAAAAAAACACGACCATTTTGATATCCATTTAGCAAATAAAAAAATAATACGCTTCAATGATCCACGACGATTTGGTTGCTTCATTTGGGCTGGAAAACAACCTGAAAAGCATCAATTAATCAACCATTTGGGAGTAGAACCATTGGAAAAAGATTTTCAAGGCGAATATTTATATCGATTGAGCAGAAATCGAAAAACTACAATCAAAGCATTTATTATGAATGCCAGTGTGGTGGTCGGAGTGGGAAATATATATGCTAATGAATCACTTTTCTTAAGTGGCATTCATCCCAAAAGAAGAGCCAATAATATTGGAAAAAAAAGGTATCAAAACTTAGCCCAGACCATAAAGTCTATATTAACTAAGTCAATTGAAATGGGGGGAACAACGCTAAGAAATTTTTCATTTACATATGGGAAGGAAAAAATTGGATATTTTAAACACAATTTATTTGTCTATAGCAGAGACGGAAAGGGGTGCGAAGCTTGCGGTTCTTTAATTAAAAGAATAGTCCTCTCAGGAAGAGGAACTTTTTATTGTGGAAAATGCCAACGATAAATTTTAATACCAAAGTATTTCGATGTTTTCTATTAATGCTCTAGGGTCTGAAGAAGCCATAACAGAACCATCAGAGTATTTCATAGTAACAACTTGCATATTTCCATAATCGGAAATTTCCTTTAACTGATGCCCTTTTGATTTTAAGCTCTCTATAACTCCATTATCAAAAGCACCATTTTCATATCTAACTTCATCAGGCAAATATTGATGATGGAATCTCTTCTTTGAGGTCATCTCATCAGCATCTGCACCTTCAGTCCATGAAACTAAAGACAAAAGAACCATAGTAATGATTCTAGCCCCTCCTGGGGTTCCAAGAATAGCAAGTTGATCCTTCGACTCAATAAAAGTTGGGCTCATACTGGACAACATTCTTTTGTTTGGTGCTATAGAATTTCCTTGGCCATGCACCAAACCATATCTATTGGGTGCGTATGGCTTTGCAGAAAAATCATCCATCTCATTGTTTAGAATAATACCAGCGGTTGGAAGCATGTACCCAGATCCAAACCACGTGTTAATTGTCTGTGTGGTTGCCACTCTATTGCCTTCTTGATCTAGAATTGAAAAGTGGGTAGTTTCTGTACCCTTGGCGACGTATGCAGTCTGTTGAATTTCAGAGTTTTTAATGCTGGGCGAGGCTTTGTCAAGATCAATAGTAGCTAAATGATTGGATGCATGATTTTTACTAATCAGCATGTCCACGGGAACTTCCACAAAATCGGGATCCCCTAAGTATTCAGCTCGATCTTTGTATGCTCTTCTCATGGCTTCAATCAATAAATGTGTAAATGTATCCCTTGGCATACTCTTATAGTCATAGTTGGATACAATATTTAGAATGGTTGCGATGGTCGTGCCCCCAGATGAAGGAGGAGGTGCAAGTGTGAGCTTGTGGCCCATAAAATTAAGCTCGATTGGCTCTCTTTCAATGACAGCATAGTTTTTGAAATCATCCACATGCCAGATAGACCCATCTCTGTTAGCTTCCTCAACCATAGTCTTTGTGAAGTCGCTATTATAAAAACCTTCATGCCCCTGGGAAGCTATTAACCTAAGAGTACTAGCTAATTCGGGTTGTTTAATCAGTTGGCCTACCTCTGGTAAGTCGTTATTTGATGTAAACACTTCAATAAATTTTTGAGATAACCCACGACTCCGCCGAGCAACTTTAAGTGCTGAAATTAATCTCATATAAACAGGAAAACCTTTCTCAGCCAACTCAATAGCCGGGGCTAAACACTCTTCTAAAGGTAATGTTCCATATTGTTTGGATAAGTAAATTAACCCGGCAGGCAAACCAGGAATCCCTGAGGCAAGGGGCCCAACCAATGATGCTTTTGGAATAACCATCCCTTGTGCGTCTAAATACATTTCTGCTGTTGCGGCACTGGGTGCCTTTTCCCTTGCATCAATAAATGTTTGATACTTATCTTGCTCACGATGAAGAAGAAAAAAAGCGCCTCCGCCCAGTCCTGAACTATAGGGTTCCACCACCGATAAAGCAGCACTGACTGCGATTGCTGCGTCAAAGGCATTGCCGCCTCGTTCCAAAATGAGATAGCCTGCCTGGGTTGCCAAAGGATGTGCTGATGCGATTGCAGGCTGTTGTGGCTGTGCTGCGGTAACACTGTTTGGAATAATAAAAACAAACGTGACAATAGCAGCTGTGAAGCAGCGTCGAATTTTATCAGTGCATACCATGCCGCGATTAGGTTTTGTAAATCGCCAACAAAGCCTGTTGCACAGTGGAGTGTACAAATCCTGCAATATCGCCTCCCTCCGAGGCAATTTGCTTGATCAGGGAAGACGAGATAAAGGCGTTGTTGTCACCACTACTCAAAAAGATTGTCTCAATATCACCGGCAAGTTCCTTGTTCATTCTCGCCAGTTCAAATTCGTATTGGGCATCAGCAGGAGAGCGAAGCCCTCTGACTAATACATGGGCATCGATTTCCTTGGCAAAATTGACAGTTAGCCCTGAATATTCTTGAATCTCGATATTGCTCAGCGTTTGCAAAACCTCATGTACCATTTCAACCCTGCGCTCAATTGAAAACAAAGGTTCCTTCTCAGGGCTCACAGCAACACCAACAATAAGGGTTTCAAACAGCGCAGAGGCTCTGCGAATAATCTCATAATGCCCATTGGTGATTGGGTCAAACGTTCCTGGGTACAATCCTTTCATACAATTATGATCCTCATATCAATTAGATATTTTTTTCGTAAGAAGCCCATAATATACATTTCCCGCTTTAGATTCTCGATATTTGTCCCATGAGCTATTGATCAAATTGCTCTCTAGTGAGTGATTGGATTCATAATAAACCATGCCATGTGAATCAAGCCATTCGGTTTCAAAAATATGGCTCAATAGTTTTTCTAAGTTATACGTGCCGAAAGGTGGATCCAAAAATATGATATCAAAGGGTTGCACGTGGCTCGGATTGTCCAAATAACTCAATGAGTCGGAGAGAATGACTGAACTGTCGTGCAACTCTAATCGAGTTATCTGATTTTGGATCTCTGAAACTATACTTTGCCGATGATCAACAAAAACTACTTTTTTGGCTCCTCGTGACAATGCTTCAATGCCCAAAATTCCAGTGCCTGCAAAAAGGTCTAAGCAACATTTATTATCGAGCCGGGAATTTAACCAATTGAATAAAGTTTCCCTGACCCGATCACTGGTTGGCCTAATCTTTTCGTGCACTACCGAAATCTTTCTGCCACGATAACGGCCACCAATGATTCGAATTTTTCCTTTGCCTGACATGAATTGATCTACCCCAAAAATGCGCAAAATTTCATTAAAATGCAAGTTAATGTTAGCTCTATTTTATTTCATAATCTATTGATATTTATACACTTTTATAACAAACATCAATAATCTTTAGCACTCTCATGGCAAGAGTGCTAAAATTACTCCAAATTTGAGGGATTATGGCTAACGAATTAACATTGAACAAAGACTTGGTTTTAGCGGGACCTTTGGGAAGCCTTGGGGCCTATATTAATATAGTCAATGCAGTTCCTGTCCTTAGCAAAGATGAAGAAAAAGAACTCGCACTCCGCTATCAACAAGATAACGATCTGGATGCTGCGAGGCAATTGATCTTGTCACAATTAAGATTTGTCGTATACATAGCCAGAAGCTACAGCGGTTATGGCCTGCCCCTTGCTGATTTAATTCAGGAAGGCAATGTGGGATTAATGAAAGCTGTAAAACGCTTCGATCCAGAATATGGTGTCAGATTAGTAACCTACACTGTTCACTGGATAAGAGCAGCAATTCATGAGTTTATTTTTAACAACTGGAAATTGGTTAAGATTGCAACAACCAAAGCACAACGAAAACTATTTTTTAACCTCAGAAAGGCAAAGAAAAATCTGGGCTGGCTTACCAAACAAGAAACGGAATCTATTGCCAAGGATCTTGGTGTTAAACCTAAAGAAGTAACATTGATGGAGCAAACTTTTGCCAGTAAAGATTTGGCTTTCGATCTAAGAAGCAATGCAGCTGAAGATGATTATGTTGCCCCTGCTGGTTATTTACCAAGCCCAAATTCTGACCCGGCGGAAGCGGTAGAGGAATCCAATTGGCTTACCAAGAATACAGAAATACTTTCTGCTGCCATCAACAACTTGGATGAACGAAGTAAAAATATTTTGAAATCTCGGTGGCTCAATGATAAGAAAACCACACTTAAAGTTCTTTCTGGTCAATACAACATTTCAATAGAGAGAGTAAGGCAAATTGAAGTAAATGCCATAAATCAACTTCGTGAAACTCTCGTCGAAGTCTAAATCTTTACGCACAATCAGAAGTTTTGTTCGTCGTTCAGGACGAATTACAGTCGCTCAAAAAAAGGCATGGGACAAGTATTGGGCTGTTTATGGAATCAACCCAGAAGCAGGTCCGCTGGATCTAAGCACATTATTCCAAAATAATAACCAAAGATTTGTTCTAGAAATTGGGTTTGGCAATGGTGAGAACTTGGTTGATTGTGCAAAGAAAGACCCTAATTCAAATTTTACTGGCATCGAGGTATACCCTTCAGGAATAGGGCAATGTCTGATTAATGCAAACAAATATGATCTCAAGAATTTAAGACTTTTGTGCAATGATGCAGTCGACGTTTTACACAAACAAATTGCAAATGAGTCGTTTGATGTCATTAATATTTTTTTTCCAGACCCATGGCCAAAAAAAAGACATCATAAACGCCGTTTAATTTCTGAAGATTTTATTGTGCTGATTAAGTCTAAATTAA
>DTSX01000127.1 GCA_012965065.1 Gammaproteobacteria bacterium
GACATATTTTCAACTGCCGCTGAACCGGCTGTTGCAATCGTTAGACCCGGTAATGCAGATGAACTAATTAAAGTCACTCAAATCTGCATCAAAAACGAAGTTCCATTAATTGCTAGGGGCGGTGGGGCCTCCTACACCGGAGGCTATTTACCGGTAACAAAGAATACCGTGATGATCGATACTCAACGATTAACAAATATTGAAATACATGAAGAAGACATGTATGTGACAGTTGAGCCAGGTGTAACTTGGCTGGAACTCTATGAAGCGCTTAAACCCTTGGGGTTGAGAACTCCTTTTTGGGGTCCATTTTCAGGTCGAGTTGCTACAGTGGGCGGTTCAATGTCCTACCATGCAGTCAGTCACGCAACCAATAATTCTCTGTCTGCAGATTCACTTACAGGTATGCAGATCGTCATCGGCAATGGTGATGTGATTGAAACTGGCTCCAAAGGAAACTCAAAGGAAACATCCCCATTTTTCAGATACTACGGACCAGATTTGGGCGGCTTATTCCTGGGAGATTCCGGTGCTTTAGGCGTCAAAACCAGAATTTCTCTTAAATTAGCAAGATTCCCCCAAGGGTTTGCAGCATGTTCTTTTGGTTTTCCCGATTTCAAACATCTGTTTTTAGCGATGAGTGAAATCTCTAAAATCGGAGTGATCTCAGACAACCATGGTCTTGATCCTCGAAAACAGAAATCCGCTATCATGGAAATGGAAAACACCAATCCGTTGGTAGCAGCAAGATCCGTTTTTTTATCTTCCAAGAATCCAGTGGACGGGTTACTCCAAATAATGAAAATGGGCTTTGCTGGGAGAGGTTTCCTAAAGAAATCGGCCTTTTCTGGCCACTTTTCCAGCGAAGGCATCAACGATAAAGAAGCAAAGATTAAATTGGCTGCAGCCAGATCAATCGCGCGAAAATATGGGAAAGAAGTTGCCAACTCCATACCAGTCTATTTTCATGCAAATCCATTCATGCCATTGACTCCCATACTGGGCCCGAATGGCGAACTATGGAAACCTACCCACAGTATCTTGCCCTTCTCAAAAGTACTCAAACATGACGATGACTTTGAATCCCTGATGATCGAATACAAAGACAAAATGGAGCGACATGAGGTAACCATGACCCGAATGTTTTCTTTCATCGACAGTAATGCCTTTCTCTACGAACCGACTTTTTTGTGGAAAGATAAACAAAGCATCTATCACAAAAAAGTCTACCCCTTAGACCTGGACAGCATTCCAGTTCATGAACACAATCCCGAAGGACTCAAATTGGTTCATGAAATCAAAGAAAGGATAGATGCAATGTGTCTTGCAAATGGTGCTATTCATTTACAAATTGGCAAAGATTATCCTTATTTGCAGACAAGAACTACAGAAACCAAGGCTTTACTCTGCTCGTTGAAAAAACAGTTTGATCCAAAAAATCTAATCAATCCAGGCTCGTTGGGATTTGATCCAGTCAATGGGAATTAAATACAATTAAGGTATAACCATATGAGCAATGAAAAAAATTACGATCTTGTAATCAAGAATGTCCAAGTTGTTAGACCAAATGCTAATGGTATCGAGTCAGTCGATATAGGTATTAAAAATGGGGCATTCAAGATGATAGCTCCCAATATAGATGCAACAGAATCTGTGGAGGTTTATGACGGTGAAAATAAGCTCGCTTTCCCAGGACTAGTGGATGCTCACATGCATACAGGAATTTACAACCCACTGTATCAGGATGCTCCGATCGAAAGCAGAGCAGCGGCCATGGGGGGCGTGACTACGAGTCTCAATTACATCAGAACCGGGGGCTATTACCTCAATAAAGGCGGCCCTTACCAAGCTTTTTTGCCAGATGTATTAGCACAGTCAGAAGGGAATTTTTATGTTGATTATGCCTACCATGTGGCACCCATGGACAAAACACACATTGAAGAAATTCCATTATTGATTGATGAATTTGGCATCACATCTTTCAAAATATTCATGTTCTACGGTGGGCATGGCTTGCACGGTGCTTCTTCCAATCAACATGCATTTTTAATGATTGGTGAGGACGAAAAATACGATATCGCTCATTTTGAATTCGTCATGAGAGGTGTTCAAAAGGCAATGACTAAATACCCTGAGAAACAGGAAGACATCAGTTTGAGCTTGCACTGCGAAACAGCTGAAATCATGGCGGCTTATACCAAATTGGTACAAAATGAGAACACACTGGAAGGCCTCCATGCATACAGTGCCTCAAGACCTCCTCATTCAGAGGGTTTAGCTATTTTTATTGCCGCTTATCTGGCTAATGAGACGAACTTGCCAAATGTCAATCTGCTCCATCTGAGCTCAAAAAAAGCTGTGGACGCAGCGTTGCAAATGCAGCAAGTATTTCCTCATATCAACTTCCGCAGGGAGGTTACAATTGGTCATTTGATGCTTGATGTTGATGCTGCAACGGGCAATCTGGCAAAGGTAAATCCCCCCATTAGACCGAGGGAGGATGTGGAATACCTATGGGAAAGCCTGCTTGCAAATAATATAGATTGGGTCGTCAGTGATCATGCATGCTGCAAACATGAAGACAAAGTCGATGTGGAAAATCCAGGAGATATCTGGCTGGCAAAATCGGGCTTCGGTGGAACTGAATATTTAATGTCGGCTCTGGTTAGCGAAGGCTCCAAAAGAGGCTTGAGTTTCAATAAAATGGCGGAGTTGACCAGTTACAATCCTGCCAGACGTTATGGACTTCACAGCAAAGGTGACATAGAAACTGGACTCGATGCAGATTTGGTCTTGGTCGACCCCAATGAAACCTGGACCATCAAATCATCAGAATCTGAGTCAGGACAAGGCTACACCCCATTTGAAGGCACAGAACTCCGAGCCAGAGCGACAACGACATTTCTACGAGGCAATCGTATTTTTGATGATCATCAGGTGTTGGGTGAACCTACTGGTAAATACCTTAAACGACCTTACTAATCGGTTGTCATAAAAAAAGCCCTGACAAAGCAGGGCTTTTTTATTTCGTTTTTAAACTTGATCAGAATTGATAAACCACCTCAACGCCCATTCTTCTCTGATCAGCAGGATGAGCAAAAACACCGCCAAATTCTGGTGCTGGGATCACTTCCGCCAAATATCTTTCATCCGTCAGATTTTTTGCAAAAGCGGTAAAGGTCAGGTTATCAGACTTCACGCCAACTCTAAGATTGACAGTATGATATGCATCCCGGTCAGTTTTATCGAAAGCCATTGGTGCTCCAAACAACGTATTTCTGGAGTTATCCGTTTGCATCACATGGAACCAAGTTGGTCCTACGACGGCAAAATCAATCTGAGCAAAAAATTGTCTACCGCCAGCCATTGGGTAATCCAAGGAAATACCTGCGTTATAAGTATACTCAGCGTGATAGGGTACAGCATTGCCTACACTATCAGCGCGAGCACTGTTGGCCAGAATCTCACTGTCGATTTTACTCACTGAAGCATAGAGACTGATGTTGTCGTTGACAATGGCGGACAGACCAAGTTCCTGTCCTGTCATTTCTGATTTATCAATGTTTTCAATAACCCTCAATAATCCAAAGGGACCAACGATGAATTCAAAGAATTGCAAATTTTTGGCACTCGTGTGGTATACCGCACCTTCAACACTGACTCGGTTGTTAAGCAATCTTGATTTGAATCCCAATTCAAACGAATCGTTGGTTTCTTTCTTGTAATTGTTCTGTATAGCAACCGGTGTATTGCCAGCGAGGGAATTGATGAAAACGTCAACCGTTTCCCGTGATCCCGAGTTATTGAAGCCGCCACTCTTGAATCCAACACCCCAGCTACCATAAATAGTGGTGGATTGGGTTACATCCAGTGACAAACTGACTTTAGGCTGAAAATGCTTAAAGTTCTCGCTTTGATCGGGAATGGAGCTTGATTGACACAAGCCCACGTTAAGAGGCCCACCGGTGTAGGGGGGTCCATCGCAATCAATGTAAGTCGAGTTTACCCCTGTAGGAACCAAACTATGCACCTTTCGGTGCTCGTTATCGTAACGACCGGCCAATGATAATTCTACATCGTCGGTGAGATCGTAGCTGATGGATCCAAAGAAAGCAGTCACCTTGGTATCAAAGTCATCCCATACCATTTGCTCAGTAGGGTTCTTGCCTGATGCAGGTACATACATTTTTTCAACAATGCCATATCCCAAATCGTTCCCCTGGTTCACGCCGACTTCACGGTCAACATCCAGGAGGTACAATCCAGCAGCCCAGCGCAAAGCTTGATCACTGGGGGAAGTCAAGCGAACTTCGAAACTAAAATCACTTTGGTTTCTGACCTGATATTGGGTGCCATCACACCGTGTTGGGGTGTAGGCTCCCAAAAATGTTGCCGCTGGGACCGGGGCAAAGATGCCTTGCGGTGAAGGCAAGGCAAAGCCTGCGTTAAAGACTTCGGCCACAGACGCAATGCATGAAGGGTCAGCGAACAGGAATTGGAAAGCGCCACTGGTCCCGTCTGCACCAAAACTGTTTTCAATATCACTGTAGAGCCCCCAAACCGTGAGATTGGCCCAGCCCAAATCTCTTTCCATTCGGACGGATAATTCCAATGATTCTTGGTCATTGAAATGGGGTATATTGCTCACCCAAGACCATGGATGGTCATTGACATCCTCATAAAGATCAGGGTTGCCAAGGTAAGCAGCGAATCCTGGGAGTTCAAATATGGGATTAAAGACGATGGAAGTGGTATCCACTTGGCCATACCTAAATTTGGCATCTATGGATGTGTCAGCGTCGACATCCCATGTCAAGCGGGCATAAATATCTTGGGATTCGTATTGATCAACACAATCGTCACAATTGAGAAAAGTATTGGTGTGCCAACCATCGCTGGTATTGAAGTTTGCAGTAATGCTCAGCGCCATGGTGTCATCCAGAGGTATGTCGGCTCGGCCTGTCACGGCATAAGTCGAATCATCGGCAATGCTCACTTTAACTGTATGACTTCGCACATCAGAGGGTTTGGCGGTGGTAATAATGATTGCCCCTGCTGAAGCGTTGCGCCCATAGAGTGCCCCCTGCGGGCCTTTTACAATTTCAATTTGTTGTAAATCAAGATATTCACGGTTCAGTGCAGCCGGATTGGTCATAACGATGCCGTCAATGATTAAACCAAAACTTGTTTCTGCATCCCGAGCACCATTGATCCCTCTGATACTCACCTGTGTGTCACCAACTTCAGCCGTGTCGACAATGGTAACCCCTGGCGTCAAAGCAATAAAATCTTTTGCTCTCTGAACCCCAGATCTTTCAATCTGATTTGCTGTTAGTACAGTAACTGCTCCTGGAACATCTTTAAGAGATTCCTCTCTTTGTCGAGCAGTAACGGTAATTTCTTCAATTACTGACTGGGCCTGAACAAGTTGCTGGGGCACCATGACCAGAACTGCAGTTAGCATTCCGGTTATCCATTTCATCTGTTTCAACATTTTTTCCACCTCATTTTTGAAAACCAGACATACATCATCACCAAATTGTTAATATACTTCAACTAATTCAACCTCAAACAATAATTAGATTTGAGCTTTTATCAGACAATAATCCTAGCATCGTATGACCATCATTTTTTTAGTAACGTTTATTGGATTGATGGGATTTGGGATTATTCTGCCCTTATTCCCATTCTATGCAGAACGTATGGGCGCAAGCCCGGAAATTATCACACTCACTATGGCTGCTTTCTCTCTGGGCCAGTTTGTTGCTGCCCCACTCTGGGGTCGCTTGAGTGATTCGATCGGAAGGAAGCCAGTCCTCATCCTTACTTTGCTTGGCTCAGCTTTGTCTTATGTGGTTCTGGCTTATGCACCTAACTTAACTGTTGTGATTCTAAGCCGAATGCTCTCCGGCCTGATGGCAGGGAATGTCTCAATTGCATTTGCCTATGTAACCGACATCACTGATGACAGCAATCGTGCAGCAGGATTGGGAAAAGTGAGTGCTGCGTTGGGGCTGGGGTTTATGACTGGGCCTGCAATCGGTGGATTGCTTGCTGGTAATAACGTGGAAAACGCAAATTACTTGTTGACAGCATGGGCTGCTGCAGGGATAAATTTTTTAGCCATGGTCGCTGCAATTGTATTCCTGAAAGAAAGTTTGGATGCTAAGAAAAGGAAGCCATTTGAGGGTTTTTCAAAGATTGTTGAACTGGCAACATTTACCCCTGCAAAATCAATACTGCCTCTGGTTTCCTGTGGCCTGATTTTCTACACGGCGATGTCTCTCATGGAATCCATTTTCCCCTTGTGGGCCAATAAAATTTTTAGCTATGGCCCCAGTCACATTGGTGGCGTTTTTTTTATGCTCGGTTCACTTGGAGTGATTATCCAAGGAGGTCTCATTGGCCGGTTGACCAACCTCTTTGGTGAGAAGAAGCTCGTTCAGCTGGCCGCTATATCGCTTATGGCCGGTTTGATATTAATTGGGAGCGCGACTTTTGCATTCTCCCTGTGGATTGGTTTATTTTTCTTCGGCTGTGGAACGGCCATGTTTAATCCAAGTTTATCGAGTCTGATTTCCAAGTCTGCCAACCCGACAGCAAGAGGCTTGTATTTGGGTCACTATCAAGCAGCCTGCTCCATGGGGAGAATTGTTGGGCCCTCCTTCTCCGGTGTCCTCTACAGCAACTTTCACCCACCCACTCCTTTTTATGCCGGAGCCATTATAGCGATACTGGTTCTGATTTTAATTGCCAATTTCAGCTTGAGAAAGATGCCTAAGATAATAGAATGAATCGGAATAGCAAAAAACCGTGGAATCTGAAATGAAAACAGTAGTGATTACAGGAAGCACACGGGGAATTGGATTGGGTCTTGCTCGGGAATTTTTGCAACGGGGCCATCAAGTGATTGTCTCCGGCACCAGCGAGCAATCCGTAGCCAACGCCCTGAAGCAACTGAAGGGACTGGGCGACATGATAGGCCAGCCTTGCCGGGTTGAAGATTATGAAGCGGTTCAGAATTTGTGGAACAAGGGATTTGAGCGCTTTGGTAAAATTGACATCTGGATCAACAATGCAGGTATCTCTACTACAAAAACGATTCTGGATGAGCTTGCATTGGATGAAATCCACAATACCGTTGACACCAATCTTATTGGCAGCATTTTGTGCACCAAAATAGCCGCCAAAGAGATGCTGAAACAAGGGTTTGGTCAAATATACATGTTTGAGGGTTTTGGCAGCAACGGACAATTGCAAAAGGGCATAACTGTGTATGGGTCAACAAAACGTGCCTTACGTTATTTTACCGCTGCTGCTGCCAATGAGTATAAGGACACTCCAATTCTGATCGGTTCCTTGAGTCCAGGTATAGTCACCACGGACTTGCTAATTCGTGCGTCCAAAGACAACGGCAAAAGCTGGGAACGATCTAAGAAAATTCTCAATATTCTAGCGGATCGAGTAGAAACAGTAACCCCCTGGTTGGTGGAGCAAACACTGAATAACAAAAAAAATGGTGCCAAAATTGCTTGGCTCACGAAAAGAAAAGTCTGGGGTCGTTTCTTGGGATCGCTGTTTAGCAAACGGCGAGTCGTTGATGAATGGGAAGCTGAACTCAAACAGTAAAAAAGAACAACCGTATGACTATTGACGCCACAGCAAAAGGGAAAGATTTTATCCGCCAGAGCATCCTCTCGGATTTGTCAGAGGGCAAAAATGAATCAAGGGTTTTTACCCGTTTTCCACCAGAACCCAATGGTTACCTGCACATTGGGCATGCACAGTCCATCTGTCTCAATTATGGGATTGCCAGTGAATTTCAAGGGCGGTGTTACCTGAGATTTGACGATACCAACCCAACCAAAGAAAGTGAAGATTATGTTGATGCAATCAAACAAGATGTACTCTGGCTGGGATTTAACTGGCAGGAACATTTAACCCACGCCTCCGATTATTTTGAAGATTTTTACAATTGTGCGATGCAGTTGATCGAAGATGGAAATGCCTACATAGACAGCCAAACAGCGGATGAAATCAAGAGCAGTCGAGGAACATTAAATGCACCAGGGGCAGAGAGCCCTTATCGCAATCGTTCGGTTGCCGAAAACCAGGGATTGTTTGAACGAATGCGGAGTGGAGAATTTGAAGAAGGCGAAAATGTATTAAGAGCCAAAATTGACATGAGTGCGGCAAATATCAACCTGCGTGACCCAGTTCTCTATCGGATACTTCACGCTGAACACCAAAGAACAGCGGGTCAGTGGTGTATTTATCCGTTGTATGATTTTGCGCACACCGTGTCCGATGCCATTGAGGGCATTACCCATTCGCTGTGCACTCTTGAATTTGAAGATCATCGCCCCCTGTATGAATGGATTTTGGACCACTTAACCCTGCCACACCGACCCAGACAAATTGAATTTTCCAGACTGAATCTGGAGCACACCATAACCAGCAAGAGAAAGCTCTCTGAGCTTGTGGAAAAAGGTCTGGTGGAAGGATGGAATGACCCCAGAATGCCGACGATATCAGGGATGCGGAGAAGAGGTTATCCGGCATCTGCCATTCGAGATTTCTGTAAAAGAGTGGGGGTAACAAAGAAGGAAAAATCCATTCAGATCGCCCAACTGGAGAATTCCGTCCGACAAGAATTGGACAACAACTCGCCAAGAGCCATGGCAGTGATCAAGCCACTGAAAGTGGTCATAGATAATTATCCTGAAGATCAAATTGAATCCCTTGCAGCCAACAATCATCCAAAAAACCAAGCCATGGGAACGCGAACACTCCCTTTTTCAAAAGAGATTTACATCGAGGAAAATGACTTTATGGAAGACCCCCCTGCAAAATTCTTTAGATTGAAACCCGGTGGAGAAGTTCGCTTAAGATTTGGATACATCATCAAGTGTGAAGAAGTGATCAAGGACAACAATGGCGATATTCTGGAGATCCACTGCAGCTACGACCCAGATACCAAAAGTGGGAGCGGAACTTCCAAAAGAAAAGTAAAAGGTACCATTCATTGGGTTTCGGCAAAACAATGTGTCTCTGCAACACTGCGTCTTTATTCAACCCTTTTGTCAGCAGCCAACCCAAAATCAATTTCTGATCTCAATGAAGAGTCATTAACTGTGGTTAAAAATGCCGCTCTGGAAGAGAACCTTGCGCATGCGTCACCGGGCGATCGATTTCAATTTGAACGAACCGGCTATTTTGTGGTCGACGAAAACTCACTTCAGGGTGAGGAGTTAGTTTTTAACCGGATCGTGACCCTGAGAGACAGCTGGGCAAAAATGCAGAAAACGTAGGTTTTGCACTAGGCAATCCCCTCAAAGTTCTTTTGCTTTCACCAAAATATTCAGCCAATTCTTGTAAAGGATTTTGCCTGGATGACGCCATTCAACTTTGACTAATTCTGACAAGCGAGCCTCCGGAAAGTTGGATTGTTCCTTTGTCAACAGCACTTTTTTCTGAAAATTCTCCAAGACAGGGATTGCAGCCTTGGAAAAATAATTTTCTGGAAGTGGCGGGTAATCCGGCCTGAGACCGCTTAAAAAATTTGTGATCTCTCTTTGGTATTCTTTCAGCAAACTGATTGCATCGTATTCCGGATGACCTTGATACAGAACCAATTTGGTATCTGTGGTGCTGGCAAGAAAAAAGCCCGCTTGACTATTGTATGCAAGTACCTCCAAATCCGTATCTTGGATCTTCTTCAGCGGTAAATCATAGAAATGTGAATGTAGCCCCATAAAACTGTCATCGAGCCCAGCGATCAAAGGATTTGGGCTATTGGCAACTGTATGTGGAAATACACCCCAAGATTTCTGGCCTCTAAGTTCCCTGTCAATATTGAAATAATATTTCAGCAACGCATGCGTCGCCAAACAGGAACAGAGTATGGAATTTGTATTTTCCATCGCCCAATCCATCACTTCGACCAAAGGTGCCCAGAATGGTTCTTCGGTCATATCCGGTTTCGAAGGATTGGCTCCTGAAATAATCAGGCCATCCAATTTCGATGCATAAATTGTGCTGATGTCGTTGTAGTTTTTTGCTATGTAGTCCTGAAATTCCTCGCCTCTTTTCGACGATTCCACTGTGGTCGGATATACATGAACCAAGATGTTCTCATCGCTTCCTAGCATGCGGATGAACTGTCTCTCGGTCGCTTGAAGTGCAGCATCTGGCATCAAGTTTAACAAACCGATACGCAATTCTTGGTGGAACTCTTTTGCCAATGATGATGCATCAGCAATTATCAAGTCTTCTGTTTTGAGTTTACTGAGTGAAGGAAGCTTTGGATGAGCTACGATTGGCATAATGTAAGATGCTTAAACCCATTAAATAAGTGTAGCCAAAGCATCCAACATGTCATTGGGTGCTTCAGAGACAATTGCGTGACCACAATTTGGAATCAGGATGGTACGAGAATTTGGTATTGTTTCAGCCAATGCCTTGGCATCTTTAATTGGTGTCATAAAATCGTCTTCACCGAGTATGAGTAAGGTTGGCATCTGAATATTCTTGCTTCTCTCAATACCTTCCGTGTATTTCTCACAGGCCAGCAGATCATTGTAAATGACCCCTGGACCGCTGCGCTCGAGCAACCGAATAAGCTTCCCAAGCATCCATATCCCAGGCACTTGAGACCCTCCCAAATGTGCCGACGTGCTATGGGACCAGTAATTGATCATTTCTTTGGCAAGATGATTGTCTTTTTCTGCATTATCCAGCAACAAATCGCCAACCGGCATGGGCATCGATGTCCCGACCATCGCCAAGGAGGTCACCCGATCTGGATAACGAGCAGCAACATCAAAAGCAACCAGAGAGCCCATACTGTGACCGACCATAATGGTTGATTCTTGTCCGGCTGCATCAAGTGCTTGTACCACCCAATCAGCCATATCTTCAATCGTGGGTTTCAACTCGCCTCCGGAGCGGCCGTGAGCGGGTAAATCAACGGCTAAAATGTTCAGGCCATATCGTGCAAAGTGGCGACTAGCCAATGTCCACACCGTATGATCCATTCCTGTACCATGAACAAATGACATGGTTGGATTGCCGTCTACGTGCTCCTTACTGCCGGTAGCAATATAGGTTTTATTGTTGTCAACTTCCAGGTACATAATGTTTTCGGTTAAGAAACCTTGGCAGCAGCTTTAAAGCCTTTCTCTAGATCTTCAATGAGATCTTCAACAGACTCAATGCCAATGGAAAGTCTGATCAAGCCCTCTGATATGCCCGCTTCCTCCAAATCTTTGACTGACATCCGTTGATGGGTGGTGCTTGCTGGGTGGATAACTAAAGATTTTGCATCCCCTATGTTCGCTAAATTGGAGAATAAATCCAATCGATCTATAAAGACTTGACCGATCTCTCTGCCGCCTTTAATACCAAAACTGAAAACTGCGGTCGAGCCTTTTGGTAAAAGTTCTTTTGCTAACTCATGGTTAGGATGATTTTTAAGATCAGGATGACTGACCCACTCAACCATGTCATGTTGATCCAGATACTCAACCACCTGTCGGGTATTGCTAATGTGTTTATCCATCCTCACCGATAATGTCTCAATACCGTTAAGCACCAAAAAGGCAGAATGTGGAGCAAGACAAGCGCCAAAATCACGCGATGCTTCATTTCTGACTCTGGAAATAAAAGCTGCTGGTCCAAACTCTTCGGTAAAGGATAAGTTATGAAAGCCTGCATATTTTTCTGTCATTTGTGGAAACTTATCTGTTGATTCCCAATCAAAAATACCGCCATCGACAATCAAACCGGCCATAGAGGTTCCATGACCGCTCAAAAACTTTGTGGCTGAATGCACCACAATATCAGCACCCAGTGCAAAGGGTTTCATCAGATAAGGAGTGGTGGTGGTTGAATCAATAACCAATGGGATTTGGTTATCATGTGCAATTTTAGATATTTCAGGAATATTCAGCACCTCTGTTCTTGGATTGGCAACAGTTTCTCCGAAAATTAGTCTGGTCTCAGGTTTAATGGCTTTCTTAAAGCCTTCGATATCATTTGGATCCACAAAAGTGGTGGTGATTCCAAACCGTGGCAGAGTATATTCCATCAGATTATGAGTGCCTCCATAAAGAGCATACGAAGAGACAATGTGTCCGCCTTGATCGACTAGAGTTGCTATGGTGTTAAACACAGCAGCTTGTCCGCTAGAGGTGGCGACGGCACCTACCCCGCCTTCTAATGCTGAAATTCGTTCTTCCAAAACTGCATTGGTGGGATTGGATATCCGTGAATAAACATGCCCGCCTCTCTCAATATTGAATATTGCGGCACCCGCATCTGAGTCTCTAAAAACATAGGAGGCTGTTTGATAAATTGGAACAGCTCTCGCTCCGGTCTCCTTATCAGGTCTCTGACCGGCATGATTTGAAAGCGTGTCAAAATCAAATGTTTTTATTTTTGCCATAAATTTAACCTCTTGCTTGTGACAATTGATTTTCCAAATTGACCATCCAAGCCTTTTCTTTTTCAGATATTGTAGCGTATTTCTTAATAATCATAAGCCAAAAAAGGGTGACATAGTGAGTCAGCTGACGCCATTCGTCAAGCTTCACTAAATCAATTGATTGGCGTTCCCCGCTATAGGCATCCAAAAACAGTTCGCTTTGGGATTCAGTCAAGGCATGATTTTCAAGAACGGTAGCCAAATCGAAATAAGGGTGATTTAAACTGGCATATTCCCAGTCCAGAATAAGCAGCCTCTCGCCCTGGACTAAGTTGGCAGCAATCAGATCGTTGTGACACACGACCCAATCGTCCTCATTAGCGGTAAGGCTGTCAAACAAATCAATACCCCGCTTTAGAAGGCTCCCGTCTGCATCATTCTTGAGTTCTTTTTCATAGTGCCTTATCTGATTCACAAACCGTGTTTTAAAATCAGGCAGGTGCAAACGATGAATCGACCCGAGTATTTTGCCCAGCTCAACGATCTTACCTCTGGTGCCAAGATCCGTTGGAGTGAGTGCATCGCCTTCGAGAAAACGACAAATCAAAATTCCTTCGCCAGGATCAGAGTACAGTGGCTCAGGAGAAAAGCCGTGGGGTTGGATGCAATGCAACAGGTCAAATTCACCCGCCCGGTCCAGACCGAGGTAACCTGCAAGAGGCTTATCAACCCTCAGGACCGATGGAATGCCTTGGTAATCACACAAATGAACCGAGCTGATGGAATCGTCTTTCACCGTCTTGCTGACCAGCACTGCAGTCGGTATGGTGGCAATCTTACTGGCTAAATCAGTCATTGACGACAACACGGGATTGTTTCCAAGCACGGTATCCGATCACAATCATGAACAGGTAAACAAAGAACAAAAGCGCAGTGAAATAGAGCTCCCTGGAGATAAATAAATAAATGGAAATGGAGTCAATCACAAACCAGTAGATCCAATTCTCCAGAACCTTATTGGCAACCATGTAGGTGGTCACAATGGCGCCCCAAGTCGTTAATGCATCAAGAAAAGGCAATGCAGCGGCGGTGTATTTTTCCAACAGCAAACCTGAAGCATAGGCTAGGACAAAAATCAGTGTTACTGCGCTTACGTGCTTGACCGGCTCCCAAGTTGAGACAGGGAGCTCCTGTTCAGTACTGTTCTTGTTTAGCCACTGATGCCAACCGTAAATCCCCATGCAGACGTAAAAAATTTGCAGCAGTGCTTCCATGTACAAACCGGCTGAGTACATAACATATGTGTACAAGCAGGAACTGAGGATCCACGCTGACCAACAGACGATGTTTTGTTTTATGGCCAACGCCAGATACAGAAACGCAAAGACAACGGCTGTAATTTCCGGCAGCTGCAGCAACAGTGAATTAAAATTCATAACGGACTAAAACCCCCCAATGCCTTGGATCACCCTGTCGCTGATACAGCTGATCCGGGAAATTAGGCGGCTCATTGCCAAAATAAAATCCGCGAACAGAGTAATACCGATCAAATACGTTTCTGATCCAGACTTCATAAATCCAATCGTTGTGCCGATACCCCAGAGCAAGATTGACCAAGGTGTAGGGCTTTGATTTTTGTGTGTGGCTGTCGGAATAGTAAAAGCTGCTTTGCCCCGACAGATCCATCGACAGATAGAGCTGCTCAAGGGCTTGCCATTTCACCCCGAGTGCATAACTTTTAGCCGGGGCGTGTGCCTGACGGCGTCCTTCCAGTTCGGGTCTGGATTGGTAATTCCTGATCTCGGTTTTCAACAAACCCAGTGCGGCGAACAGGTCAACCGCATCGGTCAACTTGGCTCTGAGATTCAATTCAGCACCGTAATTTCTCCCGGAAGCTGCATTCTGGGTCAGATACTGAAAGGTGGTTGGGTTGTTGGGATCCAGTTGTTTTGAAATCAGCACCTGTTGGTTGTCTCTGTCCGACCAAAATAAAACTGCCTCAAACAAAAGATTGGCATTGGAGTTAAACACACTGGTGCCGATTTCATAATTCCACAGGTATTCGGGATCGTAGACGAGATCATTCAAGCTCCCACCCTCTTGAACCCCCAACCCCAGGTTAAACCCACCCGATTTATAGCCTCTGGCGATGCTGGCGTAAACGTTGGAAAACTCATTCAATGCAGTCCGTAAAGAAACTCGGCCCCCCAACATCCGGTCCGATGGAGAAAACAGTTCGCCGAGGGTGTCAAAATAGTCTGAATCCCATTGCTCCCAGCGAACCCCCAAGCTGATTGTGGTTTGAGCGGTGATGGCACGATCAATGTTGCCAAAGAATGCCAGGTTCTCAGAAGCATAATTGCTGACAATGCTGTCGTCCTGCAGGTAAGCTTCCCAGTTGTCAAATGGGTCGTCATAAACACCCAGGTCGTTGCGGTCGTTGCGCTCTTGTAAATCCAGATAATAAACACCGGCAACCCACTCCATGGGTTTTCCATTGGCAACATCCATTGGCTCCGAGATCAGCCTAAACTCCTGGTTCAACGATCGTCGCGATCGCAGGGTTTCGGAAAAAAAATCATAAACGTAGGGCAGCCAGGACTGGTCGTTGCCCCAATCCGCATCATAACTGAACACCACATCCGAATGGGTTAACCCAGTCAGGCTGTACAGTTCGAATTTGTCATGCAATCGAAACCTCATCTTCAGCCCAAGGGCATCGCTGTTCTGGGAGTCCCGGCCTGGTTTGTCAGCAAGGGTAGTAAGGCTGTTGTCCAGTGTCCAGGCATCGTAACCGTTGTCTAAATCGGTGTTCATCAACAAAAAATCAACCGCCACCGCCGGATTCGGCTGCCAGTTCAGCTTGATCCTACCGGTAAATTCCTTTTTTCCAGAAGTGTCGTCGGTTGCGAGCCAGCTGTTGTCCCTGAAGCCGTTGACCTCATCCTGTCTGAGGGCAATTCTGTATTTCAGTGTTCGTTCTTGATTCACAGGCCCGCCCATGGCAACGCCAAGACTTTTGATGCCATCGGATCCGTATACCAGTTCGGCAATGCCTTCAAATGCATCGGTTGGGTTTTTGCTTTGAATGTAGACCAATCCTGCCAGTGCATTGGCTCCCATTCTCAGCCCCTGTGGGCCTCGATGCACTTCAACCTGTTCCAGGTCAAAGGCCGTTGCAATGCCGCCCTGGCCTGAAAAATCAATGTCGTCGATGATAAATCCAACCGAGGAATTCGGCGCACCCTCGTAACCGGATCGTTCACCAATACCTCGTATTTGAAAATACCGGGGTCTGGAACTGCCCCCGGCCCAGTTTAAATTTGGGATCAACAGGGTCAGTTGCTCAAAATGTTTGACCGGTTGTCCTGCAAGCGTTTCCCGGTCAACAACAAAAATGCTGGCATCGGCTTTTTCAAGCCTGGTCCCACGCCAGCTGGCTTTGACAATGATCTCGTCAATTTCAACCTGCGTTGTAGTTCGATCTTCAGCAAACACTTGGCTGCCGCTGAATACCAAAAAAATCAGAAGTGTGTACAGTAAATGAATTATTCCATTCCTCCGCCATTATTAAATGGATCAGGTTCAAAGGGTTTCATTTAAGATCTCAGGCTGTTGTTGCCACCCCTTGGACTTTGGTCTCTATCGTAGTATATCAATGAAAGTTTTGTTATGTTGACCCTTAGGAATTACCGCAGTTTTGATGCTTATGACTGACGACCAAAAACACGACTACAAAGCGATCGATGCCGTTGTCAATATCTGGACAAAGGAAGCCTTGTCTCACCGACCGGACTGGGGAGAAGAATTCTTTGTCGGCAAAATGAACGCGGAAAATGCCTTGATGGCAGGCCTCTCCCTGGAAGAGATGATCGAGAAAATGGAAGAGGCGGGAATTGAAAAAGCATTTCTGATTGCTGCCCGTACCGGCAGGGTTGGCCTGCCTGGATGCTACCACATGCCCTACTCAGTTGTGGCCGATGCCTGCACCAAGTACCCCGATCGGTTTTATGGTCTGGCCGGGATCGACCCGTTTGAAGGCATGGATGGTGTCAGGGCGTTTGAAGATGCCGTTACCAATATGGGTTTTATCGGTGCCCATATGTACCCGCATTGGTTCGAACTGGCACCGGATCATGCCAAATACTACCCGTTCTATGCAAAATGCTGCGAACTCAATGTCCCCATCCAGATGCAGGTTGGTCAGTCCATGGTCTATTCCCAAGAATACCGCACCAGGAGTGTTGGCCAACCCATTGCCCTTGACGCCGTGGCCTGTGATTTGCCTGAATTGAAAATGATCGGTATCCATGTGGGGATCCCTTGGCACGACGAGATGATTTCAATGGCTTGGAAACACGACAATATTTTTATCGGCTGTGACGCCCACCGGCCAAAATATTGGCCCAAGAGTTTCATCCACTACCTCAACAGTTACGGTCAAGACAAAATTATCTTTGGCACCGATTTCCCGGTTCTGGAGTTTAAAAAAACAATCGATGATATTGATGCGTTGGGCTTGAAACCTGAGGTTCGAAAAAAGTTACTCAGAGACAATGTGGTCAGGGTTTACGGACTCGATTCTGAATAAATGAAGGCGACTCCGGAATGAACTTTGTGGCTTCTTCTCCGGTTCTCGTGCCCATTCAGAACACCGACGAAACCTACCCGGTAAACAGGCTGTTTTTTGTCGGCCAGAATTACGAGGATCATGCCAAGGAAATGGGATCTGAAACCAACAAGGAATCGCCTTTCTTTTTCACCAAATCGCCCTCAGCTTACGTGCCATCGGACAGTGCCATACCCTACCCACCTGGGACAAAAAATTTTCACCATGAGATGGAGCTGGTTGTTGCTATTGGAAAACCTGTTTTTGAAGTGGAAACTGAAGCGGCAAAACAAGCTATTTTCGGCTACGCCTGTGGGCTGGACATGACTCGACGCGACCTGCAAATGGAAGCCAAGTCCAAAGGTCTGCCCTGGGATATGGCAAAGGACGTCGAACAATCCGCTGTTCTCTCGGAAATCGCGTCGGTGGAAACTATCGGCCACCCAGAATCTGGTTTAATTGAACTCTCTGTCAACGGTGAAATCAGGCAGTCTGGAGACCTCAGGGACTTGGTAAATTCACCGGCAGAGCTCGTCAGTTATCTTTCAAGTTTTTATCATCTTGGGCCAGGTGACTTAATTTATACAGGAACTCCTTCTGGTGTCGGGCCGGTTTTACCTGGTGATCATATTGAAGGTTATATTCAGGGAGTAGGAACAATTAAACTCAGAATCTCGGACTAATATAGGTTCACATAATTTTGAGAGATCGTAATAATTGCAATACTATGAATTCTAATCAAGAAAACATAAACGTCAGAACAGCCATGAATCCAAGATGATTGGAGAGGAAAACAACACCCGATTGCAGAAAAAAAGGGACTCAAGCCTTAATTCAAAAACCAT
>DTSX01000128.1 GCA_012965065.1 Gammaproteobacteria bacterium
TAGACCAACTTTTGATACAAGTAGGAATTTTTTCCGCCCGATAACAAGGATGCAATCAATTCCAGTTGTGCATGATCTCCGGTACCAATTTCAGCCGTATTCCAAGTCTTATAAATCCTTGTATTGGGCACGCGATCATACATTATCTCTCGCTTTTGCCCACTCCTCTTGGCGACCCATTTCTTTTTCTTGATTGGGCTGGGTCCTGCTGGGATATCTCCAAAATATTTACTGACAAGTTTTTTTGCGGTTTCCAGATCAATATCACCAGCCAAAGCAATCACTGCGTTGTTGGGCCCATAGTATGTCTTAAACCATTTTTTCACATCGTCCAGTGTTGCTGCACTGAGATCCTCCATCGATCCTATAGTGGTCCAAGAATACGGATGGCCTTCGGGAAATGTTGCTTTTGCTGCCTGGAGAAAAACCTTTCCATAGGGCCTGTTTTCACCCTGTCGCTTTTCATTTTGGACGACACCGGTTTGATTATCGAGTTTGTCTTGATCAATCACGCCAAGAAGATGGCCCATCCTGTCAGATTCCATCCACAAGGCAAGATCGAGAGCGGGTGTTGGAACATTCTCAAAATAATTGGTTCTGTCGTTGTTGGTTGTTCCATTCATGTCGGTAGCACCGACCTGCTGAAAAGGACCAAAATATTCATCGTTGTAATTTTCTGTGCCATTAAACATCAAATGTTCAAACAAATGAGCAAAACCTGTTTTTCCGGGTTCCTCGTCCTTGGATCCTACGTGATACCAAACATTGACAGCAACGATGGGTATTTTATGGTCTTCATGCACCAGCACTCGCAGACCATTGGGTAAAGTGAATTTTTCATACTTGATGTCAGGAATATCTTCCAAAGCATTTGCTGTCAGAGAAAAACTTAAAACACACGCGAGAAGTAAATGTTTTTTCAATATAATCATGGTATCTGTCTAGCCTTTTTTTGAATAAGATCGAATGATAGCGGATTTAAGAGAATTTGATAAATAAATTAACGAGAAAATTATGAGATTTAATGGATATAAACTTGCCCTGTTTGTTTTGATGATGAGCCCTACTTTTAATTCTTTTTATGCATCCGATGTTGAGAGCTTTTCCTCAAAAGTTGATGCTATTTTCAAAGAAACCAATACAAACAACAGGCCAGGATGTGCAGTCGGTGTTATCAAAGACAACCAATACATACACAACGCCGGGTACGGAATGGCTAATCTTGAACACGGTATTAAAATTACCCCCGATTCAATATTCCGGATGGCCTCTGTCAGCAAGCAATTTACCGCAATGGCTATTGCCCTATTGGAAGAAAAAAATCTCCTTTCATTTGATGATCAAATGGATAAACACATCCCAAACCTCATTGATTACCAAGAAAAAGTCACCATCAGGCACATGATTCATCATTTCAGCGGTCTCGGTGATTACGAGGTCAGTAGCTATCCAAATCGCTTTAAGAACGCTGTTGGTGAAGAATTTAGATGGGGTAACGAAGATTACATGAGCAACAATGAATTTTATGAAATGATTAAAACATTACCACTCATCATGGAACCTGAAACCAAATTTCACTACAGCAATACTGGATACGCTCTCCTTGCACTGGTCGCCGAGAATGTAAGCGGTATGAGTTTGCGAGAATTTTCTAAAAAAGAAATCTTTGAGCCTCTCGGCATGGATGATTCCTTTTTCAACGATAACGTCAACCTCATCGTAAAAAATAGGGCTGACGGTTACTCCCCGATAAAAAAACATCCGGGTAAATACGAAATCAATATGACCAATCTCAGCTGGGTAGGCGATGGTGGTGTCTACACTTCCATTAACGATTTTATTAAATGGGATCAAAATTTTTACGACAATAAACTGGGTACAGCAACACCATCGCTGATTAAAACGATGGAGCAAACTTTTTTAGAGACAAAAGTCAAAAAAAGAAACCAAACACTTTCAAGAGAACAAGAAGGCCAACACACCTATGCATTCGCCCAAAATCTTGCCTACTACAATGGATACAAAAGATGGTCACACTCCGGCTCATGGGTTGCTTACACTACCCATTACACCAGATTCCCTGAGATACGTTTCTCTGTCGTGGTGTTCTGCAATACCGAGGAGATTGGTGCAACAGCTGTGTCTGATGAAATCATTGATCTTTATTTTCAAGAAAATAAAGACCTCTAATCAAAACGCATTTTTTCCTGTCAGATGTCTGCCAACGGCCAGTTGATGAATGGTTTCGGTGCCTTCGTAGGTAATCACACTCTCCAAATTGAGCATGTGGCGTATTGGTACATATTCCGCACTGATTCCTGAAGCACCGAGCATATCTCTGCAATCTCTGGCAATGTCAAGAGCCATTCTGGTGTTGTTCCATTTTGCAACCGAGACTTGTGTTGGATTCATTTTTCCCTCATCTTTGAGCTGTCCCAATCTCAATGCAATGAGACTGGCAGCGACAAGTCTCCTCTGCATATCGGCAAGTCGTATTTGGATGGCCTGATTTTCGGAGAGTGAGCGACCAAATAAAACTCGGGTATCAGTATAATCCAAAAGCTGCTGTAAACAGGCTTCAGCCGCTCCAGTAACCCCCCAAGCAATCCCATACCTTGCTTGAGTCAGGCAACTTAAAGGCCCTTTCAGCCCAACGCTGCCTGGTAGAATGTTCTCTTTGGGAATCCTGATATTATCAAAAAAGAGTTCGGAGGTTACGGATGCTCTGAGGGAAAACTTGTTCTCAATTTTATGCGCTGTAAAGCCTTTGCTCTCGGTTTCAATAAGAAAACCTTTGATTCCATCTTCGGTCATTGCCCAGACCAAAGCCAGATCGGCTATTGAGCCGTTGGTGGTCCACATTTTAGAACCGTTAATGATCCAGTCATCGCCATCTTGTTTGGCATGAGTTTTCATGTTCATGGGATCTGATCCGCCCTGTGATTCAGTTAACCCAAAACAACCAATTGCTTCCGCTTTTGCTAATTTAGGCAACCAATGATTTTTCTGCTCATCACTTCCATATTGAAAAATAGGAAACATAACCAGACTGCTTTGAACCGAGGCAAAACTTCTGAGTCCGCTGTCTCCTCTTTCCAATTCTTTGCAAATCAAGCCAAAACTTATGGCATTCATCCCTGCGCATCCATAACCTTCAATAGAACTACCAAGAATTCCCAGTGCAGCGATCTCTGGAACTAATTCGGCTGGAAAACGATGATTTTCAAAACATTCTTGAATAATTGGGAGTACTTTGTCATTGACAAATCGACCCACATTATCCTGCACCAACTGCTCTTCTTCAGTTAAGACAGAGTTTATGTCAAACAAATCTAGGTTCATGCCCAGTGGTTGGTCTTGGGTTAAATGATTTTATGTTTTCCTCTGAGAATCTCAGAAAACATAACCCAGTCTCCAATAGCGCTATAAAAGGGATATTTAAAAGTGGCGGGTTTGTTCTTTTCAATGAAGAAATGACCAAACCATGCCCATCCATACCCGGCAATCAATGCGTAAGCCAAAAACTTAAATTCACCGGTAACAAAAAGATTGGCAATGAAGTAAAGAAAAAACCAACTGCCAATAAAATGGGTCAATTTGGTGTATTTGTTCTTGTGTTCATCGATGTAGAACGGGTAAAACTCTTTAAAATTTGCAAATTCTTTGTTCATAATTCTACCATCCTAGCACATCATCTTGCCCTTAGCCTTTCTGCGGCTTCAATAAGAAGAGCTTCGGTTGTCTCCCAATTCATACAAGCATCGGTAAGAGAAACCCCGTATTTCAATTCAGACAAATCTTCAGGTATTTGTTGATTGCCCTCCTCAATATTACTTTCCAACATAAATCCGATAATGGAATGATTGTAATCAAGTACTTGATCAATGCTGCTATGAGCAACCATGGGTTGTAAGTTAAAATCCTTATTGGAATTTCCGTGACTGCAATCAATCATGATTCTCGAAGGTAAACCTGCTTCTTTAAGTTTTTTTTCACACAATGCAATGCTCTTTTTGTCGAAGTTGGGCTCTGGACCTCCTCGTAGAACCACATGGCTGTATCGATTGCCTTTGGTCTTATAAACGGTGGTTTGTCCGAGGTCGTTCAAACCTAGAAAGTGATGTGAATTTTGGGCTGATTTAATTGCGTTGATGGCAACCGATAGGGAACCATCCGTCCCATTTTTAAAACCGACAGGAGTGGACAATCCACTGGCTATTTCTCTGTGGGTTTGCGATTCCGCAGTCCTCGCCCCAATAGCAGTCCAACTGATTAGATCCCCCAAATACTGAGGCATAATTGGATCCAGAGCTTCGGTTGCTACGGGTAGACCAATTTCATTTAAATGGATCAACAGTGAACGAGCCATATGAACGCCTTTATCTATTTGGAAGGTGTCATCAATGTTGGGGTCATTGATCATACCTTTCCAACCAACTGTTGTTCTTGGTTTTTCAAAATAAACACGCATCAAAATATGAAACACATCGGATAAATCATCGGCTAAATTCTTCAAGCGGCTGGCATAATCCTTTGCTGCATCTATATCATGTATCGAACACGGACCTACGACCACAATCAGGCGTTTATCCTTTCGATCGAGTATTGAGACCAAAGCATTACGACTGTTGAAAACAGTTTCTCTAGCTGATTGCGTCAACGGTAAAATTGCCTTTATTGTTTTCGGGGAAGGCAAAGTCTCCTTCGCAATAACATT
>DTSX01000129.1 GCA_012965065.1 Gammaproteobacteria bacterium
CAACATCCGCCTTTGCTGCGAAATACAAGTAGCGTCTATTTGCCTGGGATTCACCTGCAAATGCGTCCTTCAAATTTTGTTCTGTTTGACTCCCCTTCAAACTCATTTTAACCTCCTCAACCTTTAAAATAATTAGAATGGTTCTAATTTTACAACAGATGTGGTATTTCAACAATACTCAAACTTTATTATTATTGATTGACCCTGAGAAAAGTCTATGCAAACCTAATATTTGATCGTAAAAAAACCCGTGGTGTGCATGCAATGAGTACAACAAAAAATCAGAAGAAAACAATTGAAGAAAGCTTATCTGATCTCGAAAAATTGGTTGCAGAGCTTGAAAATGGTGAACTTGAATTGGATCAAGCTCTAAAAAAGTTCGAACAGGGAGTCAAATTATCCAGAGAATGTCAAAAAACCCTTGCAGAAACAGAGATGAAGATAAAAATTCTTATGGAAGATGAACTCAAAGCAACGGATGAGCAATTAAAGTAATAGGCGAACGATAAAGATTAAAAAACCACCGATCAGCACGGCCACCAGATCATCCAACATCACCCCTAGACCAGTTTTAATTTTGGCATCAACCGTCGAGATAGGCCACGGTTTAAAGATATCCAGTACCCGGAAAGTCAAAAATGCAACGATTACCCAAACAGTTGTTATCGGAATGGTTACTAAAAGCAACATCATTGCGACTGTTTCATCGATGACAAGCGCAGGATGGTCGTGAACGTCACGTTTTTCTAAAACCACATTACAGGCCCAAAGAGCTAAAAAGAAAAACAGAAGGATGATCAACAGTTCCCATAAGGACGTCAAGCCCAGAGCATGCAAAGCGAGATAAATGAGAATGCCAAGTAAGCTACCCCAAGTCCCTGGTGCAAAAGGGATCAAGCCTATACCAAATCCTGTAGCCAGAAAAAAAGCAGGATGACTAAAAACGTCTCTAGAATTGATGTTTATCATGCCTACAGTCTATCTCTTTGCGCCAAGAATAGTGTAGAGCCCCCAGAACCAATTGATTTTATAACTTTCTGCACTGAGGCAGTTAAAATGCAGCTTCTCCAGCATCGCAATTGTTTCAGAACTCTTTAAGCTGTTGTATTTGGCATAATCAAACAATTGAACGTAGAGATTTAAAATTCGCATGGTCAAAAAATCTCTAGTCCAATCAGTGATAATTATTTTCCCATCGTCTGTTAAAACCCTATGAGCTTCATTCACAGCAGCTTCTTGATTGTTGATATGACCAAAACAATTGGACAACACCACCCAATCAAATGATTGGGAATCGTATGGAAGGGACTCGGCATTCCCCACTTCTAAATGGACTTTGCTTGAGAGTTTTTCTGCGGCTTTTGCCAACATGGCTTGATTGGGGTCAATGCCATTGAACTGGGTAGCTGGAAATTTTTTTTCTACCATTTCTAAAAAAATTCCCGTTCCACAACCCACATCAAGAAGGCTTGAATCATGATTGAGATCTAAGATTTGTAAAGGTTTGGAAAAAGAAGGAAGACAATAATGCTGCCACCTTTTGTCATAGTTTTTGGCTCTTTTGGTGTAATCCAACATTTTATATTTTGAACATGCAATCCTTACAAGCTAAAAATGAGAATAAGGATTGGCAGAAAGCTTATACTCATCCCCCTGGTCTAGCAATTTCAATTCATTCTCTCTCGTTATTTCACCAATGTATGTGTATTTAGTCTCTTGAATAGATTGGGTTAATAAGTCAAATTCGTTTTGTCTGATTTTTGGCACTGTAAAACACAGTTCATAATCATCACCGCCTATAAGCGCTTTCTCAATTGATTTTTCTCTTCCCAAAAGATGGGTTAATGTTTCTGAAATTGGCAGTTTGGAAACATCGATCCGAGCGCCCTTATTGCTTTCGGATAAGATTTTTCCCAAATCACTATAAAGGCCGTCTGATAAATCAATCATGGATGACGCTATCTGATTGAGTTCTTTTGCTTGTTTCATTCTCGGAGTGGGATATAAAAATTTTTTTACCAAAGACGCATTTACCTCAGCAATTCGATTTTTCTCAATGATTTCCCTGCCGTGGGAAGCATCCCCTAAGAACCCAGAAACATAAATAGAATCTCCTAACTGAGCGCCTGCCCTTGAAACGTATTGGTTGTCAGCAACGATCCCTTGTAAAGAGACTGCAAAAAATTCTGGGCCACGAATGGTGTCGCCACCAATGAGAGTCACATTGTTTGCATTCGCGAGTGATGAAAATCCTAGAATAAATTTATCTACCCAATCTTTCTTAATGACCGGGACGCTGAAAATTAAGTTTGCCCACACTGGAGTCGCCCCCATTGCGGCAATATCACTTAGATTTACTGCAAGAGATCTATGCCCTATTGCTTGGGCATCAATGCCCTCTGGATAGTGAGTGCCAGCGGCAATGACATCCGTCGCCGTGACCAGTTGATAGCCGGGTTCTATTTTAGTAACAGCTGCATCGTCGCCAATCCCTAGGATCACATTTTCTGGTGCTACCCTTGTTGACTCTTGCAAGGCTTCTATAACTTCTATTTCCCCAAATGATGGCATGAAAAAAATTTCAGCGTGATGAATGTTCTTTTAGAAACGCATCCAAAACCGCATTGACAAATTGGTAGCTATCTTGTGATCCATAAACTTTTGCCAACTCTATTGCTTCATTGATAACAACCTTCGCTGGTGTGTCTTCATGAGACAAAAGTTCAATCAAACCGATCCAAATGATTGCTCGTTCGATGGGGTCAAGTTGTTCGCTCGGCCTGTCTGAATGCTTGGATGAAATTTTGTCCAATTTATCTGGATCTTTTAGAATTTCCTGTAAAAGACATTTAAAGTGTGCTTGGTCGATCCGAGCAAATTCTTTTGTTTGCTTTGATTGTGAAAATAACACATCGAAACCGTCGCCATTGAGTTGATACTGGTAGAGGGTTTGCAGCAACAATTGTCTGGAACCCGAACGACCTTTTTTTGTCAATCTGGTATCTTCATTTTTTTTATTGCTCTCAGACATGGGAATCCTCATTTGCCAGTCGATAAAGAATTAAGTCAGCAATGGTAGCAATTTTGAGTTGGTGTTTGGCCGCAAACTGAAAGAGCTCAGCTCTACTGGCCATTGCCCCATTTTTGTTTAGAATCTCCACAATAATAGCTGCAGATCTCAGGCCAGCTAGTCGAGTGAGATCACATCCAGCTTCGGTATGCCCTGCCCTCGTTAAAACACCTCCCTGTCTCGCCATTAAGGGGAATACATGGCCGGGCTGCTTTAAGTCCTTCGGCTGTGCATCCACTGCAACTGCAGTTCTGATTGTTCTAGCTCGATCGTGCACAGAACTTCCCGTGGTAACTCCTTGGGAAGCTTCAATTGAGACGGTAAAATTGGTTGAATGATCACAGCCTGTTTTCGGGACCATGAGAGCTATTCCCAATGATTTACATCTGTTTTGGGTTAAAGTGAGACACATTAATCCACGTGCATACTGCAACATAAAGTTGATGTCTTCAGGCTTTACTTTGTCGGCAGCCATCATAAGATCACCTTCATTCTCTCGATCTTCATCGTCGACAATGATAACCATTTTCCCTAATCGGATATCCTCAATGATGTCCTCGATTTGAGCATAATGATTTGAAATTTTATCTGTTTTTGCCATCTAAATTTGTGCTTAACCACTTGGGGTTATGCTTAGCCATTGATCCAGTATTGTCAAACTGGATTTGCTTTCCTCAAAATGACCCTAATATCATCACCGGTTCTGTCGACTTGAATTAAATTAAAATTATATCTTTCTGACATGGCCGATATTGCAGGCAAGCTGAACATATTGTTTGCTTGATCGCCCAGTATACAAGGGGCTAAATAAATAATAATTTCATCTATGAAATTTTGTTTTAGCAGTGCGCCATTTAAGGTTCCTCCACATTCAAACATAACCTCATTGATCTCCTTTTTTGCTAAATCACGAAATACAGACTCCAGCGAAACATGTCCATCACGTTCGTTTGTATTTTCAATCATTCCCTCAAAAATTGGGTCATTATGAACCTGTTGTAAACTGTACACAATCACATCTCCGGGTGATTTGAGAATTTTATAATCGCCCCTAATTCTCAACTGTGAATCCAAAATAACTCTTGTAGGTTGGTCAATGTCTGAAAAATCATTAATTCTTACGTTCAAGGAAGGGTCATCTGCAATGACCGTGTCAATTGAGGTTACTAGTGCACAACTTCTCGCTCTCCACAGTTGGACATCATCTCTGGATTGTTTTGAACTAATCCATTGGCTTTTCCCATTCAGTAGAGCTGTTTTTCCATCAATACTGGCAGCGATTTTAGTTCGAATGTAAGGCAGTCCATATTTCATACGCTTGTGAAAACCGATATTTAAATCTTTGCTTTCTTGACTTAAAACCCCTGAAATGACCTCAATTTCAGCTGATTCAAGTATCTTCCTGCTCTGGCCTGAAACCACAGGATTAGGATCCTCCATGGCATAAACAACTTTCCCAACTGCGGCAGCGATCAATGCTTCGACGCAAGGAGGAGTCTGCCCAAAGTGAGTGCACGGTTCGAGTGTGCTGTAGACTGTTGAGTCTTTTGCTTTATCCCCTGCTTCTGACAGGGCAATCGCCTCGGCATGAGCTTCGCCCGTTTGCCTGTGCCACCCTTGGCCAACGATTTTATTTTCACTAACAACGATGCAGCCAACTCTGGGATTTGGCTTTGCAGTGTGCATTCCTTTCTTGGCTAAATCCAATGCAATCTGCATGTATTTTTCGTGTTCTTCAGTGTGTATAGTTACTACTCCTCTTCTTCTGGAAAAATAGAAAACTGAGTCCCTTTTACCTCTGTTTTTGAGGCTTCACGAAGCGATTCTATTTCCTTTTCAAATTCCTCTAGATCCTGGAATCTTCGGTAAACAGAGGCGTATCTAACAAAAGCGATTTCATCAATTTCTCTCAATTCCTCAATCACTATTTCACCCAGCAGTCTTGACTGAATCTCCCTTTCTCCCATTTTTTGAACTTTTCGAATCACTCTTGAGATCAGTTCTTCAATAACTTCACTGCTTATAGGTCTCTTTTCCGTTGCCTTAAGGATTCCGCTCCTCAATTTAGTCTCATTGAAAGGCTCACGGGACTGATCTCTCTTTATCAATTTTGGTAAAACAAATTCTGCAGATTCAAAGGTAGTAAACCTTTCAGAACATCCCACACACTCTCTTCTGCGTCTAATTTGATACCCATCTCCAGCTAATCTGGAATCTACCACTTTGGTTTCTTGGTTACCGCAAAAAGGGCAGTGCATAATTCTAAATCAGATTGTAAACAGGAAATTGTTTACACAGTTGCTGAACTTGATTCTTAACCAAGAGAATTTGATCCTGGTTTTCAATGTCTGCAAGAATTGAGACTATCAATTCCACCAGTTTGGTGACTTCATTTTCTTCAAAACCGCGAGTTGTTATTGCTGGGGTGCCAATTCTAAGACCGCTTGTAATCATAGGCGATCTTTTGTCGTTGGGCACTGCATTCTTATTCAGAGTTATATGGGCTTGACCCAGAGTTTTCTCTGCTTCGGCACCGGTGATATTTTTGTCCGTTAGATCCAACAAGAATAGATGGCTGTCTGTGCCTCCAGAAACAACCTTGAAATCTGATTCCATAAATAGTTTTGCCATGAGTTTGGCATTGGCAATAACCTGTTTTTGATAGCCAACAAAATCTGGATGCATTGCTTCTAAAAATGCAAAAGCTTTTGCAGCAATCACGTGCATCATCGGTCCCCCTTGTGTGCCTGGAAAGACTTGTTTATTAATCGCTTTTTCAATTTCTTCATTCGCCCTGCCTAATATCAGGCCTCCTCTGGGCCCCCTTAGTGTTTTGTGTGTGGTCGATGTTGTAACATCCGCTATTGGCACCGGATTCGGATAACAACCGGCGGCAACAAGACCTGCAATATGAGCCATATCAACCATCAAATATGCACCGACTGTATCTGCTATCTCTCTAAACTTATCCCAGTCAGCAATACGAGAATACGCAGAAAAGCCCCCAACGATCATTTTTGGTTTTTGTTCTTTAGCTAAAACCTCAAGACGATCGTAGTCAATCATGCCTGTTTCCCGGTCTAATCCATAGCCGAAAAAGTTGTACAACCTACCGGAAAAATTTACCGGTGATCCATGTGTTAAGTGGCCCCCTTCGGAAAGGCTCATTCCAAGTATGGTGTCTCCTGGCTCCAGCAAAGACATATAAACGGCCATGTTTGCTTGAGAGCCTGAATGGGCTTGAACATTAACAAAATCAGCAGAAAAAAGTTGTTTGGCCCTATCAATTGCCAGGTTTTCAGCAACATCAACATTCTCACAACCGCCGTAGTATCGACGTGACGGATATCCCTCTGCGTATTTGTTTGTCAACACCGATCCCTGGAGCGCCATAACACCTGGACTTGCATAATTCTCCGATGCTATCAACTCTATATGTTCTTCTTGCCTTTGTAATTCAGCCGTTACTGCAGCACTGAGCTCAGGATCCAAATCAGAAATTTTTTGATCTATAATCATTCTCTTAGCCAGAATATTATTCTTGGTACTGTGATTTTACTTACTTAGAGAACATAGATCGATTTTTTTATGGATGATCTACAAATGCTTTCACCACTTGGGTCCATGCTCTACCAATATTGTCTCTGTTGTAACCTCCTCCACCGAAAGCAACTATTCGTCCCTGTGCATGTTTTTCAGCCAATGCTGTGAGTGACTTGGCAGCAAGATAATGAGATTTCTCAGAAAGCCCAAGATTGGTTATGGGATCACCCAATAAACTATCTGCCCCACATTGAAGAATAAAAAAATCCGGTGCAGAGTCATCAAGGAAGGTTTCGATGTGAGGCCATTCCTCCTGAAATTCAACATCGCCGTCCCCGGGTTTTAGTGAAATATTTTTCTTCGTTCCCTCAGCAGGTCCAATGCCTATCTCTTCAGCAAAACCGGTTCCGGGATACAAAAAGTGTCCGTCTTCATGTACATCTACAAAAATCAGATCCGGGTCTCGTTCGTAGGAATAATAAACACCGTCTCCATGATGGGCATCTATATCGACATAGGCAATTCTATTGATCCCATGCGTCTGCCTCAATGTTTCGATAACCACACCAATGTCGTTAAAAACGCAGAATCCGCCGGCCGAGTTTCTTCTGGCATGGTGGAGTCCAGCAATGGGAACGAATGCCCTTTTAAATCGTTCTGACAGTATTTCTTCCGCAGCAAATAAAGAAGCACCAACCACAGCCAGGGAAGATTCATAAAGGCCCCGAATCGCAGGTGTGTCTCCAGCGTCCAAAAATCCTTTCCCCAACTGACATTGTGCAATTACTCGGTCAATATATTCAGAGGTGTGAAACCTCTCTATATCTGCCCTAACAGCTATGTACTCAGAAGCAGCTAAATGAACCAAACTGGCAACGCCAGAAGCGGCTAAATACCGGTGAAAAGCACCGTGTCGGTCTGGGCCGAATGGATGATCATCACCAAACCCATAGGATGCAATGTTGTCATCCTTCACCACCAATATTTTAGAATCAACCAATCCAATCCCTCGCGTTTTGAAACATTTTCAGCCAAGGTCCGTATTCACCCCATTCTGGTGGGTGCCAGGAATACTGAATGGACCGAAGTACTCTTTCTGGATGCGGCATAACCACACTCACTCTCCCATCGGCAGAGCACAGGGCCGCCAAACCTCCCTCGGAACCGTTTGGATTTGCTGGGTACTGCGATGCTGGATTTCTGAAATTATCAACGTATCGGATACAAGTCTGTTGATTGTCGCTCAAAGTAAGATGATCAGAATGCCCATAGAATTGAACTCTTCCCTCGCCGTGGGAGGTAGCAATGGGTAAAAAGCTGCCCTCCATGTCGGTAAAAAAGAGTGACTTACTTTTCAGGACTTCAACAACATTCAACCTTGCCTCAAATTGCTCTGAAAGATTGGCAACAAATTGTGGCCAGTGGTTTGTCCCTGGAATAATGTCTGTTAATTGAGACAACATTTGACAACCATTGCAAACACCAAGGGTAAATGTATCTTCACGGGAAAAAAACAATTCGAATTCCTTCCTTGCTTTTGAGTGGAAGAGGATTGTTTTTGCCCAACCACCCCCAGCACCTAAAACGTCTCCGTAGGAAAAACCACCACAAGCAACCAAACCAACAAAATCATCCAAACTATGATTGGCATCAAGAATATCAGTCATATGAACATCGTGGGCTTCAAATCCAGCTACATCAAAGGCTGCTGCCATCTCAACATGGCTGTTTACACCTTGATCACGAAGTATTGCCACCATTGGTCGTTTTTGGTTTTTACCAACTTTGGATTTGCAAAGATTCGACATATCAAAACTGATTACGGGCTGAATACCTGGGTCTGTTGCATCAAGTAAGGCTTCAAAACCCTCTTTTGCGGTAACCGGATTGTCCCTTAAAGACTGCATTTTACAGGATAGCTCAGACCACATTCGTCGCAGATCAAATAAGCTGAATGTTTGATTATAACCATGCTTGGAGTTGATCACTATTTCATCTTTCTCAGTAACATCTGCTACTACTGAAATACATTCTTCCAATTTATAATCTTCAAATACCTTTAATACTCCAGAACAATCTTCAGCATCAATTTGGATAACCGCACCCAATTCTTCACTAAATAAGGCAGCAATGGTTTCGGTTTTAGATTCTGAACTGAGACTAACCGTCAAACCCATTTTGCCGGCAAAGGACATTTCACATAATGTTGCAAACAATCCGCCGTCGGATCGATCGTGATAAGCCAAAATTTTCTGATGTTGTTTTAATTTTTTGATTGCAGAGAAAAAATTGGCTAGTAAATCTGGATCATCCAGGTCAGCTGGCTCCCCAGCAGCAACATTGTAAACCTGAGACAGGCATGAACCACCCAATCTATTTTTACCACGGCCTAAATCAATCAGTAATAACTTGGAGTTTTTTATTTTTTGCAATTCAGGTGTGATTGTTTCTCTTACATCCATCAAAGGTGCAAAAGCAGACACCACCAGAGACAAAGGTGCCGTCACTTTTTTTGTCGCATCTGCCTCCTCCCAAGTCGTTTGCATTGAGAGTGAATCTTTGCCAACTGGTATGACGAGACCAAGCTTGCTGCATAAATCCAAGGTGACGGCTTCAACCGTTTCATATAAAGCCTGTTTTTGTGCGTCCGTCTCGATTGACGACATCCAGTTTGCTGAGAGTTTTATATCACTTATATTGTCAATGGAAGCAGACAGGATATTGGTAATGGCTTCGCCAACTGCCAATCGACCGGAAGCCGAAGGATTTAAAATCGCAATCGGTGTCCGCTCTCCAATCGCCATGGCTTCGCCTTGAAAAGAACTATGGTCTTTAATTGTAACCCCAACATCACTAACTGGAACTTGCCAAGGTCCAACAAACTGATCTTGGGATACCAAACCACCTACAGTCCTGTCGCCAATATGAATGAGAAAAGTTTTATCAGCAACGGTTGGAAAACGAAGAATGTACTCGCAAGCCTGATCAATGTTTATAAAATCTAGATTCCCCATTTCAATTTGCACATTACTCGTTCCTATATTGATCTGTGTTTGGGGAGGGTTGCCAAAAAGAACATCCATGGGCATATCTATTGGGTAGTTATCATAATGATCATCGTGCAATTTAAGATTGCCGTGCTCTTTGATCGTGCCAACGACAGCGTATGGACATCTTTCTCGTTTACAAATACGATCAAATAGAGTCAGATTGCCTGCATCAATAGCCAGAACATAGCGTTCTTGAGCTTCATTGCACCATATCTCCAATGGAGCCATGCCCGGTTCCGCATTAGGTATGCTCCTCAATTCAAGATCTGCGCCCATTTGGCTGTGGTCCACAACCTCAGGGATGGCATTAGATAAACCTCCAGCTCCTACATCGTGAATCAAGAGAATGGGATTCCCATCAGAAGATTCATCGATGGCCATGGAAAAACACTGGTTAATTACTTCCTGAACTCTTCTCTCTAATTCTGCGTTTCCACGTTGCACAGAAGCGTAATCCAAATCTTCTGTGCTCATCCCCGATGAGAGTGAAGAAGCGGAACCCCCTCCTAGACCAATCAGCATGGCTGGACCTCCCAAAACAATCAAAAGAGACTCATCTTCGGTAGCACATTTATCCACCGATGAGCCAGAAATATTCCCCAAACCACCGACAATCATTATTGGTTTGTGGTACCCCCAAGCGAAATTTTCATCCAGTTGATTCTGGGTTTCAAACGTTCTAAAAAACCCCAATATATTGGGCCTGCCAAATTCATTATTAAAGGATGCTCCGCCAATTGGGCCTTCAATCATAATCTCTAAGGCAGAGGCAATGCGATCAGGCCTGCCAATGCTCTGCTCCCAAGGTTGAACAAAGTCAGGTATCTGGAGGTGTGAGACAGCAAATCCAGTCAAGCCCGCTTTGGGCATGCCTCCCCTACCGGTAGCAGCCTCATCTCTAATTTCCCCACCGGATCCAGTTGCAGCTCCGGGGAAAGGTGAGATGGCAGTGGGGTGATTGTGCGTCTCTACCTTCATCATCGAATGTATATCATCGTTAAAAAATGAATAGGATTTTTTTTCAGAATCGGGCAAGAACCACTTGCCAGGTCCACCAGTCATAACTGCTGCATTATCTTTGTAGGCAGACAAAATACCTTCGGGAAATGATTGGTAGGTGTGTTTGATCATATCGAACAGAGTGTAATCTTGTTTGACCCCGTCAATGATCCAATCAGCATTGAAAACTTTATGCCGGCAATGCTCAGAATTGGCTTGGGCAAACATCATCAATTCCGCGTCTGTGGGATCGCGTTTCAACCGCTCAAAGTTCTCAATCAAATACTCCATTTCCTGAAGTGATAATGCCAGACCAAGTTCAACATTTGCCCGTTGCAACGCAGTCAATCCTTGAGACAATAGCGGTATAGAACATAACTCTTTAGGAGCTTGGGATTGAAACAACAATTGAGCATCCTGGCCATGCAAAAGTGCCGTTTGTGTCATCCGATCATGGAGTTTACCAAATAGAGATTGCAAGTCCTTCTTCTCTACATCTCTGCTGCTAACAAGGGTATAAATTATCCCCCTTTCAATACGACGAATTGTGGATAATCCAGACAGTCGAGCTATCTCTGTTGCCTTGCTTGACCAAGGTGAGATGGTTCCAAGCCTTGGGATAACAATGATTTTTTCACCCTCTTCTGGACCTATGTCCCAATCTGGACCATAGGTCAGGAGAATTTTTAGTACCTCAAGTTCTTTTTGTGTCAGTTGATCACTGGAATCAATAAAATGCGTGTGACGAGCTCCAAGATCCTCAATGGAACCATTGAGTTTTCTTAATTCTTCGAGAAGTTGTTGCAATCTGAACGGCGAGTGAGAGGGTGGGCCTTTTATTTCAATCATGCTTTGCCCTTCAAATTAAGCTCATTTATTCTTTGGGCTTATCTTTTGGTAGATAAACAGTACCGGGTAAGTGAGTGACATTGTCTCCGTCGGCTTTGCTAATTTTACTGATGCCCTGTTTATCCACTTCATCAATTCTCAATACAGAATGCATGGGGATGTTGGTTTTGGTAACTCCACTAAATTCAGTCTTAATTTTCTCTTCAGAGGGGTCAACGACTAACGATGTTCGCTCACCGAAGATGATTTTCTCGATTTCAATAAAACCAAATATATTGCTGCTGTTAACATTCCTGGCATAGATTTCATAAACCTTGCCTTGATTGGTAAATATGATTCTATAGAGTTTTTTTGAGGGCATTGATTCTTGGCTGTGGTGTAATCACAAAACTTCGTCGAAATTATAACTCAGAACTTTTGTCGGTTGTTATTATTGTTTGCAAAAACAATGGATAGAGGAAAAATAATTATTGTAACTGAGAATGATTATCATTATCATGTTTACCAACTAAGCTTGGAAGTCAGATAGTTGTGCAATTTTTAGACAAACTTAAAGCCAGCAAATTGAAGATTTTGCATTACACCATTAAAGGGTCGGTTTTATTTTTCATCATCAAAGGAACAATCTCAACAATAGTGATTCTTCTTGGGATCTTTTACGTAACCAAATAACTGTGAGGTCTATAGAAAGTGAAAAGTAAAGTTCTAAATGCAATCTTATTGGTCACCTGGCTAGCACCATTTGAATTGTTGGCGCTACCAGAAATGGTCATTGGGGAGGCAACCATTAACCCCGGCATCCATTTAACTTTCGAAGGTGCAATAAAAGACGATGTGGCCCCGCTTGGTGTTTTTCTTGCCGAAAATGAAACCGACGTGCACATTGAGATGTTGGCGCATTGGTCGGAGGATGCTCCTAAAGGCTCAGTTCCGGGTGGTTATGTTGCCTATCTACAAGTTGAACTGCTTGTTAAAAATGAAAGAACTGACACTTCAATTACGGTGCAACTGGCTCCGCATGTTAATCTATCTGATAATCTTCATTACGCCCAAAATATTAAATTGCCCGGCAAGATTGATGACAAGTACACCCTTAAATTCATCATTGAGCCACCAATGAATGGGTCATTAGGTTTGCATTACGATTGGCGTGAGCAAGTAGGCGAAAAATTCACCCCGGGTGGGAATTTCACCTTTGAGGGCCTTGATTTTTCCAAAATTGCCAAGACAACGAGGCGCTAGAGTTTTTACCTGACGATTAAGCCAAATTCGTCATTGCTAAAATCAATTGTTGCCACCATTATTGTCGTTTGGATTGAAAAAATTCTTTGAGGATGGTTTGGCATTTTCTCTTCAAAATACCTTCAATCACTTCAATACGATGATTCTGGTGAGGTGACTGGGCTAAGTTATACACCGAAACAGCCGCTCCAGAAACATGGTCGTGAGCACCAAAAACCAATCTCTCAACTCTGGCATGCATCATTGCTCCGAGGCACATAAGACATGGTTCAAGTGTTACGAATACAGAGCCTCCCAATCGATAGTTTCCCTTTAACTGAGCGGCCTTGCGCATGACCATGATTTCAGCGTGAGCGGTGGGGTCACTGCGCTCTATGGATGCATTTCCAGAAGCTGCAAGTACCTCATCTTTCTCAACAAAAAGTGCCCCAACGGGGACTTCACCCTTTGCTTGCCCGATACCAGCTTGTTCAATTGCAAGTTCCATAAAGTATTCATCTGAATGAGGCATTTTATGGTTTCCAATCACTAAAATAACTCTCCCAGTTACTCTCAATGAGGTCAAAGGTCTCTGGGCTGAGCTCTTGCAGCATAACTTTAGAAATTTCTGGCCAAATACTTGGGCCCCCTTCGTTTGCGAATTGTCGGGTGGCGTCAATGATAATTTTGCTGGTAAAAAACCTCTTGGGAGCACTGGCATCCAAAGGCATCCCCTTGGTTTCCTCAATAATTTCTGCGGCTGGATAAGGTTGCCATCGTGTACCTAAAGCCTGAAAAATCTCAGCTTTATCATGCACATCGACGTCCTTGTCAACAACAATGATCACTTTGCCAAAAAAATCTTTTTCGGCCAGGATTCTCCCAGCAGACATACCCTCACCCGCATGCTTTTTATCAATGCTGGCGACCAACACACCGGTACTCTCTGCCGGACGATAAATATCCAAGAGATGAGGTATGGATTCCTTGTAATCTATGGAATTAATAACGGTTTGCAAAATACTAGGGGAAATTTTGGTTACCCCGGCAAATGAATTGACGATCCAGGGATTATTTCGATGGGTAATTGCCTTAATGTTCATGAAAAAATTCTGGTTTTTTTTGAGTCCCATAAAGCCGTACATCTCTCCATAAGGTCCCTCTTCTTCCATCGCATCCAATGGTATCTCACCTTCGAGAACAATCTCAGAATGGGCCGGAACCAATATCCCGCTCGTCTCACATTTAACCAACTCCACGGGTTTTCCTCTCAGTCCACCAACGTAATCAAGTTCGTCTTCGCCTAATTTTGCTAATTTGGAAGCACCCAAAGTAAAGGTGATTGGGTCCACACCATTGACAACGGCAATGGCTGCTCTTTTTTTTCCCTGTTTTTGCATCTTCATCAGAAAATTCCAAGCATTTTGACCGATTTCCGTATTCACCCCTATTTTGTCTTTGCCTTTAACCTGACAACGATAGGTGGCTACGTTACGCCCCAAATCAGGATCTTCAATAAAGATGGTTGCTGCATTGATATAGCTACCAGCATCTGCAGGATTGGTTTGCAACCAAGGAAACTTCAAAATGTCGACCTCGCTCCCAAACAAAATATTCTCCTTACAAGGGCTTTGACCTGAGTCAATTTCAACTGGGGATATTTTTGGCCATCGGTTGTTTTTTTTAAAAAGATTTGCAAGATGCTGAAAAGTCTTCTGCCGAGCTGCGTTCTGATTCCGATCCAAAACATCCACACCATAGATCAATGCTTCAGCATTCCAACCGCCAAAAAGATTGCCCAGTATGGGTCCATCCATCCAACGATTGTTTATTTTTATGGTTTCGATTAGGAATGCAGGCGCCAGATCGTAACTAAATTCTTTAACCAGCTGGTATGCGAAACCCGTCGCTTCGTATTTGTCCTGATCCATTTTAGCAATCCGAATCAACTGGCCCCTTGCTTCCAAAGCATTTACGTAATCTCTTAATGAATCAAATGGACCAGTCATGCTCATAATCTAACCAAATATGATACAAATATGAAGACAATCCACTCTATTTTACTAATCGTGAGTTTTTAACTACACTGTTTGTATTGGTTTCCTATTTCATGAGGTGAACAGAATGAAAAAGATAATCGCTTCCGCTCTGGGTTTGCTTTTAGCCTTCTCCTTGAGCACGAATGCTGTCGCAGGCTTTGATTGGGCAGGTTGGCAGCCCTCTGATCAGTTGCAGCAAAAAATAAACAAAGTTATAGAGAGAATTAACAACAATCCAAACATGAGCCAAGCTCAAAAGGATCGTCTAACCGCTATTTTGAGTGGAACTTTATACACCCAGGCCCAGGTAACTGCCCATTGGGAAAATAGGAATCAAAGAATTTCTGTCTGGATTAGCAATCAAGCAGAGGATAAACAAGACAAGCTCAATGCATGGCTTGCAGGACGAATAGCCCATGGAGCACCGGATGCTAATATCATCAATAAAAAAAAGCAACGTGCACTCATGAAAAGGATTGCTAAGAGAATCAAAAAGAAAAGAAACCCGACGCCAGATACTCCTCCAGGCGATGGCTAATAAACAGCCCAACTAATTGCACAACCTGCCCTCAATCACGAGGGCAGGTTTACTTTAACTCTAGCAAGATTCAAATATCACTGTGAACGAGAACAAAAGATTACTTTTTTTTAGTGTTCTGATAATGCTCATAGGATCGTCCTCTAGCACCCTTGCGAAACCAGAGTCTTTCTCAGTAAGTTGGGACAGAGAGTGGTTAAATGTTGGTGATGCCTCCAAAAACGAACCCATTTATCCATCGACCTATACCATTAACTATGGACATGAATTAAATGACCTTTTCAGCATTGGATTGTATGGGACCAAAAAAGTAGAAGAGGATGGCATTCTTCTTAGCTGTTTAGGGTCTGCTTGTGTTGATGGAGTATACGATATTGCCATTGACTCAGAATATGGTGCTCAGTTGTCAATGAGTTTACCTCTCAGTCAGAGAAACAGCCTATCTGCCTCAATAGGGATCTCTCGAATTAACCTATCAACCAATCTAAAACTTCACTATTTTGACTACAATGGCAATCTTCAAAGTGAAACATTTTCCTTTAAAGACGAGGAAACATTTAAAACCGCATCGATAAATTTCTCCAGAGATATCCTTCCCATTCTCTCATTTTCACTGGGCTGGAATTTACTAAATGATGGTCATCAATCCTATGGGTCTTATGGTGCTTATTTGAATGGATTTTACCCAGTTATTGATTTCCACAAAGGTGGTTTTATATACGCCTCCTTGGGATACAACGTGAGTGAAGTTCGTTCGGAACTGTCAACCACTGCCACTGGCGAAAAAGAAAAACTCGACAAGAAAAAAGGCCTCTTCGCCTTAGCAGGGTTTGAAATGTTTTTGACCGACAACGGCTCAATCTATATCGAGTTTGGTAAATACCCCAATAAAGACTCTGCTTTAGGGGATATTTTTTCCATTGGATACAATTACACCTTTTAGTCAATCTGTTTGTATACTGTTCCGTCTTTCATCACGAAAGCAATGTTTTTTAGCAAGCTAATGTCTTCCAGGGGATTGCCTTCAACTGCGATTAAATCCGCAAGCTTACCTTGTTCAATGGTTCCCAATGTTGTGTTGATTCTCAACAACTTTGAGGCTTCACGGGTTGCAGATTGGATTGCTTCCATTTCTGGCATACCAGCCTCCACCATATAAATGAACTCTTGGGCATTGTCGCCGTGTGCAGATACCCCGCTGTCCGTACCAAAAGCAATTTTGACACCAGCCCGGTAAGCTTTGCCAAAAGTCTCCTGCATAACAGGTCCAATGGCTAGGGCTTTAGGCCTAACAATTTCAGGAAAAAAATCTGGATCTTCTGCTTTTTCAGCGACCCAGAAACCCGCCATGATCGTTGGCACATAATAGGTACCATACTCTCTCATTAAGTCTATGCCTTCCTGATCCATCAGACTGCCATGTTCGATGGAGTCAACTCCTGCACGAACAGCCCGTTTAATGCCCTCAGCACCGTGGGCGTGTGCCGCAACAGTAAAATCGTAGTCTTTTGCTGCCTCAACCACAGCTGCGATCTCCGCCTCTGTAAATTGAGGGTTTTGACCACTTTTTGCGACACTTAAAACACCGCCTGTTGCCGTTATTTTGATCAGATCAGCCCCTGATTTGTATCGTGCCCTGACTGCTTTAAAGGCATCGTCTCTGCCATTGATAACCCCGTCAGCCGGTGTGGGATCTGCAAAAATATCATCCCTAACCCCGTTGGTCGGATCCGCATGTCCTCCGGTAGTGGCTAATGATTTTCCGGCAGAGAAAATCCGCGGCCCAACAACCAACCCACTGTCGATTGCATTTCTGAGACTAATGGTAACATTGTCAGTATCACCAGGATTCCTGACCGTGGTAAAGCCGGCAAGGATGGTTTTCTCAGCATTGATAACCGCACGGATAGCCCTGTCTGCTGAATTTAAAGTAAATTTCTCCGTGTATGAGTTTTTTCCATATTCACTATCCAAATGAACGTGCATATCCATCAACCCGGGAAGAACGGTGTGTTGTCTTAAATCTATATAAAAATCATCCGCTTTCGGCTCACGATATCCCTTGACGACCTCTGCGATTAGGTTGCCCTCGATGACGATGGTCATTTGCTTAGACGCCTGATTTGATGCCCCATCAATCAATTTACCGGCATGAATAAGCGTTGTTTTTGCCTGAAGAAAAAATGGTGCACAAACGATTGCCAATAATAGCCCTAATTTTAGCGACCATGTATGCTTCGTGTTTATTTTTCTCATATTATTTCTCCTAACATCATCAAGATTT
>DTSX01000130.1 GCA_012965065.1 Gammaproteobacteria bacterium
TACGGTCCCGTGGTGCAGCTTGGAAGTGGAGACGATGGCAAAAAACCGAAATATGTAAGTCTCATAAAAGGAGAAAATATTGAAGATGTAGGTTTGGAAAGAGCATTGCAGTACCTGAGCTTACCGAGGGAAGTAGGCCAAGACCCAGAAACAGGCGAAACAATTCTTGCCACCATGGGCCCATATGGACCTTACTTAAAAAAAGGCTCCCAAAATTATTCGCTCAGAAAGGGCAGTGATCCCTTTACTGTTGACCTAGTCGAGGCACTAGCTAGTATTGCGAGCAAAAAAGGCAGTGGAAGCATTAACGAATTTAAAAATTCAAACGTTAAAATTAAAGAAGGGCGTTGGGGTCCTTACATAACAAACGGCAAAGTAAATGTTTCAGTGCCCAAAGGCATGAACCCGGAAAACCTTACGGAAGAAGAGTGTGTAGCTCTTTTGGCTGAAAAACAGAAAAAAAAGAAAGGAAAAAAAAGGAAAGCTAAAAATAAGCAATAATCATCCTTTAATCAATTCTCTTTGGAACTCAAAAAAATACATGAAATATTAGTCAACGGAGGTGTAATTGCCTACCCGACAGAAGCTGTTTTTGGACTCGGCTGCGATCCAAGCAACGAACAAGCCATTACCAAGATTCTGGAAATTAAAAAAAGAACATTGGAAATGGGCTTCGTTTTACTCACCCCAAATATTGAGATAGTTTCTGGCTGGGTTAATATGAGCAATAAACAACTGAAAATTTTTTCCAGCCCCTCAAAAAGACCCACAACCTATATTGTCCCTGCAAGCGTGGCAGCACCAAAGTGGCTTGCAGTGAAAAATACTTTGGCAATTAGGTTGAGCAATGATCCTTTTATCAAAAATATTTGTGGCTTGTTGGGACTTCCTATTGTTTCAACGAGTGCCAATTTGCATGGAGAAAACCCGTGTAAATCGGCTGAAGAAGTTCAAAAAATCATGGGTTCTCAACTGGATTACATAGTGTTTAAACAAACAGGCCCTTTTAACAACCCCTCCACTATTGTTGACCTATCCTCTGGAAAAATCATCAGGCCTTAATTGTCAGCTGTAGCAGATAACCGCTATAATCACAGTAACCTTTTTAGGAGGTGATGCATGGATGTCTATGGCGTTGTTGGGAACCCGATAAATCACAGTAAATCCCCTAAAATTCATCTTTTGTTTGGCCAACAGGTCAACCATGATATTTATTACCAAAGAATTTCAGCTACCGATGAAAATTTTGTCGGCACGATTGAACGTTTTTTTACCGAAGGCGGTAAAGGGTTAAATATTACGGTTCCATTCAAGGAAAAAGCCTTTCAACTGGCCGATTCATTAAGCAACAACGCTCAATCGTGTGGGTCGGTAAACACCCTGACTTTCTCAGAAGACGGAAGAATACACGGGGAAAGCACTGATGGTATCGGCCTAAGCAAAGATCTTGAAAACAACCAAGTGTCTTTGGAGAATGCAGAAGTTTTAATCCTGGGCGCCGGTGGCGCAACAAGAGGGATCGTGCCAACACTGTTTGCCAGTTCGGTTGGTTCAATTATTTTATGCAACAGAACCATGGCGAAAGCGGAATTATTGCAAGAAGAATTCTTGCCTTATGGGGAAATCACATGCCTCGCTTCAGAGCAGCTGTCTGGCAGATTCGATTTGATCATCAACGCAACATCAGCAAGCTTGAGTGGTGAAATCCCAGATATGCCTGACACGATAATTCCTGGATCTGTTTGTTACGACTTAGCTTATACCTATGGAGAAACACCTTTCCAGCGCTGGGCAAAACAAAACAATTCTGCCAAAAGCCTTCAGGGTTGGGGTATGTTGGTTGAACAGGCTGCGGAATCTTTTTACATATGGAGGGGCGTGCGTCCCAAAACAGAAGAAATTATTCAGAGGCTCCAAGCAGAGCTGGAAAATTAAAACCGTTAATCTTTACACCAAACTTCGTAGACAGTTGAGTAATTCGCAGCAAGCTGAGAAAAAGCAATTGCACCACCAAGAAGTTCTTCTTCATTTGCTTTTCTTTCCTCTTCTGTTTGCATTCTCGTATTATTTTTTTCATTCTCTTTAAAAAGATAATCAGCAACGCCCAAAAAATATCCGATGCCTTCTTTCGTTTCCTTACAGGCTTCTTCGTCCAACAGATCATGACCAGAAGCAAACACAAAAGGAGTCGAAAAACACAAGACTGCTATCAACATAATTTTTTTCATAGCTTTTTCTCCAAATAACCCAAACAAACAACGAGTATATCAATACCAGTTTAAAATTTTTAGCGTGATAGCTTAAATAACTTCAATTGATCAACGCAAGGTCACTAATTCTTCTGCTAGAGTTGGGTGAATAGCAATAGTGTTGTCTAAATCTTTTTTCTGCGCTCCCATTTTAATGGCAACTGCAAAACCTTGCAGCAACTCATCCGCTCCTTGGCCTACAATATGGCATCCAATAACGATCTCCTCTTTCCCAAGACACACAAGTTTAACCATAGCCTTGCTGGAAACACCGATCAATGAGTGCCTTAGAGAAACAAAATTTGCCTCATAGATTTTCACTTTGTTGCCGTGGGTTGCTCTCGCTTCCTTTTCGTTCATACCCACGGTTCCAACTGGGGGATGAGCAAATATTACCGTGGGGATATTTTCATATTCAAGCCTTTCGTTTTCTTTGCCGCCAAAAAGCCTATCTGATAATGCTCTGCCTGCAGCAATTGCAACGGGCGTGAGCTCATGGTTTCCCACAACGTCTCCAATTGCACAGATGTTTGGGTCCTTTGTCGTTTGGTATTGATCAACCAGAATAAAATTATTTTTATCTTTTGTGACTTGTGTTCTCTCAAGCCCTAAATCTGAAACCAATGGCTTTCTGCCTATAGCCCACAATAAAGCGTCTACGGATGTATGGTCCTTGTTGTTTGTTTGAACAAGCAGCTGATTGTTATTTTCTTTAACCGAAAGAACATCGGTATTTAAACTAACCTCAACACCTGATTCAACCAAGTAATCGATAACGGATGATTGTATTGATTGGTCAAATTTTCTCAGAATACTGTTCTTCCTTGCAACAATCTTTGTGTCTGAGCCCAAAGCGTTGAGTATGCCAGCAAGCTCAACTGCAACGTACCCACTGCCAACAATAATAGTTTTGTTTGGCTTGTTTTTTAATTCAAAAAAGTCATCTGAGGTAATTCCAAATTCAGCACCAGGAATATCTGGAACAACAGGTGTTGCCCCACAGGCAATAATAATCTGCTTGGCTGTCAGTAGTACGCCGCCAACACTTATTTCTTTTGAGCTCTGAAAAGAGGCATTACCAGTGATAATTTCTATGTTTTTTTGGCTCAAGTTTTTGCGATACATGTCGTTGAGCTTCTTAATGTATTGCTTGGAGGCTTGTTGTAAGGTTTGCCAATTGTGCTTGAAGTCATTGGTCTCAAATCCCAAAGTGTTGCTGTGCTTGAGATCATAAGCAAACTCTGCAGCATACCAGTAGATCTTCTTAGGTATGCATCCTCTGTTGACGCAGGTGCCACCCAATTGGCCCATCTCAATAATGGCTACACGCTGTTTGTGTTCCGCTGCCCTTTGTGCAGCAGCAAGTCCGCCACTGCCTGCACCTATGACAATTAAGTCATATTCTTTTTTGCTTTCAGTTTTCATATTATTTCAATAATGTATACCTTGAGGTCAAAATAACAACATGAAAATAGCAAGCTGGAATGTTAATGGCATCCGTGCCAGAACTGAACACGTTGTCAATTGGTTGGAAGCAACTCAACCAGATGTATTGGCAATACAAGAATCGAAAGTGGTTGATGATCTGTTTCCTTATGATGAATATTTGAAACTAGGCTATCACCCCCTTGTCTACGGCCAGAAAGCCTACAATGGTGTTGCCTTGCTTTCAAAAAAAGAGCCGATAAATCCAACGACTGGAATATCCGGCTTTAAGGATCCACAGACCAGAGTGGTCTCTGCAACATATGATGGCATCACCGTGATTGATATTTATGTTCCAAATGGACAAAGTGTAGGGTCGGATAAATTTGTTTATAAATTAGAGTGGCTGGATCATTTGACACGTTATATAGAAAATAGCCTTGAGGAAAATGAAAATCTCATTGTTTTAGGCGATTTCAACATAGCACCAGAAGATCGGGATGTTTACGACCCTGAAGTCTGGAAAGACAAGGTTTTGTGTAGCAAGCAAGAACGTGAGGCTCTGGAAAAGTTATTTGCTTTAGGCTTGGTTGATAGTTTCAGGTTGTTTGAACAGCAAGACGCTGCTTACAGTTGGTGGGATTATAGAGCAGCAGCTTACCGTAGGAAAATGGGGCTGAGAATCGACTTAATTCTCCTATCGACCCCTTTAGCAAAACACTGTGCTTCGAGCACTATTGATGAATCTCCTAGAGGCTGGGAAAAACCTTCTGACCACACACCAGTGATTGTTGAAATTGACATTGGTTGACATCTTGATTACTGACCTGGGAGTGTTTTATTTCATAACGGAGAAGCTGCTTTTCGTGTAAATTTCAAAGCTTAAGAGTAATATTGCTTAAGAAAATTGGAGGGCAAATCATGGCAGAAGCAGTAATAGTTGATAGTGTAAGAACTGGACT
>DTSX01000131.1:0-15067 GCA_012965065.1 Gammaproteobacteria bacterium
CACTGATGGTAATTGAGAATTGAGAGTGAGATGTTGATCAGTGTGAATGTTACTTACTAATTCATCCATGTCTTTTTTTATTCAAACTATTTGAAAAATACATTTGTTATTATTCATATGTATACTTCTATCGTGACACAATGTAAAATACTCCGTTTGCATCATTTTAAACGCGGGTTCGTTTCCTTTAAAAAGGATATAAGATATAATTTTTCTCATTTGGTCAATATATAATCCATTGTAACTATATGATATATTTATTATATATATATAGTTAATTAGTATTATATAATGGTGGTAAACTATTAAAGTTTAGTGGTAATTTACACATACAACATAATTAATTTTTCATGAATCGTACAAATAAACTTACTGAGCTAGCAATTAAACGGGCAAAACCAAAAGAAAAACAATACAAATTGACAGATGGTGATGGCATGTACCTAAGGATTTACCCTGATGGGAAAAAATACTGGCAATTACAATTTTGGTTTGAAGTTTGCATCATTTTAAACGCGGGTTCGTTTCCTTTAAAAAGGATATAAGATATAATTTTTCTCATTTGGTCAATATATAATCCATTGTAACTATATGATATATTTATTATATATATATAGTTAATTAGTATTATATAATGGTGGTAAACTATTAAAGTTTAGTGGTAATTTACACATACAACATAATTAATTTTTCATGAATCGTACAAATAAACTTACTGAGCTAGCAATTAAACGGGCAAAACCAAAAGAAAAACAATACAAATTGACAGATGGTGATGGCATGTACCTAAGGATTTACCCTGATGGGAAAAAATACTGGCAATTACAATTTTGGTTTGAAGGGAAACAGAAAGTATTATCTTTTGGGAAATGGCCAAACGTTAAATTGCCCGAAGCAAGATCTAGGCGTTATGAAGCAAACAAAAAAATAAAGGAGGGGATCAATCCACTTGATGAAAAACGATTTAGGAGTAGCTTGCATATAGAAAATTATGATAAAAAGAAACGCCGTGAAGAAATTAAAGGGTTTACTTTTCAACAAGTTGCCCAAGAATGGCACGTTAGACAAGAAACTTTATGGACAAAGGAATATTCAAAGGTTGTATTCAATTCTCTTATCATCCACGTTTTTCCATATCTTGGTGAAATACCCATTGTAAAGATCAACAAACAGGATGTAATTTCAATGTTAAAAAAACTGGAAGTCGTAGGGAAGCACGAAACCTGTTATAGAATTCGGCAAAGACTTGAATCAATTTTTAACTACGCAAAAACTAATGAACTTTGCATAAACAACCCAGCAAAAGGACTAAACAAGACCTTTGTAAAACCGGAACCAAAATCACATAGTTCAATTCCAATCTCAGAACTTCCAGAATTTCTTTCAAGAATGAAAGCTGACAAAGTAACAAACCTATCTACAGTGCTTGCAATGAACTTTCTTATATTAACCTTCGTTCGATCTTCAGAATTACGTTTTGCTGATTGGAGTGAGTTTGATATTGATTGTGCTGAACCCCTTTGGGTGATTCCATCAACTAGAATGAAAATGAGAGGCGAACATTATGTTCCTCTTTCTTCTCAAGCAGTTTGTATCTTAAAAGAAATGCAAGAATATTCCGGCAAGAATGGATATGTATTTACTCAAGTCCGTAACTCACAAAAAGCAATGAGTGAAAACACACTGTTATATTTTTCAAATCGATTAGGATACGCGGGAAGAAACACTATCAATGGTCTCAGAACTCTTGCTTCTGAGGTATTGAGTGAAAGCGGTCTCTGGTATCATAATGTTATAGAGGAACAACTTGCATGCACGGAACTGAATAAAATACATAGATACAATAGAAACAAGTATCTAAAAGAAAGAAGAAAAATGATGGTGTGGTGGGCAAACTATGTTAAAACTATTCAAAACACATAGGTCGCAATATGATTCTTAAAAAAATTATTTTCCTTTATCAACCTTATTTACATAGTTATTTGAATGGAATATACCCAATGTTAGTATTAATACTATCGATGCTAGAAAAACTCTTTGACCTGCGTCTTAAATCACATCTTGTCTATGAAAGAGAATGAGTCAAGAAAAAACTGATTTTCTAGAACGTTCTAAAACGTTCTGGAATCCTGGAAAAACACAAGATTGGCAAGATATGGGGATTGATCTTGTGATCGATCATCGAGAGAAATATTATCTTCATGATATGGATGGTCGGCGTTTGATTGATGTCCATCTAAATGGAGGAACCTATAATTTGGGGCACCGACATCCAGAGTTGGTTGAGGTACTAAAAGCTGGGACTTCTCGCTTTGATATGGGTAATCATCATTTTCCGGCACTTGCACGGACTGCCTTAGCAGAGGCTTTGGCTGAGAGTGCACCTGGTCCGGAGTTGAGATATACAGCATATGGTTCAGGGGGCGGAGAAGCTATTGATATTGCGCTTAAAACTGCACGTCACGCCACACAGAGAAGAAAAATTGTGTCAATAATCAAAGCTTATCATGGTCACACAGGACTGGCTGTTAAAACTGGAGATGACCGTTTTTCCAAATTATTTTTATCGGAAGATACTGTTGGTGAATTTGTCCAAGTTCCGTTCAATGATCTCAACACAATGGAAGATGCTCTAAAAAGACGAGACGTGGCTGCAGTAATTATGGAAACTATCCCAGCAACATATGGTTTCCCAATGCCAGAGGAAGGATACCTTCCATCAGTCAAACAACTTTGTGAACGATACGACACCTTATATATAGCTGATGAAGTTCAAACAGGTCTAATGCGTACAGGAGAACTTTGGGGATGTACTAAGTATAAAGTCCAGCCTGACATTATGGTTACCGGCAAAGGAATTTCTGGAGGTATGTACCCAATTGCCTGTGTCTTAATTTCAGAAAAATGTGGTGGCTGGTTAAAAGAAGATGGTTTTGCTCATATGTCAACGATGGGTGGGGCAGAGCTTGGATGTGTGGTAGCAATGAAAACTCTTGAAATCGTCCAACGTCCAGAAGTTCGGTCTGTTGTTCATTTTATTTCTGATTATATTCGATCAGGTTTGGATGGAATTATGGAAGAGTATTCGGATTTCTTTATAGGTATTCGTCAACACGGTCTCATTATGGGGTTAGAGTTCAGTCATGAAGAAGGTGCAAAACCGGTTATGAAATATCTTTATGAAAACGGTGTTTGGGCAATTTTTTCAGCACTTGACCCAAGTGTGCTTCAGTTCAAACCAGGTTTGTTAATGACACAGTCGGAGTGTGAGGAACTTTTAAGAAGGGTGCAAATAGGAATTGAACAAGCACGAGAGGAAGTCCTTGGGGTCAGAAACCGGAGGAGTATACACTGATGGAACCACAAATCAGAACTCTAGTTGATATCTCAGAATCTCAAGCATCTTTATCGGGGCGTGCTGACATAGTTTTAGAGCGAGCGCGGTGGGCATCATATATATTTCAGAGATTCGATAAAAAAAGAACAATGAAAATTGTTGATGCCGTAGCCAACGTTGCCCATAGTCATGCGGGGGAATGGGCCGAACAAGTTGTTGTTGAGACAGGTTTTGGGGTAGTTTCACACAAGAAGCTGAAAAATGAGTTCACAGCAAAACCATTAGTAGATTATTATAGAGAGCAAGACCTTGTTTCGATGCGTGTTAAAGAAGAAAAGAAAATTGTAGAAATCCCAAGACCTGCGGGAGTAATATTTGCTTTGATTCCATCGACAAATCCTATTTCAACACTGAATTTTAAAATTATTCTTGCACTAATTACACGAAACTCAATTGTTATTAGCCCACATCCAGCAGCAAAGAAATCATGTATAGATGCAGTTCGAATTTTGACAGAGGCTGCAATTTCTTCTGGAGCGCCTGAGGGGGCAATACAAGTATTAGAAACCCCGTCTATTCCGTTGATAGAAGAATTCATGTCATCACCAAAAACGAACGTGATCCTGGCAACTGGTGGTACAGCAATGGTTCGTGCAGCTTATTCTTCTTCTAATCCGGCCATAGGAGTTGGTCCAGGTAATGCGCCTGTATTCGTTGATTCATCGGCAGATATTGCATTGGCAGCAAATCAAATTGTGACATCTAAAAGTTTTGACAATTCCGTACTTTGTACCAGTGAATCTAACCTCATCACTTTGACGGATGTTGACAAACCCCTTCGCAAAAGTTTGAAAAATGAAGGAGCCTATATTTGCAATAATAATGAGGTAGTACAAATACGCAATTATCTTTTTCACCCCAATGGCTTTAACGTTGAGGCTTTAGGCCGTGATGCAGTTTGGATTGCACGTGAATGCGGCATCCGGGTTCCCAAAAAAACACGAATCCTTGTAACACCAATTAACAGTATCGGTATTGAAGAACCGTTAGCTAGAGAAAAACTTTGCCCTGTACTGTCTTTTTATGTTGCAAACAGTCCCAAACAAGCAATCGCTCAGTCAAGGGCTACGCTTAGAGCAACGGGTGCTGGTCATTCGGCTGTCATACATAGTCAAAACGAGAGAATGATTCTTGATTTTGCATCAAGAGTCGAATGTTATCGGGTAGTAGTAAATGCCTCTTGTAGTTTAGGGGCATCAGGGTTTAACACCAATCTGGCTCCATCATTTACCATAGGTACTGGATTTTATGGGAGGAGTTCACTTGGTGAAAATCTTGGTCCACAACATCTAATTCATTGGACACAAATTGCTTATAATTCAGATCCGTCTGTAGCTTTTGGTAAATTTAATGAACTGTCTTTATCATTAGACGGTCCATTGCCAAGGTCTCCATCAGATGGAGTACCAGGTTCACCAAAGTCTCGTCGAGTGGATACAACCTCGACAAGCACCAGTTTCTCAATTGATAATGTGAACAGAGAAGAACTCCGTAAATTGATTGCGGAAGAGCTTAAGAATGTTCTGAAAAAATGATTTGTGTACATGGCTGAATTACGTTCTTTTATATTCATTGATCAGTTGCAACCTCAAACTTTGGCTTATATTGCAACTTGGATGAGAGGCTCATTGCCTCGTAAAAATATGGCGTCTCAGATCATTGAAATTGCACCTGGTTTAGACATTGAGGCTTTAACAGATGTTGCTTTGAAAGGCGCAAATGTTAAGGCTGGCATTTTGGTTGTAGAACGTCAATTTGGGTATCTAGAGTTTCATGCCGATTCTACAGCAGAAGTCAAAGCAAGTGCAGAAGCAGTATTGAAAAGTTTAGGAGCGACTCCCAAAGATACTAAGCCAGCAACTATTCTTGCTTCAAAGATAGTTACGCGAGTCGAAAACCAACATGCTTTTTTAATTAATCGAAATAAGTTAGGTTCGATGATTTTAGGAGGGGAGTCTCTTTATCTATTGGAATGCCAACCAGCATCCTACGCAATTTTAGCCTGCAATGAAGCAGAAAAAAAAGCTAATATAAAAATAATTGACTATCGTATGATTGGTGCAAATGGTCGACTTTACCTGTCTGGTAGCGAAGCTGAGATACGTAACGCGCGTGAAGCTGCTGAGTTGGCCTTACGAAAACAATGAACAATAGATGAGGCCAACTGTGGGGAAAGAAATTAGAAAAATAATACGTGAATTGTTGGTAGAAGAGATAGCCTCAATCAACAAGGAGTCAGTTTCGTTGGATCAGAAAACTACTAGAGAAGTAATAGTCTCTATCAGAACGGATGAAGATCTAATGAAATTTGTTAAAAAAATATTGAATATTGTAAGAGAAACTGATGGATTTTCAAACATTGAAAATGGGGATATTATTTTTCATTTAGATGTGCCATCATCTGCTAATTTAAATAGTAGATCTTGTACTTCTCATCCTACTTCAAACAAAATAGAAGATGGTTTGATTACAGAATATGATATAGCAAAATTGGATGGAAATATTACTGTTTTGCAGGTTTTAAAAAATGCTAAATTAACCCCTTTGGCAAAAGATGAGTTACGTAAAAAGGGGATAAAAATGGAAAGGACACAAATATGATCAGAGGAAGGGTAAAAGGCCAAATTTGGTCATCTAAACATGTTGATAAGCTTCCCAAGGGAGGGTATTTGGAAGTAGAAGTTGAAAGCGGTGAAAATATTATTGCTTACGACCCGTTAGGATGTGCCGTAGGAGAAGCGGTATTGTTAACTCAAGGTTCTGTTGCAGCCGGTTATTTTACAGAATTCAAGGCACCAATTGATTCTCTAATCATTGGTTCTATTGATGAGAAGGAGTAATGTAAATGGCAAAAACTTCTTCAAATCGATCCATTGCCGTTAGCAAACAATAGCGGCGCAAACTGGCCTAAAAGCCAAAACACAAATAGGAGAAAGTCTCATGTCCAATCAAGCTATAGGAATGATTGAAACAAAAGGTTATGTCGCATCACTTGCTGCTGCGGATGCAATGGTTAAAGCAGCTAATGTAACCATTGCTGGAAGGGAAGAGGTTGGTGATGGCCTTGTATCAGTTATCATAAAAGGTGATGTTGGCGCTGTAAAGGCAGCAACTGAAGCAGGATCAGAAACTGCTAATGAAGTAGGAGAACTCATTTCTGTTCATGTGATACCACGGCCCCATACCGACCTAGGGAAATACTTCTCTCTTGACGGGAAATAACAATAAGATTATGCTCAATTATTTTTGAATAAAATATACAAGAATAAATATTAATGACTGAACTGAGGGTCTATTTACCAATCTTGGACTTACAACCACAGTTTGCTGCTTACTTAAGTAGTCCAACTCGTGCAAGAGGATATCCAGTTTATGCTGGTGAACATAGTTTAATTGTTGAAGTTGCACCAGCATTATCAATCCATAGAATAGTAGATTTGGCACTTAAAGCCTCACCTGACATGGAACCAGGAATTTTGTTTACTGAACGTCAGTTTGGATTGCTGGAACTCCACTCAAGCATTGAAGCTGAACTGGAGTCTGCTGGGAAAGCCATTCTGGATGGTATCAGTGCAAAACCTTCTGATCAACTACTTCCAAAGATATTGTACCGTGATATTATTGAAAATATATCAGATCAACATTCTATTATTTTAAATCGGACAAGATCAGCTTCAATGTTGATCTCTGGATCATCATTACTCGTTTGTGAAATGACTCCAGCTTTGTTTGCTTGCAAAGCAGCCAATGAGGCTGAAAGAGCTGCACCGCAAGCTATAATCAATGATGTACAAATGATTGGTGCTTCCGGAAGAGTTTTTATGTCTGGAAGAAAGGAAGATATGGTCATTGCTCAAAGTGCTATTGATGATTTGATTAAAATTAAATAGTTTTTGAGGTTAAACCTTAATATTAATACTGATTAGAATTGATAGCGTTACTAATTTTAACATCAAGGAGTTACCCCATTTTTATCATGAATTTTTCAGCAAGTTCTCCTGAGACTTTCGTAAATTCAGGCCCTTGTTCTTTGGCCAAATCAGTATCTGAATGAGAACCAATCCATGCCAATAGCGCCATTCTACGGAGCATGATGAAAGTATCTATTTCTTTTTCTTCTTCATTCGAAAGAGAACTAACATTTCTATATCCCCTCACCCAAGCATCTTTTAGTGTTTCAACTGTTGGATTATCTTCCATAAAACTGATCCCAGCAGCGAAGTCATATAGGAACCAGCCTATTCCGCAATCGTCAAAATCAATAAGGCGAGTTTTACCTTCATGAATCAATAGATTTGCTAGTCTCATATCAGCATGAATAAGACCGAACTTTCCACATCCCATTCCAAATTTTTTTATACGCTTAACAATAAGATCTTCCTGCTGAATTAGCAATTTTAAAACAGGTTTTTCCATTGCTGGTGCATCTTGCCATTTGCCCCAAATTGGCTTTGAACCAAAAAAAGCATCTATGTTCCATTCAAGCCTTTCAAAGTAATTTGGTCGATTCCAGCCAATGGAATGTATGTGGGTTTTAGCACTAATTTCACCTAGTTCTTCAAATGGTCCAACGAGATCCTGTTCTTCATTGGGTTCTTCTCCTTCAACATACTCGAACATAACCATGTAACGGTTGTTTTTCAAACCATCAACTTTGCATTGTTGAATATCTTGATTATCTCTCCCTGGAATGATGTTTGGCGTTTCAACTTCACTTTCTTTATTCAGCGCACGAGTCCAAGCTATTTCTGATGCTATAGCAAGTTTGGTGTGATAATTCTCCCGATGAATTCTTAGAATAGATCGGTAACCTTTAGACGACGAAACAAGATATGTTGCATTTTCTGAGAAATTGATCAATTTAGCTGAAGCTTCAGCGGGGACCTCCCACAATTTAAGAGATGTATTTGCTAATTCGCCAAGAAGAGATATAAGCATGTTATGAGATTGCTGACTTTCAACCATTCCATTACTCCTTTTATGTTATATTTCTTCAATTGCTTCTAGAGATTCAGGAAGAATTTGTCCGCCATCTACTATCAAAGTTTGACCTGTGATGTAGGAAGCTTCATCAGAAGCAAAAAATAATGCAGCATTGCCAATATCTTCGACCACCCCAAGACGTTTTAGAGGAATTGTAGCCGCCATTGAATCTAAATAATCTTGTCCTAAATCCCGTAATCCTTCTGTGTAAATATTACCCGGCATTACAGCATTTATTGTAGTTCCATACTTCGAAAGTTCCATCGCTGCAGTCTTCATGAATCCCAGTTGCCCTGATTTGGAAGCTCCGTAATGCGACCAGCCTGGGTACGCAGTTACTGGACCTGTTATAGATGAAGTAAGAATAATCCGCCCATTACCTTTCTTTTTAAATTGAGGAATACAGGCTTTTACACACAAAAAAGCACTTTTCAGATTTGTTTCCATAACTTGGTCCCACTCTTCTGGATCCATTTCTAATATTTTAGTTTGGGGGAATATCCCGGCATTTGCGCAAAGCACATCGACACTTCCAAACTCCGATTCAGTGACTTTCACCATTTCCACTACTGCATCCCAATCAGTCACATCGCACAACTGCATTTCAGCAATCCCATTATTTGAACGGATTTCATCAACTGTTTCTTTTGCCTCAACCTCCCCTCTGGCCACCACCATCACTTTTGCACCCTGTAATGCAAATACTTTGGCAATTCCCCTGCCTATCCCTTTAGATGCACCTGTAACGATAACCGAATGCCCCTTAATGCTAGTAAACATTTTTTCTCCTTCTATATTAATTTGGTTTTGAAAAGTATAATTGTCTTATTTCACTTAGCAACTGATGCTACCAATTTTTTTGCAATATATGCAATGACTAACAGTATTATTGAGGAACCAATAGAGATAAATCCCACAGATGGGACTAAAGGCGAATAACCTGAAACCATTTTTGCATAAAGCCATTCTGGTAGTGTTGAGTCTGCTCCGGTAGTAAATAAAGATAATGGGAAATTCCCCCAACTTAAAAGAAAAGAGAACAAACCAGCAGAAATGACTCCAGGAATTAGCAATGGTACTGTGATTTCACGCATAATTGTCCAGGTTGATGCTCCCAGATCTCTAGCCGCCTCCTCAAGAGCAGGATCAAAGCTGTATGCTCGTATTGCTATTATTAATGTTGATATTGGAGCTATCCATACAAGATGAGCCACTACAGCAGTTTTCCAAGAAGGTATTAATCCAATGGAGTTAAACCAAATCAACAACGCCAGACCCAGAACTGCTTGTGGGAAAAAAATTGGTAAAATTATGATTTTTTGAAACGCGTTTCTATACTTCCAATGATATCTTGCATATGCCAATGCCCCGAAGAAACCAACTAGCATTGAAATAACGGTGACAATTATAGCTATTTTCAAAGATGTTTCAACCAAATCTGAGACTGTTGGACTTTGTACTGCCCGCAAATACCAATGCGTGGCATACCTGCGGATTGGGAATGTCAAATATCTAGTTTTTGAGATTGAAGCGAAAAAAACGGAAACAAGTGGTAGATATAGAAAGACAATAACCAAAACTCCATACGCATTAAGAAAGTACACCGTTTTTCGTGATGATCTCATTAACGTCTTCTCCCCATCATCGAATCTAAATCTATCTTAGAAATCGAAAAAAATGCAAGAATCCCTATAATCAGAATCAAGATCATTGCTAAGGCTGAACCAAGTGGCCAATTCTGGCCGTACGTGAACGCTGTTTCTACCTCGTCTGTAAAAACAATTATGGCCTGCCCACCTAACAATTTAGATTCAGCCAAAGCCCCCGCGGCTAGAACAAAACTGAGAAGAGAGCCAACAACAATTCCAGGGGAAGCTAGTGGCAAATCAATTTCCCAAAGTATTCTAAACGGTGATGCTCCAAGATCCTCTGCTGCTTGACGAGCATCTTCAGGAATCATGGCAATACCTTGTGCCAAAGGAAAAAGCATGAATGGGAAATAAACATAAATAAGTCCAAACACGATGATCGGCCCATTATAAAGAACACCCTCAAGTCTTAAGCCCCACCAAGTCCTTAAATACCCATCAATCAAACCACCTTTCATCAAAGTTAAAACCCAACCAAAAAGTCGAATGTTTTCTGAAACAATAAGGGTCATAGCTACAGCAATCGTTAGGACAAGTGTAAACTTGCCAAAGACTTTTGCCATACCAAAAGCTAGCGGCCAACAAATCAAGAACAATATAACTGTTGAAATAAAAGCCATTGCAACCGACCAGAGTAAAGATTTGTAATAACCCTGTTGAAAAAAATCAGCATATGCGGAAAAATCTGGAACGTTCATGATACTGAATACCTTTGGTGGCATGATAGAAAATACAGCAACTACAACTAACGGAGCAAGAAAACTAACTGCAAGTAGCAATACCATCGGTAAAGATGTTAGCGTGCCAAGTTTGTTATCTAAACGTTCCATACTTAATCGTTAGGTATAAAGTGTGTATGTTTTATGTCCCAACCAATTACCACTGTCGCTCCAAGTTTTCCTTTAAAACGATCTTCGCGTAATTTCTCTATAATAACACGCGAATCGTCCAAAGTATCAACCTCATATTGAATGCGTGAACCAAGTTCATATTCCGCTCTCAAATAACCCCGGATCTGAAAATCGTTAGTTTCTTTTGCTTTATTAAATCGTACAAATTCTGGGCGAACCATTAACGTCCCTTTTGCTTTTTTGGAATATTTTTTTTGTTTGTCCTTTGTTAAAACACTGGAACGAATTTCAACACCATCTATCTTGATATCACCTTTAGAATCGCATTTAAAATCAAACATATTAACTTCACCCATAAAGCTGGCAACGAAACGACTTACTGGCTTAGAATATATTACCTCAGCAACATCTATTTGCTCAAACTTTCCCGAATTCATTATGGCAATCCTGTCAGACATAACCATAGCCTCTTCTAGAGAGTGCGTAATATAGACGAACGTCTTACCTGTTCTTTCATGAAGATCCACTAGCTCCTTCTCTAATGTTTTTCTCAGTCGATAATCAAGTGCGGATAAAGGCTCATCAAAGAAAATTATTTCAGGATCAAAAGCCAAAGCCCTAGCTAGTGCAATTCTTTGCTGCTCACCTCCAGAACACTGGCTAATGCGTTTATTGTAAAAACTTTTAGGTAAATGAAGGAGTTCCAAAAGCTCCAGGGCACGCTTACTCCTTACTTTTGGAGAGACTCCTTTTATCTTGAGTGGAAATTCAATATTTTGGCCTACGGATCTGTGTGGGAAAAGAGCAAGGGATTGGAAAACCATACACGTAGGTCGTTTGTTCGCAGGAGTTTGATCAATCCTTTCATTGCGAAGCCAAATTGTCCCTTCGGTGGGCTCGTCCATACCTACCATTAAACGAATTAGGGTGGTTTTACCACTACCAGAAGGGCCTACGATAGTAAGAAATTCACCCTCAAATATTTCAAGATTTATATTATCCAAAGCTGTAAAATCATCGAAGCGCTTTACAACATCTTTTAGATATAAAATAGGAGTTGTGGGCATTAATTAGTTGATGCTTAAAAATAGTTATAAATATAATAATATCAATAGTATATATAATCAAGAGGTGTTATAATACTGCACTCTTCTTCTAAAGTCATAAAACCCAGCAATTTCGCATTTCAAAAAGCTAATTCCAATGAAAGGCTAATCACTTGTTCTTTTTTAAATCTGCTTTCTAATGAGTGGTTTGAGTGAGCAATTAAATCCAAGACACCCCATTTACCAGCTAGGCAAGATCATCGACTGGGAATCTCTTGAGAATGATTTTACCCGTCTATACAGTCACAGAGGTCGTCCAGCCAAACCGGTTCGTTTAATGATCCCCTGTTTCTCTTAAATCAACTGCATGATCTTAGTGACGACCAAGTGGTTGAACGCTGGGTTGATAAACACTACTGGCAGTTTCTCAGCGGAGAGCATGAACTTCAGTGGTCTGCGCCGGTTGCCTCATCGGATCTCACCCATTTCCGCAAGCGAATTGGTAAAAAGGGTGCCGAGAGTATCTTGAGACTATCTGTAGACCTCTTCCATCCCAAAATCAAACAGGAAGAAGTAGTAGTTGACACCACAGTTCAGGAAAAAAGCATCACCTATCCTACAACGCAAAACTGGCCAAGAAGGTCATAGGCACCCGCAGGGAGATTGCCAACAAGGAAGATATTGCCTTAATGCAAAGTTACAGCCCTACTGCTCCGGGCCTGCTTCTTCAGGCATCCAACCGAGAATCTACCAGGCTAAAGAAAAAAGCCCTAAAAGCAACCAGAAGAATCCGGTCAATCGGTCGAGTTATGCTACGTGAGCTACTACGCAAGATGAACGATTAACAGCTAAGACCAACATGTTGAGACCCTGCTAAATGCCTCCAGCATTTTGTTTCAGCAGAAAAATGATAAAGATAAAATCTACTCTCTCCATGAACCTCACGTTGAATGTATTGCCAAAGGCAAAGCTAACAAGGCCTATGAATTCGGGGACAAGGTCTCTATTGACAGATCAAGAGACATCGGAATTATACTTGGTGCTCTAGCCCTACCGGGAAGTCCCTGTGATGGTCATACCATCGATGTGCTACTCAAGCAACTCAAACGAATCAATGGTACACAGGCTGAAATCCTGATCGTTGATCACGGATATCCAGGAGAAAAATATTTTGGAAAAACTCAGTTCTTGACTGCTTCACTACCAACTCAAGACGACACTGAATACAAAAAGCGTAAACAAAGCATACGATTCAGAAAAAGAGCTAGCATAGAGGCCTCAATCAGTCATTTAAAACAAGATTGCCGCTTAGGCAAATGTTTCCTAAAAGGTGTAATTGGAGACCAAACTAACTTAACACTTGCTTATACAGACTTTAGCCTAAGAAACTGGATCCGGTCTAGACTGGATATCTTTTTCAACCTGTTTTATAAAACAATCAAAAACATGAGTCTGCAGTGACTTCGACCATTTATCCAGTTACTTTTTTATCACGAACTGTTTTTTAGGCATCAACTAATTAATTCTAAAATTAGTGAATGGAGACTCAGAAAATATTCTTATCCAAGCCTCCATTCAAGTTACATTACCCGCGTTTTGCTGAGTTGTATATTTTACCCAACTCATCATATGAAGGAACAACATCATAATCTAAGGAGCGGTCCATTTCTTCGGACAAACTGTCCCACTGAATAGCATCAAGTTCTTTAGAACTGTACATAGAGAAAACCTTTTTGTCACCCATTTGTGCAACAGGATTATAGGTCCCTTCTGCAAAACCTACTGCCTTAGCGATTTCAGGTTTCTGGACGAACTCTAAAAAGTCTTCTGCCAAACTTGTAGGGTTAGGATTATTGACCAATGAAGTCAACTCAATCCAAACAATACCCCCTTTCCCACCGACTGGGCCAGTATTCGGGGTAATTCCTCTTATATTAGTTGCACCATCAAGACGTGCTGGAGAAGCGGTATAAGTGCCGCCTGTAAAATAGGCGTCAATTTCACCATTTATTAGTGCTGTATTCATTGCAACAAGATCATCGGTCAAAAGTTTCGCTCCTCCGAATATACCTTTGGCGGTTTTTCTGAATTTATTTAAACCAGCCGAATCCATCTTAGTAAATGGATTTTGGTCACCTGTCAAGCACATGTGCATTATATTCCAATTGTCGTAAGTTAGAACTCCGTAACGTCCTTTCATCTTAGAATCTAAAAACAACTTAAAGCCTTGATCTTCTGCATATTTCCTACTAATTTTGTTCGTGTTAACTACAAAACTAAACGGGCCAAAACGCTGGGTCATCCCGATTAAGGCTCCATTATCTGCAAACGCTAGTGGATATGGTCCTTGGAATTCAGGAAGCATTTTTTCAAAATAAGGCAAGAATCTTTGCTTATTTAAAGGTTTAATTAGTTTTTCAGGATAAAGCTGAGCTTTAGCCCAAGGCTGATTGACATTAATCAAGTCCCATACTTTAACCTCACCAGCTCTTAACTTATTGATCATATCAGGGTCAGATGTACCGCTCTCTGCTCTGATAGTAGCATCTGGGTTTTTAACTCTGAATGGCCCCAAAACATCATCAGAATTGTACCCTTCCCAACAGAGAATGTTGAGTTGGTCATTACGCGCAGCCTGAAGTTGTCCCAATGGTCCCAGCATAGTCAGTCCTGCTGCCCCAACAATGCCTTTTGTAAATGATCTTCTACTCAGTTTCATACTGTCTCCTATTTTGAGTGATAGTGATACGCAGAATGTAATAATTACTTTGATTTCATTTAGACATTCACTATTGTGAAATCGTTAAGAGATTATACGGGTAAAAACTCGTAAATTTTCACATGGATAATCTGCCCTACACCTTGCCAATTCAAAATTTGAATTGTTGAACACAAGTTCCATGGCATATAACTGATTTTACAAGAACATCTTTTAGCAAAATATAGATTTTATGAATAAAATTTACCTACTCAAACAAAATTTTAGTTTTCTCTGCTAAAACACAAAGCTTTTTTCAAGCTTTGATCATAAAAGCTACAGCTCAATTCAAAGAAAGAACATTCTATAAAAATTAGATTATTAATACAACACTTAATTGCAATATAATTTATCATGCTGATATTATTATATATATTACAAAT
>DTSX01000131.1:15167-17155 GCA_012965065.1 Gammaproteobacteria bacterium
GGGGGCCGTTAATGGGAGCTGGAGCCCTAATGATTGTGGATGAAATTTTAAAGGAATTTGTCGAGTGGAGACTTGCTGGTCTAGGCATTATTCTTGTTTTGTTCATCATTTTATGGCCAAAAGGTCTATCGGGCTTTGTTGATTTAATTAACCAGAAATATTTTTTAAATAGAAAGTTGATGAAACATTCAATATTAGTTGTATAATAGATTAATATTATCGCAACAATTTTAAGGAAAAATTATGTCAAACACTCATAAACCGGAAATTCAAAATATAAAAGTTGATGGATACAACATTGTCAGTTACAGCTATGGCAAGGGAGAACATGTATTGTTCTTGTTAAACGGAGGTCCTGGTTTACCATGCGATTATTTGCGAGATCCACATATCCATCTTGTTGAAGAAGGGTATCGTATTGTTGCATTTGACCAGCTAGGTTGTGGAAATTCTGATAGACCTGAAGATGTTAGTTTATGGAATATAACTCGATATGTTGAAGAGGTCGAAACAGTTCGTAAAGAGCTTGGTATTGTTAATTTTCACTTATTAGGTCAATCATGGGGTGGATGGTTGAGCATTGAATATGCTTTAACTTATCCTGATGAAATAAGATCATTAATATTGGCAAATACTTGTGGAGATTTACAGCATCTTACTACTGAATTAAATCGAATGAGAGAAGCATTGGGCAGTGAGACAGTTGCCATGATGCTTCATCATGAAGCCATGGGTACGATTGATCATCCAGAATATCAAGCAGCAATAACAATTTTGAATTATCGTCATGTTTGCAGACTTAAAGAATGGCCATCTTCACTTTTAGCTTCTGTAGATGATTGGAACATGGGTCCCTATGGTACAATGCAGGGACCTAATGAGTTTTTATATATTGGAAACTTAAAGGACTGGAACCGTATTTCAGACATGGATAGTCTAGAGATGCCTACACTAATTATAACTGGTACTCATGATGAAATTGGTCCTGCATGTGCTTCTCGTATGAATAATGTACTTCCTAATTCAGAAGTTGTAGTATTTCATAACAGTTCACATGTACCTTTTTATGAGGAGCCAGACCTATATTTTAAAGAACTGCAAATTTTTCTCTCTAAAAATTAACAATTAAATTTAAGATAATTAATATAAAAAAAAGAATCCTATTATGATTTTTCCGATATTATTGGTGATTTTTAGTTGAAAGTCCTCAATTTCCGTTCAAAGTACGCTGCCCCCGGGGGGTCTCAATCCATTCGACCAAGAGCCTTTAAACCTGCATAGAGCGCCTCGTCGGCAACGATACTCATCGGAAGTCGCTCTTCTTCTGCGGTGCTCTTGATAACCTTAACTATATCCGGGTGCAGAGTGAAAGTAATCTTGCTCCTGTTATTGCGCCAGACTTGTCGTGTGAGTTTTTTTTGACTTTCCATTTAACCTCCAAAAATCAACATTTATTAACATTTCGCTGAAGACAAATGAACAGATTATTGAACTGAACATTTACCATAGAATAAGTCTACCCATTGTATTTACTTGGTAAACTAGGTACATCCAGCAGGCTGAAGTATTCGGCTCTTTCTCGGGTCATACCACCATCATATTCCCGTATTGCGGCACGCTCGTCCCTTAGGAACTGAAGTTCCAGGATGTCATCTTTCTGCTGAAGGTGGCTAATTTGGCTAAATTCAGTGGGATCAGTGTTCTGAAAATTAGCCGATTTAGCCGATTTAGCCAGGGTTGAGGCTTCCTCTTGATAGCGTATCCTCAACTCCTTCAAGCTCGCCATCAACTTTTCTTAATTGAAGGATGGAGCAGGATAACTTTTCTGTTCTTCCAGTTTCTGATTTGTATCCATCCATAGTTGCAAAGGATTTCTACCGCTGCGTCTCGTTCCTTCTTGCTTCTAATACACCGAGGGCCAATCTGCAATAGGTCACTTAATTTCAATGGCTCTTCGTCGTCCTGTTTCAGTTTCTTTAGCCAATCCA